>NZ_VBVX01000039.1 GCF_005981925.1 Streptomyces albidochromogenes
GGGGCGGTGAGAGGGGGTTCGAACCGCAGCCCGGATCACCCGTTCGGCGCATAGCAGACGGACGCGGGTGGCTGGGTCGCATTCGGGCAAGAGCGGTGGACCGCTGCCCCGAAGAGCCTTCTGCGGCCTACTGTTGAGATGTGCGCCTGCCGTGCACGGCTGCAACGCGGTGCCCCTGCTCGCACGGAGCCCGGGGAAGGGATTCAGTCGTGGACGGCATGACAACGGGGCCAGCGCTTGGCACGGGCACCGCCGGCTGTGAGAGGGACGGAATGAAACCGACCGAGAGTGCCGACCCGGCCTCACGGCTGCGGCGGTGGGCAGGCGCCCCCAGGGCGCTGCCCACCGCCGTCGTGACAGTGGCCGCCCTCGTCCTTGCCACCGGGATCTTCCGCGCCGTGACCGGGGATCGCGCCCTGTTCCCCGGCAGCACGGTCGGCTGGTCCCTCGCCCTCCTCACCGCGGTCATCGTCGGCCACCTGGTCGCGCTCGGCCGCGACCGGTGGTGGGGCGGCACCGGCTCGGGCGCCGCGCTCACCCTGGCCGTCCTGCTGCTGTACGGCTGGGTGCCCGCCGGCCTGGTCAGCCTGGCCGTCGTGGTGCTCGTCGGGACGGCCCGCCGGCACCGCTGGAAGCAGGGCCTGCTGCACGGCGCGGTCGACATCCTCGGCATCGGCGCGGCGGCGATCGTCCTGGCCGTGTTCGGCGACGTACCGACCGTCGAGCGGCCCTGGAACCCGCTGGAGTGGGGGATAGAGACGGTCCCGGAGGTCGTGCTGGCCGCCGTCGCGTACCTGGCCCTCACCCGGCTGCTGCTCTGGTACGCGCTGGCGCCGCGCGGCGGGCGGCTGCCGTCCGTCGCCCGGACGGCCCTGTACCGGCAGGGGCTCGTCGCGGTGGCCCTGCTCGGGATCGCCCCCCTGATCTGTGTCACCGCCGTGGCGCTGCCCGTCCTGCTGCCGCTGTTCTCCGTACCGCTCATCGCGCTCGACTCCACGCTGTGGATCGCCCGGGCCAGGGCGGAGGAGCAGCTGAGGGACCCGCTGACCGGGCTGCCGAACCGGCACTGGCTGCTCCAGCGGGCCCGCCCGGTGCTGGAAGAAGCGGAGAGCGTCGGGACCAGGTCCGCGCTCGTACTGATAGACCTCGACCGCTTCCGGGCGGTCAACGACACGCTCGGCCACCTGGCGGGGGACCGGCTGCTGCTCCAGATAGCGGACCGGCTGCGGCTGGCCCTGCCGCGCGGGGCGGAGGCCGCGCGGCTCGGCGGTGACGAGTTCGCGGTACTGCTGCCGACCGCGGACTCCACGACCAGCGCCCAGCGCGTCGCCCGGCACCTGGTGGCCGCGCTCTCCTCGCCGCTGGACCTGGACGGCCTGACGCTGGTCCTGGAGGCCAGCGCGGGCGTCGCCGTCTTCCCCGACCACGCGCTGGACGCGGAAGGGCTGCTGCGCCGGGCGGACGTGGCGATGTATCAGGCCAAGCGGGACCGCACGGGTGTCGAGGTCTACGAGTCCAAGCGGGACAGCAACACCCCCGACCGGCTCGGCCTGCTGGGCGACCTGCGCCGGGCGCTGGACGCCGGCGAGGTCGAACTCCACTACCAGCCGAAGGTCCGCTTCGACGGACAGGTCGCCGGCCTGGAGGCGCTGGTGCGGTGGGTGCACCCGGAGCGCGGCCGGGTCCCTCCCGACGAGTTCATCGCCATCGCGGAGTCCTCGGGCCTGATGCCGCACCTGACGGAGTACGTCCTGGAGACCGCGCTCGCACAGGTCGCGCGCTGGCGCAAGCAGGGGCTGAACACCCCCGTCGCGGTCAACGTCTCGCCGCGCGACGTGCACACGCCCGGCTTCGCCGGCGCGGTCGCGGCCCGGCTGGCCCGGCACGGCGTCCCGGCCGGCTCCCTCCAGCTGGAGATAACGGAGCACGTCCTCCTGGAGGACCCGCAGCGGGCTGCGGACACCCTGGCCGGACTCACCGGCCACGGCGTGAAGATGTCCCTGGACGATTTCGGCACCGGCTACTCGTCCCTGGTCCATCTGCGCCGGCTCCCGGTCAGCGAGCTCAAGATCGACCGGTCCTTCGTGGCCCGGCTGGCGGTCGACAACGAGGACGCCGAGATCGTCCGCTGCACGGTCGACCTCGCCCACTCGCTCGGCCTGCTGGTGGTGGCCGAGGGCGTCGAGGACGACGAGACGTGGGAGCGCCTGCGGGACCTGGGCTGCGACGCGGTGCAGGGATGGCTGGTGGCGGCGGCGATGCCCCCGGACGAGGCGACGGCGTGGCTGCTGGCGCGGGGCGAGCGGGGCTGGCACCGGCAGGTGGACCTGGACCGGGTCGCCGCGGCGGCGGCCCTGGAAGAGACGCAGCGCCAGACCCCTTCGCCGTCCGGCCAGCCGGTGAAGTAGCGCGCGGGGTGCGTACGAGGGCTTCGGCGGGGAACCGTTTCGTGGGCAGGGCCCCGAGCCCCATAGGATTGGGCCAAAATCCACACACTCACCCCTGAGGATCGCTGCATGCCTGGCATCACGCGCGAGGAGGTCGCCCACCTCGCACGGCTGGCGCGTCTGGAGCTGAAGGGCGAAGAGCTCGATCACTTCGCCGGTCAGCTCGACGACATCATCGGCGCGGTCGCCCGCGTCTCCGAGGTCGCCGACCAAGACGTACCGCCGACCTCCCACCCGCTGCCGCTGACGAACGTCATGCGCGCGGACGAGGTCCGTCCGTCGCTCACCCCGGAGCAGGCCCTCTCCGGCGCCCCCGCCCAGGAGCAGCAGCGTTTCAAGGTGCCGCAGATCCTGGGGGAGGACTAATCACCATGACGACCGCCACACACAAGAACGAGCACCTCATCAGGCTCACCGCCGCCGAGACCGCCGCGAAGATCGCCTCGGGCGAGGTCACGGCCGTCGAGGTGACCGAGGCCCACCTGGCCCGTATCGACGCGGTCGACGAGAAGGTGCACGCCTTCCTGCACGTCGACCGCGAGGGCGCGCTGGCCCAGGCCCGCGCCGTCGACGCGAAGAGGGAGAACGGCGAGAAGCTCGGCCCGCTGGCCGGCGTGCCGCTCGCGCTGAAGGACATCTTCACCACCGAGGGCATCCCGACCACCGTCGGTTCGAAGATCCTCGAAGGCTGGATCCCGCCGTACGACGCGACGCTGACCAAGAAGCTGAAGGCGGCCGACGTGGTCATCCTCGGCAAGACCAACATGGACGAGTTCGCCATGGGGTCCTCCACCGAGAACAGCGCGTACGGCCCGACCGGCAACCCCTGGGACCTGACGAAGATCCCCGGCGGCTCCGGAGGCGGCTCCTCCGCCGCCCTCGCGTCGTTCGAGGCGCCGCTCGCGATCGGCACGGACACCGGCGGCTCCATCCGCCAGCCGGCCGCCGTCACCGGCACCGTCGGCGTCAAGCCGACGTACGGCGGCGTCTCCCGCTACGGCATGGTCGCGTTCTCGTCCTCCCTCGACCAGGGCGGCCCCTGCGCCCGTACGGTCCTGGACGCCGCGCTCCTGCACGAGGTCATCGCCGGGCACGACCCGCTCGACTCGACCTCCATCGACGCCCCGGTCCCGCCGGTCGTCGAGGCGGCCCGCAACGGCTCCGTCGCCGGCATGCGCGTCGGCGTCGTCAAGCAGTTCCGCGGCGAGGGCTACCAGGCCGGGGTTCTGCAGCGCTTCGACGAGTCCGTCGAGCTGATGCGCGGCCTCGGCGCCGAGATCGTCGAGCTGGACTGCCCGTCCTTCGACCTGGCGCTGTCCGCGTACTACCTCATCGCCCCGTCGGAGTGCTCCTCCAACCTGGCTCGCTTCGACGCCATGCGCTACGGCCTGCGGGTCGGCGACGACGGCACGAAGTCCGCCGAGGAGGTCACCGCCCTCACCCGTGAGGCCGGCTTCGGCGACGAGGTCAAGCGCCGGATCATCCTCGGTACGTACGCGCTCAGCTCCGGCTACTACGACGCGTACTACGGATCCGCCCAGAAGGTCCGTACGCTCATCACGCAGGACTTCGAGAAGGCGTTCGAGAAGGTCGACGTGATCGTCTCGCCGACGACGCCCACCACCGCCTTCCCGATCGGCGAGCGCGCCGACGACCCGATGGCGATGTACCTCGCGGACCTGTGCACGATCCCGACCAACCTGGCCGGCAACGCCGCCATGTCGCTGCCCTGCGGCCTGGCTCCGGAGGACGGCATGCCGGTCGGTCTCCAGATCATCGCCCCCGCCATGAAGGACGACCGTCTTTACAAGGTCGGCGCCGCGGTCGAGGCCGCCTTCGTGGAAAAGTGGGGCCACCCGCTGCTTGAGGAGGCACCGTCGCTGTGAGCCCCATGCCCATCAAGGCCAAGGGATTCAAGAATTCCAAGGCCGGTACGTACCTGTCGATCGGCTCCACCGCCTTCGGCGCGATCAGCGTCGTCAAGCAGGCCCGTATGGCCCGCAAGGACAATGACACGCTGCGTCTCGTCGACGCCGCTGTCTCCGCCGCCGCCATCGTCACGGGCCTCGCTCTGCTCTACCGCGAGCTGAAGAAGCTCGGCGACGACGACGTCCTGCTGGGCTGAGAGGGAAAGTTTCACCGTGACCGTCACTGAACTGGTGTCGTACGAGGACGCGCTCGCGTCCTACGACCCCGTCATGGGCCTGGAGGTCCATGTCGAGCTCGGCACAAAGACGAAGATGTTCTGCGGCTGCTCCACGGAGCTGAAGCAGGACGCCAACAGCCAGACCTGCCCCACCTGCCTGGGGCTGCCCGGCTCGCTCCCGGTCGTCAACGCGATCGGCGTCGAGTCGGCCGTCAAGATCGGCCTCGCGCTCAATTGCGAGATCGCCGAGTGGTGCCGCTTCGCCCGGAAGAACTACTTCTATCCGGACATGCCGAAGAACTTCCAGACCTCCCAGTACGACGAGCCGATCGCCTTCAACGGCTATCTGGACGTCCAGCTGGAGGACGGGGAGATCTTCCGCGTGCAGATCGAGCGCGCCCACATGGAGGAGGACACCGGCAAGTCGCTGCACGTCGGCGGCGCCACCGGCCGTATCCACGGCGCGTCCCACTCCCTGCTGGACTACAACCGCGCCGGCATCCCGCTCATCGAGATCGTCACGAAGCCGATCGAGGGCGCGGGCGAGCGGGCCCCCGAGGTCGCGAAGGCGTACGTCGCCGAGCTCCGCGAGCTCATCAAGGCGCTCGGCGTCTCCGAGGCGCGCATGGAGCAGGGCCAGATGCGCTGCGACGTGAACCTCTCGCTGCGGCCGCACGGCCGTGAGGAGTTCGGCACGCGCTCCGAGACGAAGAACGTCAACTCCCTGCGCTCGGTCGAGCGCGCCGCCCGCTTCGAGATCCAGCGGCACGCCGCGGTGCTCTCCTCCGGCGGCACGATCGTCCAGGAGACCCGGCACTTCCACGAGGAGGACGGCTCCACCACGGCCGGCCGCATCAAGGACAACGCCGAGGACTACCGGTACTTCCCGGAGCCCGACCTGGTCCCCGTGGCCCCCTCCCGTGAGTGGGTCGAGGAGCTCCGCAAGGGGCTGCCCGAGCTGCCGCGGGTACGCCGCAACCGCCTCCGCGAGGAGTGGGGCGTCAGCGAGCACGACATGCAGTCGATCCTGAACGCCGGGGCGATCGACCCGATCGTCGCCACCATCGAGGCGGGCGCGGACGCCGCCTCGGCGCGCAAGTGGTGGATGGGCGAGCTGGCCCGCAACGCCAACGAGTCCGGCCGCGACCTCGCGTCGCTGCCGATCACGCCCGAGCAGGTCGCTCGCGTCACCGCCCTGGTGAAGGAGGGCTCGCTCAACGACAAGCTGGCCCGCCAGGTCATCGAGGGCGTCCTCGCGGGCGAGGGCGGCCCGGACGACGTCGTCGAGAAGCGCGGCCTGAAGGTCGTCTCGGACGAGGGCGCGCTGGGTACGGCCGTCGACGAGGCCATCGCCGCCAACGCCGGCATCGCGGACAAGATCCGCAGCGGCAAGGTCGCCGCGGCCGGCGCGCTGGTCGGCGCGGTCATGAAGGCCACGCGCGGACAGGCCGACGCGGGGCGGGTGCGGGAGCTGATTCTTGAGCGGCTTGCCCCGAAGGAATGACTGAGCACAGCCTGGAGAAGCTCGGCGTCACCGAGGGCTGAGGCCCGTACGCCCGACACGCCCGAGGGGCGGCGCACCGGAACCTTCCGGGGCGCCGCCCCTCGGGCGTGCGGGACCGCTCGTGCGTGGCCGGATGACGCTTGGACTCTTGACGCCTTGTCTTGGACGTTCACGCCGGAGTCGTCGCCGGGTCTTCTCGTCGCCACCCGGCCTCACTACCGTCCCAGACGTACCACTCAATGGATCACAGGCGGACCATTGGCTGTCGACTGGGAGGTCGAGCGTGTCACCGGACATTTCGCGCAGAAGGATGCTCGCGCTGGGCACAGGCGCCGTCGGCGCCGCCGCGGCCGGATCGCTGCTTCCGCCCTCGCTGCGGGCGGCGATAGCCGCCGAACCGCCCTCCGGCGGACTGAAAGCGGTCAGGCACGTCGTCGTCCTCATGCAGGAGAACCGGTCCTTCGACCACTACTTCGGCACCCTGCGCGGCGTACGCGGCTTCGGTGACCGCAACGCCGTGGAGCTGCCGTACGGCAGGCCGGTCTTCGAGCAGCCCGGCCCGCTGCGCTCCGTCCTGCCCTTCCCCGTACGGGACGCGGCCGAGGCGCAGAAGAAGGACCTCCAGTACATCGGCGACCTCGACCACTCGTGGGGCGGCGGCGCCAAGGCCTGGAACCAGGCTGGATGGACGGCTGGGTGTCGGCCAAGACCGCCGCCACCATGGCCTACTACGACCGCCGCGACCTGCCGCTGCACTACGAGCTCGCGGACACCTTCACCATCTGCGACGCCTACCATTCGTCGATCCATACGTCGACGAGCCCGAACCGCAACCACCTGTGGAGCGGCTGGACCGGCCACGAGGCCGACGGCAGCCGCGCCGTCACCAACGCGGCGTACGCCGAGGGCACCCACCCCGGATACCCGTGGCCGACGTACGCCGAGCGGCTGGAGAAGGCGGGCCGGTCCTGGAAGACGTACCAGGAGTGGGAGAACTTCACCGACAACAACATCGAGTTCTTCACGGCGTTCAAGACGATCGCCCGCAAGGCGCTCGCGAAGGCGCCCGGCGGCTTCACATACATGGAGGCGTTCTACGCCAAGGTGCGGGAGACGGCCGACGCCGCCGAGCGCGAGCGCCTGCTCGCCGCGCTGGAGGAGGGCGTGGCGACGCTGACCCGCGCCGAGCGATCCCTGTTCGAACGCGGCCTGCGGAGGGTCCCGACCGGGGGGCTCGCCGACGACTTCCGGGCCGACGTGGCGGCGGGGAAGCTGCCGGAGGTGTCGTACCTGGTGCCCTCGGCGGTCGACTCCGAGCACCCCGGCTCCTCGTCGCCGATCGCCAGCGCCTCGCTGGTCTACAAGGTGCTCGACGCGCTCGGCGCGCACCCGGAGGTCTGGCGGCACACCGTCGTACTGATCAACTACGACGAGAACGACGGCTTCTTCGACCACGTGCCGCCGCCGGTGCCGCCCGCCGACAACACCGACGAGCGGTACCAGGGGCGGCCGACCGGGCTCGGCATCCGGGTCCCGATGCTGGTCGTCTCGCCGTGGACGGTCGGCGGGTACGTCTGCTCCGAGGTCTTCGACCACACCTCCGTGATCCGGTTCCTGGAGCGTTGGACGGGCATCGAGGAGCCCAACATCACCCCCTGGCGGCGCGCGGTCGCGGGCGACCTGACCTCCGCGTTCGACTTCAGGCGCGGGCGCCGGCGGCCTCCCGTCGAGCAACCGGGCGCGATACCGCCCTTCACCGGGCGCTGGCGGCCGGTGCCGCCGCTGGAGCAGCACATGCCCGTGCAGGAGGAGGGGACGCGCCCCGCCCGCCCGCTGCCGTACCAGCCCGACGCCGACGGGAAGGTCGACGGCGGCGTCTTCAAGGTCGCGCTCAGCAACACGGGGCGCGCGAGCGCGCACTTCGCGCTCCACCCCTACGCCGGCGAGTTCGCCGTTCCGCAGCACCGGGACGTAAGGGGCACGGCGCAATGGGACGTACCCCTTACGCGGGACGCCTACCGCTTCACCGTCACGGGGCCGAACGGCTTCCGCCGCGAGTTCGCCGGTACGAGGACGGGGGCCGCCGAAGTGTCGTCACACCTCGACGCGCGCGACCGCGACCTGCACCTGACCCTCGCCAACCGGGGCAGGCAGCCGCTGACCTTCACCGTCACGACGCTCGCCTACGCGGACGAGGCCGACCTCGACGACGGGCGGCCCCGCCGGATCACCGTGAAGCCGGGCCGCAGCCGCACCGTGGTGCACTCCGCCGCGGACGCGCACGGGTGGTACGACTTGGCGATCACCGTTACGGGTGACGACGCTTTCCGCCGACGCCTCATGGGGCACATTGAGAACGGGCGCGCGAGCGTCTCAGGCTGACAGACCGGGTGGCACGGGGGAGCCCGGGAGCTGTGCCCCGGCTCCCGCCACTCCTGTGATGATGCGCACGAAAGGGACAAAGGATCACGTTTGGCTGTCAAAGTGGCTGAGCGTAGGTCCTGAGTTCTTTGCGGGTTTGGTCCCGGTAAAGATCCACGAACCACCCAGGGAGCAAATCCGTTGGCAGCAATCGCCCGGTGGTGCGTCAAGCACCGTTTCGCCTCAGTCCTGCTCTGGCTTCTCGCGCTCGGCGTGGTCGCCGGAGCCGCCGGAGTCGCCGGTTCGGCGTACTCCAACGACTACGAGGTGCCCGGCACGGAGTCGGGACGCGCCACCGCCCTCCTCGACGAAGCGTTCGACGGCAGGGGCGGCGACGGCAACACCGTCGTCTGGCACACCGCCGGCCGCACCACCGTCCAGGCCGCCGGGGTCGAGCAGTCCATGACCCGGACGCTGGACGCCGTCGAGGACCTCCCGGGCGTGGAGTCCGTGGTCAGCCCGTACGAGCGCGAGGGCGCCGGCCAGATCAGCAAGGACGGTCACACCGCCTACGCCACGGTCACCTTCGACGCGCAGTCCGACGACGTCCTCCAGAAGCAGGCCGAGGCGCTCGTCAAGACCGCCAAGAGCGCCGAGAGCGCCCAGCTCCAGGTGGAGCTCGGCGGCGGCGCCGTGGCCCTCACCGAAGCTCCCACCTCGCACCTCAGCGAGCTGGTCGGAGTGGTGGTCGCGGCCGTCGTCCTCTTCGTCGCCTTCGGCTCGCTCGCGGCCAGCCTGCTCCCGATCGCGACCGCCCTGGTCAGCGTCGGCACCGCGTACGCGGGGACCGTGCTCCTCGGCCACGTCATGACGGTCGCCGACTTCGCCCCGATGCTCGGCATGCTCGTCGGGCTCGGCGTCGGCATCGACTACGCCCTGTTCATCGTCACCCGGCACCGCAAGGGGCTGCGCAGCGGCCTGTCCGTGACCGAGTCGGCCACGAACGCCGTCGCCACCACCGGCCGCGCCGTCGTCTTCGCCGGCGCGACGGTCTGCATCGCCCTGCTGGGCATGCTGATACTGCGCCTGTCGTTCCTCAACGGCGTCGCGATCGCCGCGTCGCTGACCGTCCTGCTCACCGTCGCCGCCTCGGTGACCCTGCTGCCCGCCCTGCTCTCCCTCATCGGCATGCGGGCGCTCAGCCGCCGCGAGCGCAGGCAGCTCGCCGAGCACGGCCCGAAGCCCGAGCTGCCCACCGGCTTCGCCGCCCGCTGGTCCGCCTTCGTCGAGCGCCACCCCAAGCTGCTCGGCGCCGTCGCCGCCGTCGTCATGGTGGTCCTCGCGCTGCCCACGCTGGGTCTGCACCTGGGCACGTCCGACCAGGGCAACAACCCGGCGTCCTCCACCACCCGCGCGGCATACGACCTGGTCGCCGACGGCTTCGGCCCCGGCAGCAACGGTCCGCTGACCCTGGTCGCCGAGGTCCACGGAGCCGACGACCGCGCGGCCATGGACGCCCTCGCCGGCACCGTGCGCGCCGCCGACGGGGTCGCCTCGGTCAGCCCGGTGGCGTACGGCGCCGACGGCGGGACGGCCGCCCTCACCGTCGTACCGCAGTCGTCGCCGCAGTCGCAGGAGACCAGCGACCTGGTCGACCGGCTGCGCGAGAGCGTCCTGCCGCAGGCCGAGCAGGGCACGACGCTCGAGGTGTACGTCGGCGGGATCACCGCGGGGTACGACGACTTCGCCGAGGTCATCGTCGACAAGCTGCCGCTCTTCGTGGGCGTCGTGATCGCGCTGGGCTGCGTCCTGCTGCTGCTCGCCTTCCGCAGCGTCGGCATTCCGCTCAAGGCCGCCCTGATGAACGTGCTCGCCGTCGCCTCCTCCTTCGGCGTCGTCGTCGCCGTCTTCCAGTGGGGATGGGGCAGCGAGCTGCTCGGGCTCGGCAGCGCGGGGCCGATCGAACCGTTCCTTCCGGTGATCATGGTGTCGGTGCTCTTCGGGCTCTCGATGGACTACCAGGTCTTCCTCGTCAGCCGGATGTACGAGGAGTGGCTGGAGACCGGCGACAACCGGCGGGCGGTGCGGGTCGGCCTGGCCGAGACCAGCCGTGTGATCAACTCGGCCGCCGTGATCATGATCTCGGTCTTCCTGGCGTTCGTGCTCAGCGGCGACCGGGTGATCGCGATGTTCGGCATCGCGCTCGCCGCCGCCGTGGCGCTGGACGCGTTCGTCCTCCGTACGCTCCTGGTCCCCGCCCTCATGCACATGCTCGGCGGCGCCAACTGGTGGCTGCCGCGCCGGCTGGACCGGTGGCTGCCCCGGATCAGCATCGAACCCGCCGAAGCCCTGCCTGCGCATGACAAGATCAAGGTCCAGCGCACGGGCGACCAGGAGGAGTCCCAGCAGCTCGTGCCCTAACCGGCGAGGAGCGGGATGTTCGCGATACACCTGGGCGGCGGCGACGAGAACGCGGTGCTGCGCCCCCTGGAGCCCTGGCACGCCGAGGAGTACTTCGCCCACATCGAACGCGGGCGCGAGTACATCGGCCGGTTCATCGGGCTCGCGGCGGCCGCCGAGGACCTCGAAGCGGCGCGGGCCTTCCTCCAGTCGTACGCGGACAAGCAGGCGGCCGACGCCGGGCGGATCTACGGCATCTGGCTCGACGGCACGCTGGTCGGCGGAGTGCTCTTCCGGCTCTTCGACGCGAAGGCCGGCACCTGCGAGGTCGGCTGCTGGCTGGAGCCGTCCGCGGTGGGCCGCGGCCTGGTCACCCGCGCCGCGCGGGTGCTGATCGACTGGGCGGTGGACGAGCGGGGGATCCAGCGCGTCGAGTGGCTGGTCGCCTCCGGGAACACCGCCAGCATCAATGTGGCGAAGCGGCTGGGGATGACCCGGGACGGCGTACGGCGTGAGGCGTACGAGTACCGGGGTGCGCGGCACGACCAGGAGATCTGGTCGGTGCTGGCGCCGGAGTGGCGCGAGAGCCGTTAAGAGAGCTCTCAGAAACCGCACCTAGCGTGCGGCGTATGACAGCTGCAGCCCGAACCCGGTCCGACGAGAACAAGGGCGACGAGATCGCCGCCGCACGAGACACCACGAAGGCCGCCGGCCAGGAGGCCCCCGCCGACGGCCGGGACGCTGCGGACGGCGGCGTGGCGGTTGTCAAGAACGACCACGACGCCGACGCGGAGGCCGGCGGCGCCCACGACGACGAGGCCGACGACGACGCGGACCTCCTCGACGAGGCACCGCCGGCCTCCTCGGCCGGCGTCGGCGCGGGCGCCGCCGCCGTGGTCTCCACGGTGCTCGGGTTCGCCGCCCTCACCGGGACCTGGACCAGCCGCGTCGCCGCCGAGCGCCAGACGCTCATCGGCCAGCTCGGCACCCAGCAGACCGACAGCCCCGCCGACCAGGTCGCCGCGCTCTACGGCAACGGCTGGCACATGACCGCCCTCGTCAACGGCGGCTTCGCGCTCCTCGCGCTGATCGTGGCGGCCGTGGTGCTGGTCCGCCCGTCGTTCGGCACGCCCGGCGCGAACATCCGGCCCGCCTGGGTCCGCTCCTTCGCCTGGGCGGGCTTCGCCCTCGGCGTCCTCGGGCTGCTCGTCTCGGCCGGGATGTACTTCGACCTCTTCGCCGCGATGCCCACGCTGCCCGCCGCTCCGACGGGCGCCGGAGCGGGGCAGTAAGGCAGCCGCGCCAGGGGCCTTAGGGACGTACGCACCTTCGCGCGTACGTCCCTAAGGCCCTTTGTGCCGTCAAGATGCGGCACTCTCCCGATGCGTCGGGGACCCCTGGGAAACGAGAGTGGAGTCATCGCGAAAGCGAGACCGACGAAGACCCACCTCACCGGGAGAACACCATGTTCGAGCACGAGATCCAGCAGCAGCACGCGGCCGAGCTCAGGCGCGTCGCCGCCGGCGAGCGCCTCGCACGGCAGGCCGCCAAGGCCCGCAGGGCCGGCCGCCGCGCCGCCCGCTCCTCCGGACAGAACGCATCGGAGGGGCCGGTGAGTTCGCTGCGCAACCGCTTCGCACGGGCCGCCTGACGCGGCCCGACGGCTGACCGAGGACGCGCGATGACGGTCGTGACCTTGAGAGATTCACTGGTCGCCCCCACGATGTCGGACCCCTGTGCGATGCTCGGCGATGTGGAAACCAGGTCTGTCAGCCCCGTGTTCGTCGGCCGCGCCGGCGAACTCGCCCAGCTCACCGATGCGCTCGCCCGCGCCACCGCGGGCGAGCCGCAGGCGTTGCTCGTGGGCGGTGAGGCCGGCGTCGGCAAGACCCGCCTCGTCGAGGAGTTCTTCGCGGCCGCGTGCGAGGCGGGCGCCGTCGTCGTGGTGGGCGGCTGCGTCGAGATCGGCGCCGACGGCCTGCCCTTCGCGCCGTTCTCCACCGCGCTGCGCGCCCTGCGGCGCCGGATGCCCGACGAGGTCGCCGCCGCGGCCGAGGGCCAGGAGGGCGAACTGGCGCGGCTGCTGCCCGAGCTGGGCGAGACCACCCGCGATCAGCACAACGAGGACGGCATGACGCGCCTCTTCGAGCTGACCGTCCGTCTCCTGGAGCGCATCACCGCCGACCGTACGGTCGTGCTCGCCCTGGAGGACCTGCACTGGGCCGACACCTCCACCCGGCACCTCCTCGCGTACCTCTTCCGCACCCTGCGGCGCGGCCGCCTCGTCGTCATCGGCACCTACCGCGCGGACGACATCCACCGCCGCCACCCGCTGCGCCCCCTCCTCGCCGAGCTCGACCGGCTGCGCACGGTCCGGCGCATCGAGCTGCCCCGCTTCAACCGGGCCGAAGTGCACCGGCAGTTGGCCGGAATCCTCGCCGCCGAGCCGGACGCGGCGCTGGCCGAAGAGGTCTTCACCCGCTCCGACGGCAACGCCTTCTTCGTCGAGGAACTGGCCTCCTGCATGGGCACCGGCTGCGCCACCGGCCTCAGCGACTCCCTGCGCGACCTGCTCCTCGTCCGCGTCGAAGCGCTGCCCGACGACGCCCAGAAGGTCGCCAGAATCGTCGCCGAAGGCGGCTCCACCGTCGAGTACCGGCTGCTGCTCGCCGTCGCGCGGCTGCCCGAGGACGACCTGATCGAGGCCCTGCGGGCCGCCGTGGGCGCCAATCTGCTGCTCGCGACACCGGACGGCGACGGATACCGCTTCCGCCACTCCCTGGTGCGCGAGGCACTCAGCGACGACCTGCTCCCCGGCGAGCGTTCCCGCCTCAACCGGCGGTACGCCGAAGCGCTGGAGGCCGACCCCTCACTGGTGCGGGCCGAGGAGTACACCACGCGCCTCGCCAGCTACTGGTACGCGGCGCACGACGCCGCCAAGGCGCTGCCCGCCGTCCTGAAGGCGTCCGTCGAGGCACGCGGCCGCCACGCGTACGCCGACCAGCTCAGCCTCCTCGAACGCGCCATGGAGCTGTGGGACGACGCCCCCGAGACCGTCCGCGCGGTGCTGAGGCCCCTGGACTACGCCGAGGTCTACCCGCCCTGCGGCTGCGACCCCGCCACGACACCGCTGCGCTACCTCGACCTCATGGCGGAAGCCACCGTCGCCGGCCGGTTCGGCGGCGAGCGCGAACGGGCCCTGAAGATCGCCAAGAAGGCGCTGAGACTGCTCGACGGCGAAGGCGACGCGCTGCGCGAGGCCTGGTTCTGGGTGCAGCGCTGCAAGCTCATCTCCAGCCTGGGCCGCGGCGACGGCTGGGCCGAACTCGCCCGCGCCCGCGACCTGGTGCGGGGCCTGCCGCCGTCCGCCGTCCACGCCGAGGTCCTCGCGTACGTCGCGGGCTGGGGCATGCTCCACGAGCCGGGCCCGGAAAGCCTGGTCTCCGCCGAGCAGGCCGTGGAGTACGCGCGCATGGTCGGCGCCCGCGACACCGAGCTGTCCGCGCTGACCACCCTCGGCAACCTGACCGTCGACTCCGGTGACGTCGAGGGCGGCCTCACCATGCTGTACGCCGTCAGGGAGCAGGCGGTGGCGCAGAGGATGGCCAGCGTCGCCGGCCGCATCCACGTGAACCTCCCCTCGGCCCTGGAGTCCGTGGGGCGCTCGCGCGAGGCCGTGAAGATCGCCGAGGAGGGCGTCGCCTTCTCCAGGAAGTACGGCCTCGTCGACAACGAGGCATGGGTGCGGGGGAACCTCGCGGAGTCACTGGTCTCCCTCGGGCGCTGGAGCGAGGCCGTGGACCACGCCGCCGACATCGAACGGGCCTCGGCCCCCAGCCCCAAGCCGCGCGGAGCGGCCGCCTGGATCCAGGCCGACGTGGCCCGCGCCCGCGGCGAGCTGGCCGCGGCCGACGAGCGGCTGGCCGCCGCCCGCGCGTACTTCGGCAGCCACGACCCGATGCCCCAGCACGACCTGCCGCTGCACCGCATCGAGCTGACCCTCGCCGCCGCCCGGGGCCGCATCCTCGACGTCCGCGCCGGGTTCGCCCGGGCCGCCGAGGCCGGATTCCCCCTGGGGACGCACCGCTACGCCTGGGCGCTGCTCGTCGAAGCCGCCGTCGCCGAGGCGGACGCACGGGGCCTCCCGGCAGCGGAGGAGGGCCGCGCCGCCGCCCTGGAGCTGATCCGGACGGGGGCGAAGCGACTGCCCACCCCGGTGCCGCTGTGGCACGCGTACGAACGCTGGGTGAGAGCCGAGCTGCGACGGGCCGAGGGCCTGGTGAGCCCGGACGACTGGGCGGGCGTGGTCACACGGTTCGAGACGCTGGAGCGGCCGTACGATCTGGCCCGCGCCCGGCTGCGCTGGGCGGAGGCACTGCTCGCCGCTGCCGCCGGTGGCGGCGCCGACGTGCCGCCGGCCGGTCCGGCGACCTCGCGCGAGCCGGACGCCGAGCGCGAGCGGGCGGCCGAGCTGCTCAGGCTGGCCCGCGAGGCGGCGGACCACCTGGGCGCCCGCCCCCTCGGTGAGAGCGTCGCCCTGCTGGCACAGCGCGCCCGCCTCACGCTGACCCCGGCGCCCGAGGTCCCGGTGCTCACGGCAGCACCGGCCGCGTCACTGGGCTTGACCCCCCGTGAACAGGACGTACTGCGCCTGGTCGCGGCCGGACGCAGCAACCGGCAGATAGCCGAGGAGCTGTACATCTCGCCCAAGACGGCGAGCGTGCACGTCTCCAACATCCTGGCCAAGCTCGGGGTCTCCGGCCGGGGCGAAGCCGCCGCCGTGGCCCACCGCCTCCACCTGTTCCCCGACGCCCAGGACGAGTCCCTGGCCACGGCCTGACACCCACGGCGCCCACGGGCGGGCGGCCCGCCCGGCCGGCGGGGCGCCGCGCGCCGCATTCCCCGCCGCCCACTGGCAGGCGCCCGGGCGGGGCCGGTCACTTCACCTTCAGGTCCAGGATGCGGTCGTCGCCCGCCTGCGGGGTGCCGCGCGTGTCCGTCTCGCTGGTGACCAGCCAGAGCTTGTCGCCGCCCGCCGCCACGACCGTGCGCAGCCGCCCGTACTTCTGGCCCAGGAACGACTGCGGGTCGGTCACCGTCTTCGTGCCGTCCAGCGGAATCCGCCACAGCCGCTCGCCGCGCAGGCCCGCCATCCAGATGGACCCCTCGGCGTACGCGATGCCGCTCGGCGACGCCTCTGACGTCTTCCACTGCGCGACCGGGTCGACGTACCCCTCCTCGCCGCCCCTGCCCTCGACCTCGGGCCAGCCGTAGTTCCCGCCGGGGCGGATCAGGTTCAGCTCGTCCCAGGTGTTCTGGCCGAACTCGGCCGCCCACAGCCGCTTCTCGCTGTCCCAGGCCAGCCCCTGCACATTGCGGTGCCCGTACGAGTAGACGACCGAGTCGGCCTGCGGATTGCCGTGCACCGGTTCGCCGTCAGGGGTCATCCGCAGGATCTTGCCGCCCAGCGACTCCTTGTCCTGCGCCAGCCCCGTCTCGCCGGTCTCGCCCGTCCCGGCGTAGAGCATCTTGTCCGGGCCGAAGGCGATCCGTCCGCCGTTGTGGACCGTGCCCTTGGGGATGCCGCGCAAGATGGTGTCCGGCGCGCCCAGTTGCTGCCCGGCGGGCTTCTTCTCGTCGTACAGCATGCGGGCGATGCGGTTGTCGGACTCGGTGGTGAAGTACGCGTAGACCATGTGGTCCGAGGCGAAGCCGGGCGAGACGGCCAGGCCCATGAGGCCGCCCTCCCCGGCCGGCGCGACCCCGGCCACCGTGCCGATCGGCGTCTTCTCGCCGCTCTCGCCGTCGACCCGGGTGATGGTGTCCTCGTCGCGCGAGGAGACGAGCAGATCGCCGTCGGGCAGCGCGGCGAGCCCCCAGGGCGACTTGAGGCCCTCGGTGAGGGTGCCGGCCACCTCGACCGAGCCCTTCGCGGGCGGCGGCTCGGCGCGCGCCCCGGCCCCCGGCCCGGACGCGTCCCCGGACGGCGGCGCACTGGCTCCGTTCGTGCCGCCCGGGGGCGTCGGGGCCGGCGCGTTCCCGTCCCCGCCGGAGCATCCCGCGGTGAGCAGGAGAACGGCAGCCAACACAGCTGTCACAGCGCGACGTTGCACGGTGGGCATCCCTTCGACGGCCGGCGGTCGTCGCCGGCGGCTCCCACTCTTCATACACCGCTCGCCGCTCCCGGGTTCCGTTCCGGATCAGCCGGGTCGCGGGTCGTTCCCGTCAGTCCCACGACCCCCGCGCCGGTGGCAGGCTCGCGATCTCCGCCAGGTCCTGCGGCGTCAGCCGCAGCGCCGCCGCCGCCGCGTTCTGCACCGCCCACCGCTCACGCTTGGCCCCCGGCACCGGCACCACGTGGCGGCCGCGCCCCAGCACCCACGCCAGCGCCACCTGGGCCGGACTCGCGCCGTGCCGCTCGGCGACCCGGCGCAGCCCCGCCACCACCGGCTGGTTCGCCGCCATCATCTCCGCGGTGAAGCGCGGATGCCTCGCCCGTACGTCGTCCGGCTCGAAGCCCTGCCCCGGCTTGAGCGTCCCCGTCAGGAACCCGTTGCCCAGCGGCATGGCGGCCACGAAGCCGACCCCCCTCGCCTCGCACCACGGCAGCAGCGCCGTCAGCGCCTCCGGCGACCACACCGACAGCTCGGCCTCCACGGCGCTCACCGGGAAGACCTGCTGCACCCGCTCCAGCTGGCGAATCGTTTCGTCATGCATCCGCGCCCCCGGCCGCCGCGACGCCCGGGCCCCCACCGCGCACACCCCGAGCGCCCGCACCTTCCCCGCCCGCACGAGGTCCGCCATCGCGCCCCAGGTCTCCTCGACCGGTACCTCGGGATCGGGCCGGTGCAACTGGTAGAGGTCGATCACATCGGTCTGCAGCCGCCGCAGCGAAGCGTCACAGGCCCGCCGTACGTACCCCGGCCGTCCGTTGGCGACGATGTGCTGATCGCCGACCAGCAGCCCGCACTTGGTCGAGACGAAGGCATCGGCACGCCGCTCCTTGAGCACCCGCCCCAGCAGCAGCTCATTGGTGAAGGGCCCGTACATGTCAGCCGTGTCGAGCAGGCTGGACCCCGCGTCGAGCGCCGCGTGCACGGTACGCAACGACCGGTCCCCGCGCTGCTGCGAGCCGGTGTACGCCCAGCTCATCGGCATGCACCCCAGCCCGATCGCACCCACTTCGAGCGCTGCCGCACCGATTGTCCTGCGCTCCAACTCCCCGTACCCCTCCCTCTGCCGCTCCCCAAACTAACCTCTGCGCTCCGCCGCCCTTCGCATAGCCTCGGGGCCATGACTTCAGACGTATGGCTGCCGGTCCCCGCCCCTCGGACGGAGGGCCTCCCCGACGGCTTCACCTACCGCTTCTGGGACGGTGGCCAGGACTTTCCCGCCGATCCCGCCGACTGCGCCTTCTATGTCGTCCCGTACATGAAGGGCCCCGAGATCGCGGTCCGCCCGCTCGCCGCCATGACCTCCGTGCGGGTGGTCCAGACGCTCTCCGCCGGCATCGACCACGTCGAGCCGGGCCTGGCCGACCTGCACTCCGGGGTGCGCCTGTGCAACGCGCGGGGCGTCCACGAGGCCAGCACCGCCGAGCTGACCCTCGCACTCGTCCTCGCGTCGCTGCGCGGCATCCCCGGCTTCGTGCGCGGCCAGGACCAGGAGGAGTGGCGGGCCGGCTTCTATCCCGCGCTCGCCGACAAGTCCGTCCTCATAGTCGGGTACGGCTCCATCGGAGCGGCCATCGAGGACCGGCTCACGCCGTTCGAATGTGCGCGGGTGGCGCGCGTCGCGCGCTCTGCCCGTACAACGGAGCGCGGTCCGGTGCACCCATTGGCCGACCTGCCCCGACTGCTTCCCTCCGCCGACGTCGTCATTCTCTCCACTCCGCTGACGGAGGCGACCCAGGGCCTGGCGAACGCCGACTTCCTGTCGCGCATGAAGGACGGAGCGCTGCTGGTCAACGTGGCGCGCGGCCCCGTCGTGGACACCAAGGCACTGCTCGCCGAGCTCGAATCGGGCCGTCTGCGCGCCGCGCTCGACGTCACCGACCCCGAGCCGCTGCCCGCCGGCCACCCGCTGTGGCACGCTCCGGGCCTTCTCATCAGCCCCCACGTGGGCGGCAGTACGTCGGCGTTCATGCCGCGCGCCAAGCGCCTCATGGCCGACCAGCTCACCCGCTTCGCCGCCGGGGACCCCCTGCGCAACATCGTGCTCACCACCCCCTGAGCGGTTTGGAGCGGATCAAGAACGGACACACTCCGAAGCCACTCGAATGCGCGGCGTGCCGACAGCCCCCTGACTCGTTACGGAGAGTAGAGGGAGTATGTCCCTGAGTGACGGGATTGGTGTATCGTCCGGTCCAAGGGGCTGCGCCGCGCATTGTCACGGCGCTGGGGAGCGACCGGACTGTGAGGGGGGCGACGGGCGATGCACGGCGAATGGACCAAGGATCCGACGCGGCGGGGCCACCGGCGACAACCTCCGCACGGCCGGCGCGAAAGGCACCGCGCCCGCGGCGCCGCGCGTCAGGGCGGCCCGGTGAGTGCGCCGGGAGCACTCCTCGCCCGGCAGCAGGCGCCCGGCGGCGGGGGGAGCCTGATCTCGCAGCTCGGCCTCGCGCTGGTCTGCGGCGCCTACGCCGTCGGTTCGGCCCTCGGCTGGGGCTCCGCGCAAGTGGCACTGATCATGGGCGACTTCGGCCTCGCGGCCGCCGCCCTGATCGCCGCCGTCTCCTGCTTCCTGTACGCACGCGCGCGTGACAGCCGCTTTCGCCCCGCGTGGCTGCTGTTCGCCATCTCCTCCGCCATGGCGGCCTGCGGGAACGCGGTGTGGGGCTGGTACGAGGTGGTGCTCCAGCGGGAGGTTCCCTCACCCTCGTTCGCCGACCTCTTCTTCCTCTGCTTCGGTCCGCCCGCCATCGTCGGCCTGCTCGTCCTCGCCAAGCGCCCCGTCACGCGCGCCGGCTGGGTCTGCCTGGTACTCGACTCCTGGCTCATCGGCGGATCGCTGCTGACGCTCTCCTGGAGCCTCGCGCTCGCGCACACCGCGCACTTCGAGGCGGAGAGCACGGCCCACGCCGCGCTCTCCCTCGCCTACCCGCTGCTCGACATCGCGCTGGTCAGCATGGTGCTCGCGCTGCACTTCCGGCGCTCCAACGCCAACCGTACGGCGATCAACACCGCGATCGCGGCCCTCGCCACGACCGTGCTGTGCGACGCGCTGTTCACCTCGCCCCTGCTGCGCGAGAGCTACCGCTCGGGCCAGCTCCTCGACGCGGGCTGGTTCGCCGGCTCGCTGCTCCTCGCCTACGCGCCGTGGGGCGCGCGCCGGGCGGAGCAATGGGGGGAGGGCGCTCCGTACCACCGGGGCCACCGCAATCCGGGCAGCCGCCCCATCGGCGGCTCGCTGGCCGCCCTCACGCCGTACCTCGCCGCCGCCGTCTGCACGCTCGGCATCCTCTACAACGTCATCGAGGGCCGCCGGGTCGACCGGGTCGTGGTCTTCACCGGCTGCACGGTCGTGCTCGCCCTCGTCGTGCGCCAGGGCATCATGCTCGTCGACAACATCTCCCTCACCCAGGAACTGGCGCAGAAGGAGAACCACTTCCGCTCCCTGGTGCAGGGATCGAGCGACGTCATCATGATCGCCGCACCCACCGGCATATTGCGTTACGTCAGCCCCGCCGCGTCCGGCGTCTACGGACGCGAGGCCGAGGAGCTGATCGGATCCGAGCTCGCCTCGCTGATCCACGCGGAGGACCTGGGCAGAGTCGTCCACGAAGTGCGCCGCTTCCTGGCCGCGCCCCCCTCCGAGGAGCCGACCACCCGCATCGAGTGCCGGTTCAAGTCCGGCACGGGGGAGTGGCTCAACGTCGAGTCGACCGTCAACCGGCACCAGGGCGGACTGATCTTCAACAGCCGGGACGTGACCGAACGGGTCCGGCTCCAGGCCCAGCTCCAGCACAACGCCGAGCACGACCCGCTCACCGACCTGCCCAACCGCGCCCTGTTCACCGCCCGGGTCCGCCAGGCCCTGAGCGGCCGCCGCGTCGGCGACCCTGGCACGGCCGTGCTCTACATCGACCTCGACGGCTTCAAGGCGGTCAACGACACCATCGGCCACCAGGCCGGCGACGAGCTGCTGATCCAGGCCGCCCGCCGCCTCCAGGACTCCGTCCGCGCGGGTGACACCGCGGCCCGGCTCGGCGGCGACGAGTTCGCCGCCCTGATCGTCGGCGAGGGCTCCAGGGACCAGGCCGCGCGCGAGTGCCAGGTCCACGAGATCGCCGACCGGCTGCGCCTGACCCTGTCCCAGCCGTACCGCATCGGCAGCAACGACGTACGCGTCGCCGCGTCCATCGGCGTCGCCTTCGCCGAGCCCGGCATCAGCCCCACCGACCTCATGCGCAACGCCGACCTGGCCATGTACCGGGCCAAGGCGGGCGGCAAGGACCGCGTCGAGCTGTACGCGCCGCAGATGCAGGCCGACGTGGTCCGCAGGACCGAGCTGGCCACCCGGCTGCGCACCGCGCTCCACGACGGCGAGTTCGCGCTGCTCCACCAGCCGGTGGTCAGCCTGACCACCGGCCAGGTGGTCTCCGTCGCCGCTCAGGCCCGCTGGCGCTCCACCCAGGGCATCCTCTTCACCCCCGCCGAGTTCCTGCGGGTCGCCGACAACGGCGACGCCCAGGAGGGCGCCCGCATGGCCGAGCTCGGCCGCTGGCTGCTCGAAGAGGCCGTCGAGCAGGCGGCGGAGCGCAACCGGGCGGGCCACGAGGTCCCCGTGACGGTCCGCCTCTCCGCCCGCAGGCTGGTGGACAAATCCCTGCCGCTCGGCTCCATCGAGGCCCTCCTGACCCGGCACGGCCTGCCCTCCGGCTCGCTGATCATCGAGCTGGCCGACAGTGACCCGCGGATCTCGTTCGAGGAGCTGGAGCGGCGCCTGGTGGCACTGCGCAGACTCGGCGTGCGGATCGCGCTGGACGGGTTCGGCAGCGGGTACGCCGCCATCAACGCGCTGCGCCGGCTCCCCATCGACGTACTGAAACTGGACCGGGGGCTGGTCGAGGGTGTCGTCGAGTCCGCCCGGCTGCACAAGATCACCAGCGGGCTGCTGCGGATCGCGTGCGATCTGGGGATGCAGTCCGTGGCGGAGGGCGTGGACGTACCCGAGCAGGTGACGGCCCTGCGGGCCATGGGGTGCACACACGGGCAGGGCATGGCCTTCTCGGGCCCGCTCGACGAGTACCGGCTGCGGCGGGCACTGGTGCGCGGGGAGTTCCCGCTGCCGGGCGGGGCGGCGCTGCCCGTCCTGGCCGGCGGGCCCGGTGGATCACTTCCCGTGCGGCATGTGGGCGCGAACGGCAGCGAAACGATCACACACCCTCCAATGCGCTCAAATAGTGAGACGCCCGTCCCACCTACTTGACAGGCACTGGCCGCCGGAGGGAGGGTCAGTGCCATGCGCACCCGAATTCTCGTACTTGGAAAGCGCGTCGGCTGAAGCGGAGCACGCACATGCGGCTCCGCACACCCCACCGGCGCGCTCCCCTCGCTTGCCTCACGGCACGGGGGGTTTTTTGTTGCACTGGCACTCCCCAAACCCTCGCAAAACCTCAGCTTCGAGAAGAGAATGCCGATGACCGAGCAGGCCTCCGGGGCCCACCATCCGCAGCCGCGGCCCCGTAACGGCGGACACCACGCCACCACTGTCGAGCACGTGACGGGCGCCCAGTCGCTCATCCGCTCCCTCGAGGAAGTGGGGGCCGACACGGTATTCGGCATTCCCGGCGGCGCCATCCTGCCGGCGTACGACCCGCTGATGGACTCCACGAAGGTCCGCCACGTCCTGGTCCGCCACGAGCAGGGCGCCGGTCACGCGGCGACCGGCTACGCGCAGGCCACCGGCAAGGTCGGCGTGTGCATGGCCACTTCGGGGCCCGGTGCCACGAACCTCGTCACGCCGATCGCCGACGCCCACATGGACTCCGTCCCCATGGTCGCGATCACCGGCCAGGTCGCCTCCAAGGCGATCGGCACGGACGCCTTCCAGGAGGCGGACATCGTCGGCATCACGATGCCGATCACGAAGCACAACTTCCTGGTCACCAAGGCCGAGGACATCCCGCGCACCATCGCCGAGGCGTTCCACATCGCCTCGACGGGACGCCCGGGCCCGGTCCTGGTCGACATCGCCAAGGACGCCCTCCAGGCGAAGACCACCTTCAGCTGGCCGCCCAGCCAGGACCTGCCCGGCTACCGCCCGGTCACCAAGCCGCACGCCAAGCAGATCCGCGAGGCCGCGAAGCTGATCGTCCAGGCCAAGCGCCCCGTCCTGTACGTCGGCGGCGGCGTGATGAAGGCGAACGCCACCGCGGAGCTGAAGGTCCTCGCCGAGCTCACCGGCGCCCCCGTCACCACCACCCTGATGGCGCTGGGCTCCTTCCCCGACAGCCACCCGCTGCACGTGGGAATGCCGGGCATGCACGGTGCGGTCACCGCCGTCACCGCGCTGCAGCGGGCCGACCTGATCGTCGCCCTCGGAGCCCGCTTCGACGACCGCGTCACCGGCAAGCTGGACAGCTTCGCGCCGTACGCCAAGATCGTCCATGCCGACATCGACCCGGCCGAGATCGGCAAGAACCGCGCCGCGGACGTGCCGATCGTCGGTGACGCCCGCGAGGTCATCGCCGACCTCGTGCAGGCTGTCCAGGCCGAGCACACCGAGGGCAACACCGGCGACTACGCCGCCTGGTGGAACGACCTCAACCGCTGGCGCGACACCTACCCGCTCGGCTACGACCTGCCGGAGAACGGCCAGCTCTCCCCGCAGCAGGTCATCCAGCGCATCGGCCAGCTCGCCCCCGAGGGCACCATCTACGCCGCGGGCGTCGGCCAGCACCAGATGTGGGCCTCGCACTTCATCCAGTACGAGCAGCCCGCCACCTGGCTGAACTCCGGCGGCGCGGGGACGATGGGGTACGCCGTCCCGGCCGCCATGGGCGCCAAGGCCGGCATGCCGGACCGCACGGTCTGGGCCATCGACGGCGACGGCTGCTTCCAGATGACCAACCAGGAACTCACCACCTGCGCGCTCAACAACATCCCGATCAAGGTCGCCATCATCAACAACGGCGCGCTCGGGATGGTCCGCCAGTGGCAGACCCTCTTCTACAACCAGCGCTACTCCAACACCGTGCTGCACAGCGGCCCGGACGCCGACGGCAGGCAGCCGAGCGCCGGCACCCGGATCCCGGACTTCGTCAAGCTGTCCGAGGCCATGGGCTGCCACGCGATCCGCTGTGAGGACCCGGCCGATCTCGACAAGGTCATCGCCGAGGCCAACGCCATCAACGACCGCCCGGTCGTGGTCGACTTCATCGTGCACGAGGACGCCATGGTCTGGCCGATGGTGGCCGCCGGCACCTCGAACGACGAGGTCATGGCCGCCCGCGGGGTGCGCCCCGACTTCGGCGACAACGAAGACGACTGAGCAGACGAGAGAGAGACTTCAAGCCCATGTCCAAGCACACCCTCTCCGTCCTGGTCGAGAACAAGCCGGGCGTCCTCGCGCGGATCACGGCCCTGTTCTCCCGCCGCGGGTTCAACATCGACTCCCTCGCGGTGGGCACCACCGAGCACCCCGAGATCTCGCGCATCACCATCGTGGTCAACGTGATCGAGGCGCTGCCGCTCGAACAGGTGACGAAGCAGCTGAACAAGCTCGTCAACGTACTGAAGATCGTCGAACTCGAGCCGGCCGCCGCGATCCAGCGCGAGCTCGTCCTCGTGAAGGTGCGGGCCGACAACGAGACCCGCTCCCAGATCGTCGAGATCGTCCAGCTCTTCCGCGCCAAGACGGTCGACGTCTCCCCGGAGGCCGTGACCATCGAGGCGACGGGCGGCGCCGACAAGCTCGAAGCGATGCTCAAGATGCTGGAGCAGTTCGGTATCAAGGAGCTCGTGCAGTCCGGCACGATCGCCATAGGGCGAGGCTCCCGGTCGATCACCGACCGCAGCCTGCGGGCCCTCGACCGCTCGGCCTGACCGCACACCGGTCCCGCTGCTCGTACAGCGCTGCGTCATCTGCTCGTATAGCGAGACCCAAACACTTTCATTCCGCACCCGCCGTACGGTGGGACGTACCACCAGCACACAAGGAGAATCCCAGTGGCCGAGCTGTTCTACGACGACGATGCCGACCTGTCCATCATCCAGGGCCGCAAGGTCGCGGTGATCGGCTACGGCAGCCAGGGCCACGCCCACGCGCTGTCGCTCCGTGACTCGGGTGTCGACGTCCGCGTCGGTCTGCACGAGGGCTCCAAGTCCAAGGCGAAGGCCGAGGAGCAGGGCCTGCGCGTGGTCACTCCGGCGCAGGCCGCCGAAGAGGCCGACGTCATCATGATCCTGATCCCGGACCCGATCCAGGCCCAGGTCTACGAGGAGTCCGTCAAGGACAACCTCAAGGACGGCGACGCGCTGTTCTTCGCCCACGGCTTCAACGTCCGCTTCGGCTTCATCAAGGCCCCGGCCGGCGTCGACGTCGCCCTGGTCGCCCCGAAGGGCCCGGGCCACCTGGTCCGCCGTCAGTACGAGGAGGGCCGCGGCGTTCCGGCGATCGCCGCCGTCGAGCAGGACGCGACCGGCAACGCCTTCGCGCTGGCGCTCTCGTACGCCAAGGCCATCGGCGGCACCCGCGCCGGCGTCATCAAGACGACCTTCACCGAGGAGACCGAGACCGACCTGTTCGGTGAGCAGGCCGTGCTCTGCGGCGGCGCGTCGGCGCTGGTCAAGGCGGGCTTCGAGACCCTGGTCGAGGCCGGCTACCAGCCGGAGATCGCGTACTTCGAGTGCCTCCACGAGCTGAAGCTGATCGTGGACCTCATGTACGAGGGCGGCCTGGAGAAGATGCGCTGGTCGGTCTCCGAGACCGCCGAGTGGGGCGACTACATCACCGGCCCGCGCGTGGTCACCGACCAGACCAAGGCCGAGATGAAGAAGGTCCTCGCCGAGATCCAGGACGGCACGTTCGCCAAGAACTGGATGGACGAGTACCACGGCGGTCTGAAGAAGTACAACGAGTACAAGACGCAGGACTCCGAGCACCTGCTGGAGACCACCGGCAAGGAGCTGCGCAAGCTCATGAGCTGGGTCGACAACGACGAGGCGTAAGCCTCCGGCACGGGGGGGCCGCGGCGTGTCGCCGCGGCCCTTCGCGCACAACTGGACAGAACGTCCAGCCACGGACGGGTGATCCTTCCGTCGAGGCGGAAGACCAGCTGTCCAGCGCCACTAGACTGCTTCCTACATACACGCGTCAGGCCCACAGCGTCGTGCGTCTTCCACGCGGCTAGCCCCTCCACCGCCTGCGGCCGTCGGGACGGCCGTCCGCAAAGGACCAGTGAGGACTCACGTGAGCTCGAAACCTGTCGTACTCATCGCTGAAGAGCTGTCGCCCGCCACCGTCGACGCCCTGGGACCGGACTTCGAGATCCGGCACTGCAACGGCGCCGACCGGGCAGAGCTCCTGCCGGCCATCGCCGACGTGGACGCGATCCTCGTCCGCTCCGCCACCAAGGTCGACGCGGAGGCCATCGCGGCCGCCAGGAAGCTGCGCGTCGTCGCCCGCGCCGGTGTCGGCCTCGACAACGTCGACGTCTCCTCCGCCACCAAGGCCGGCGTCATGGTCGTCAACGCGCCGACGTCCAACATCGTCACCGCCGCCGAGCTCGCCTGCGGTCTGCTCGTCGCCACCGCGCGCAACATCCCGCAGGCCAACACCGCGCTGAAGAACGGCGAGTGGAAGCGCTCCAAGTACACCGGCGTGGAGCTGAGCGAGAAGACCCTCGGCGTCGTCGGCCTCGGCCGCATCGGTGTCCTGGTCGCGCAGCGCATGTCCGCCTTCGGCATGAAGATCGTCGCGTACGACCCCTACGTGCAGCCCGCGCGCGCCGCGCAGATGGGCGTCAAGCTGCTCTCGCTCGACGAGCTGCTGGAGGTCGCCGACTTCATCACGGTGCACCTGCCCAAGACGCCCGAGACGCTCGGCCTGATCGGCGACGAGGCGCTGCACAAGGTCAAGCCGTCCGTGCGCATCGTCAACGCGGCGCGCGGCGGGATCGTCGACGAGGCGGCGCTGTACTCCGCGCTCAAGGAGGGCCGGGTCGCCGGCGCCGGCCTCGACGTGTACGCGAAGGAGCCCTGCACCGACTCCCCGCTGTTCGAGCTCGACCAGGTCGTCTGCACGCCGCACCTCGGCGCCTCCACCGACGAGGCCCAGGAGAAGGCGGGCATCGCGGTCGCCAGGTCCGTGCGCCTCGCCCTCGCCGGTGAGCTCGTGCCGGACGCGGTCAACGTCCAGGGCGGTGTCATCGCCGAGGACGTACGCCCCGGTCTGCCGCTCGCCGAGAAGCTCGGCCGGATGTTCACGGCGCTCGCGGGCGAGGTCGCGGTGCGGCTCGACGTCGAGGTGTACGGCGAGATCACGCAGTACGACGTCAAGGTGCTCGAACTGTCCGCGCTCAAGGGCGTCTTCGAGGACGTCGTCGACGAGACGGTGAGCTACGTGAACGCGCCGCTGTTCGCGCAGGAGCGCGGCGTCGAGGTCCGCCTGACGACGAGCTCGGAGTCCCCGGACCACAAGAACGTCGTGACCGTGCGCGGCACGCTCTCCGGCGGCGACGAGGTCTCGGTCGCCGGTACGCTGTCGGGCCCGAAGCACCTCCAGAAGATCGTCGGCATCGGCGAGCACGACATCGACCTGACGCTGGCCGACCACATGGTCGTCCTGCGTTACCAGGACCGGCCCGGTGTCGTCGGCACGGTCGGCCGCATCCTCGGCGAGGGTGGCCTGAACATCGCCGGCATGCAGGTCTCGCGCGCCGACCAGGGCGGCGAGGCGCTGGCCGTGCTCTCCGTGGACGACACGGTGCCGGCGGCGGTGCTCACCGAGATCGCCGAGGAGATCGGCGCGTCCTCGGCCCGCTTCGTGAACCTGGCCGACTGACGCACGCCGCGCGGTTTCGCCCCGTGCCCGGGACGCACGGACGGCTCGTACGAACAGGTACGAGCGGTCCGCGTCCCGGGCACGGTGCTGTGACCGCCGAGGTGCGAGGCGCACGGTCCGCGCGTCCCCGCCAGGGGGGCGAAGGAAGGGGCGGCGCGGGACGGGTCCGGTCCTCAGCGGGCGGGCGTCAGCAGACCCAGAGGCCGTCCGCCTTGTCGTTGTTGGCGCTCCCGACGTAGGAGCTGGACGATGGGGCGGTGGACGTCCACAGCAGGGCCCAGGCGCTGCCCGTCCAGTTGTAGACGCGCGTCTGGGTCCCGCGCGTCTGGTTGTTGTGCCAGGACGTCGTCTTGTCGTTGAAGCCCCAGTTGGCGAGATTCTCGAAGTTGCAGTCCGACCAGGTCAGCCGGCGGCCGTCGAAGTTGGAGTGCTCGTACAGGCACGTCCAGGCATAGCTGCAGTTCGGTGTGCCGAGGGCGCCTGCGGGCTCGTTGACGGCGCGGGCCCGCTTCTCACCCGGTAACGGGAAGGTCATGACGGTCTTGCCGCCGCGCCAGGAAACCTGGTTGACGCCGATCTGCTTGCCGCCGGGCGTGCGGGCGAGCTGTTCGTCGATCTGCTTCCGCAGTCCGGCGACCTCGCTCGCGCTGAGTCCGGCCTGCTTCGCCTCGGACGCGATCCGGGCTTCGAGCGGGACCGACGCGGAGGTCGGGCCGGCCAGGCCCACGACAGCCGTCGCTGCCGCGGTGAGGGTGACGGCGAGCTTGGTTCTGATGCGCATGGGGAGTGCGTTCCCTTCGCTCACGTCGCTCCGGTCACTCCGGAGCGACGCACACGCTAGTGACGCGGCCGGTGGGTCTCCAGAGGCTTTCTGGTCGTACGCCCCCTTGCGCGGCGGAATGCGCGGCCGCCCGGGCGGCCGGCGACGGGCCCGCCGGGTGGCCGCAGGTCGGGGGCGGTCGTGAGGGCGCGCGGTGGGACCGGAGCGGGAACGTCCCCCTGGAACGGGCCCACCGGCCGGGGTGCGCGCCGCACGGAATGAGTCAACCCGTGACGGCGTCCCGTTCCGCCGCGGCGCTACGGCCGGCTGTGCGGCGCCGGGCTACAGGCGGGCGGCCTTGAGCGACATGTGCAGCAGCAGCCGGTCCTCGCCGTTGTGCAGGTCGAGGCCGGTGAGCTGTTCCACGCGGGACAGGCGGTAGTAGAGCGTCTGACGGTGGATGTTCAGGGCGCTCGCGGTGCGGCCCGCCTGGCCGGCGCAGTCCAGGAACGCCTCCGCCGTGCGGGCCAGTTGCGCGTGCGCGGGTTCGAGCAGGGGGCGTACGACGGGGTCCACCGGGTGACCGGGACCGCTGTCGGGAAGCGCGGCCAGCAGCCGGTACGGGCCGATCCCCGACCACTCGGCGACCGGCCCCAGGTGCGGCCGGGCAAGGGCGGCGCGGGCGGCGGCGGAGGCCTCGCGCCAGGCGCCCGGCAGGTCGTCCAGTGCCGTGACGGGGTTGCCGATGCCGACGACCGGGCCCGGCGCGGTGAGCAGAGCGCCGGCCGCGCGGTGGGCGGGGGAGAGGTCGGCCTTCGTACGGACGCGGATCAGGGCGGCGAGGCGCGGGCCGGCCGGACCGGGCACCGGGAGCAGGCACAGCACGGCCGCACCCGGGACCTTGCGCACACCCGGCACGGCCTCGGCCCACGGGGCGACGCACAGCAGGGCGTACGGACCCGAGTCGCCCAGCGCCGCTCCCAGCGAGGCCAGCGCGGCGGACCGGCTGTCGGCGGACTCCGAGGTGAGCAGGGTCAGCAGACGGGGGCCGAGGTCGGCGCGGGCCCGGGCCTCGTCCGCCAGCAGCTCTCCGATCCGCGCGCAGACCGCCATCGCCGCGTCCGGCACCGGCCCGGGCGGGCCGTCGGCCTCCTCCAGGAGCCAGACGTAGCCGTGGACGACGCCCCGGTGCCGCACGGGCAGGCAGAGCCGGCCGCGCAGGACGCCCGCCGCCGGGTCGGCGGGGATGTGCACGGGGCCCTCCGCGGTGGCGATGCCGAACTTCTCGAACCAGGCGCGGACCTCGGCCGTCGAGCGGCGGGTCAGGATGGAGCGGGTGCGGACCGGGTCGAGGGTCGTCTCGTCGAACCCGCTGCCGCTGTCGTGCGCGCCGAACGCGATCAGCCGGAAGTCGCGGTCCTCCAGCGTGGCCGGAGCGCCGAGCACCGCCGAGATCTCGTCGACCAGATCCTGGTAATCGCCTTTCACGCTTCCCATTCTCGCACCCCTTCAGACATCTGTATGAGATACGGGACACGGATGCGTGACAGCTGTCGATGGCCGCCCGCCGGGGCGATCCTTAGATTTCACGGTGGTTATCCGTGCCGTTGCCCTGTCCCCAGGTCACGGCCCCCTTCAAGCCTTATCCGTGGAGGTGCCCCGTGCTGGGTCCCGTGATCCTCGCCGCGTCGCGCAGCGACAAGATGCGCCGCTTCGTGTCGGCCGCGCCGGGCACCAAACAGGTCGTCGGCCGGTTCATCGCCGGTGAGACCGTCGAGCAGGTCGTCCCGATCGTCCAGGACGCCGCCGACAAGGGCCTCGAGGTCACGCTGGACGTCGTGGGCGAGGACATCACCTCCCGCGAGCAGGCCTTGGCCGCCCGGGACGCGTACCTGGAGCTGATCGAGCACCTCAAGGGGCTCGGCCTGGGCGAACGGGCCGAGATGTCCGTGAAGCTCTCGATGTTCGGCCAGGCGCTGGACGGCGGGCACGAGCTGGCGCTCGCCAACGTCCGCCCGGTCGTCGAGGCGGCGGCCGAGATCGGCACCACGGTCACGCTCGACGCCGAGGACCACACCACCCTCGACTCGATGTTCGCCATCCACGAGGAGCTGCGGAAGGACTACCCGCAGACCGGCTGCGTGATCCAGGCGTACCTGTTCCGCACCGAGGACGACGCGCGCCGCCTGGCCGCGTCCGGGAGCCGCGTCCGTATCGTCAAGGGTGCCTACAAGGAGCCCGCCGGCGTCGCGTTCCAGGACAAGGCCGAGATCGACAAGGCGTACGTCCGGATCCTGAAGATCCTCATGGCGGGCGACGGCTACCCGATGATCGGCTCCCACGACCCGCGGCTGATCGCGGTCAGCCAGGAGCTCGCGCGGCGTGCCGGGCGCAAACTGGATGAGTACGAATTCCAGATGCTCTACGGGATCCGCAGCGAAGAGCACGTGCGGCTAGCGGCGGAGGGCCACCGGATGCGTGTGTACACCGCGTACGGCACCGACTGGTACGGCTACTTCATGCGACGCCTCGCGGAGAAGCCGGCCAACCTGCTGTTCTTCGTCCGCTCGATGATCACCAAGAACTGACCCAGGCTGACCTTAGGGCCGAGCCCTTCCACCCCTCACAAAGGAGTCAAGGAACTCATGGACGCTGTGACCCAGGTCCCCGCCCCGGTCAACGAGCCGGTGCACACCTACGCCCCCGGTTCGCCGGAGCGCGCGCGTCTCGAAGTCAAGCTCAAGGAGCTTGCCGAGAACCCCGTCGACCTCCCGATGACGATCAACGGTGAGAAGCGGATGGGCGGTGGCGAGCGTTTCGACGTCGTACAGCCGCACAACCACAAGGCCGTCCTCGGCACAGCCGCCCACGCCACGCAGCAGGACGCGCGGGACGCCATCGACGCCGCCCTGGCCGCCGCGCCGGCGTGGCGCGCGATGTCCTTCGACGACCGCGCCGCGATCATTCTGCGCGCCGCCGAGCTGCTGTCGGGCCCGTGGCGCGAGACGCTGGCCGCCTCGACCATGCTCGGCCAGTCGAAGACCGTCCAGCAGGCCGAGATCGACACCCCCTGCGAGCTCGTCGACTTCTGGCGCTTCAACGTCAAGTACGCCCGTGACCTGCTTGCCGAGCAGCCGCCGGCGAACTCCCCGGGCGTCTGGAACCGGCTGGACCACCGTCCGCTGGAAGGTTTCGTCTACGCGATCACGCCCTTCAACTTCACGGCCATCGCGGGCAACCTGCCGACCGCTCCCGCCCTGATGGGCAACGTCGTGGTCTGGAAGCCGTCCCCGACGCAGACGCACGCCGCCGTGCTGCTGATGCAGCTGCTGGAGGAGGCCGGGCTGCCCAAGGGCGTCATCAACCTGGTCACCGGCGACGGCATCGAGGTCTCCGAGGTCGCCCTCAACCACCGCGACCTGGCCGGCATCCACTTCACCGGCTCGACCAAGACCTTCCAGTACCTGTGGAAGACGGTCGGCAACAACATCGAGAAGTACCGCACGTACCCGCGTCTCGTCGGCGAGACGGGCGGCAAGGACTTCGTCGTCGCTCACCCGAGCGCCGACCGCGCCGTGCTGAAGACCGCGCTGACCCGTGGCTCGTTCGAGTTCCAGGGCCAGAAGTGCTCCGCTTCCTCGCGTGCGTACGTCCCGGCCTCGATCTGGAACGACGGCTTCAAGGAGGAGTTCGCGGCCGAGGTCGACGCCATCACCATGGGCGACGTCACCGACCTGTCGAACTTCATCGGCGCCGTCATCGACGAGCGTTCGTTCGCCAAGAACAAGGCCGCGATCGACCGCGCCGCAGCCGACCCGACCTGCACGATCGTCGCGGGCGGCACGTACGACGACTCGGTCGGCTACTTCGTCCGCCCGACGGTCATCGCCTGCACGGACCCTTCGAACGAGGTCTTCACGACCGAGTACTTCGGCCCGATCCTCGCGGTCCACGTCTACGAGGACGATAAGTACGACGCCATGCTGGAGCAGATGGAGTCGGCGTCCGACTACGCGCTGACCGGCGCCGTCATCTCCGGTGACCGCGCTGCGGCGGCGTACACGATGGACAAGCTCCGCTATGCGGCGGGCAACTTCTACATCAACGACAAGTCGACCGGCGCCGTCGTCGGCCAGCAGCCCTTCGGCGGCGGCCGCGCCTCCGGCACGAACGACAAGGCCGGCGCGCCCCAGAACCTCCAGCGCTGGACCCTGACCCGGGCCATCAAGGAGACCCTGGTCCCGCCGACCGACTACACCTACCCGCACCAGGGCTGACCGCCCCCCGG
>NZ_VBVX01000003.1 GCF_005981925.1 Streptomyces albidochromogenes
CGACTACACGTACAGCCCCGGCCGGGCCCCCACCGACTACATCAACGCGCTCGCCGAGCGGCGCACCGTCGGCGAGCGCTGCCCCTCCTGCCGCAAGGTGTACGTGCCGCCCCGGGGCGCCTGCCCCACCTGCGGCATCGCGACCGCCGAGCGCGTCGAGGTCGGCCCGCGCGGCACCGTCACCACCTTCTGCATCGTCAACATCAAGGCCCGCAGCCTCGACATCGAGGTCCCGTACGTCTACGGGCACATCGCACTGGACGGCGCCGACCTCGCCCTGCACGGCCGGATCGGCGGCATTCCGTACGACCAGGTGCGCATGGGCCTGCGCGTCGAACCGGTGTGGACCGAGGGCGGCCGCTACCCCGACCACTACCGGCCCACCGGCGAACCGGACGCCGACTACGACGCGTACAAGGAGCTGATCTGATGCCGCGCGAGATCGCCGTCGTCGCCTTCGCGCAGACCGACCACCGCCGGCGTTCCGACGAGCTGTCCGAGGTCGAGATGCTGATGCCGGTGCTGCACGAGGTGCTGGCCGGCACCGGCCTGAGAACCGGCGACATCGGCTTCACCTGCTCCGGTTCGAGCGACTACCTCGCGGGCCGCGCGTTCTCCTTCACCATGGCCCTCGACGGAGTCGGCGCCTGGCCGCCGATCTCCGAGTCCCACGTGGAGACGGACGGTGCCTGGGCGCTGTACGAGGCCTGGGTCAAGCTCCTGACCGGCGAGGCCGACACCGCGCTCGTCTACGCGTACGGCAAGACCTCGCCCGGTGAGATCCGGGACGTCATGACCCGCCAGCTCGACCCGTACTACGTCGCCCCCCTCTGGCCGGACTCGGTGTCGCTCGCCGCGCTCCAGGCCCAGGCGCTGATCGACACGGGCCACACCGACGAGCCCGCGCTCGCCGCCGTCGCCTCCCGCAGCCGCACCGCCGCCCGGACCAATCCGCACGCCCAGCTCAGGGGCGCCGTCCCCGCGGGCGACTACCTCGTACAGCCGCTGCGTAAGGGCGACTGCCCGCCCATCGGGGACGGCGCGGCGGCGGTGATCCTGGCGGCGGGCGACACCGCGCGTGAGCTGTGTGAGCGCCCCGCCTGGATCCGCGGCATGGACCACCGCATCGAGGCGCACAGCCTGGGCGTACGCGACCTCACCGACTCTCCGTCGGCGCGGCTGGCCGCCGAGCGGGCCGGGGTCTTCGAGCGGCCCGTCGACACCGCCGAGCTGCACGCGCCGTTCACCTCGCAGGAGGTCGTCCTGCGCAGGGCGCTGCGCCTCGGCGGGGACGTGAACGTCAACCCGTCCGGCGGGGCGCTCGCCGCCAACCCCGTGATGGCGGCCGGGCTCGTCCGGATCGGCGAGGCGGCGGCCCGTATCCATCGCGGAGCGTCCGACCGGGCGCTCGCCCACGCCACCTCGGGGCCCTGCCTCCAGCAGAACCTCGTCGCCGTCCTGGAGGGGGAGTCATGAGCAAGGAACCCGTAGCCGTGGTCGGCATCGGCCAGACCAAGCACGTGGCCGCCCGCCGGGACCTCTCCATCGCCGGTCTCGTGCGCGAGGCCGCACGGCGCGCCCTGGACGACGCACAGCTGGACTGGGCGGACATCGACGCCGTCGTCATCGGCAAGGCCCCCGACTTCTTCGAGGGCGTGATGATGCCGGAGCTCTACCTCGCCGACGCGCTCGGAGCGGTCGGCAAGCCGATGCTCCGCATCCACACGGCCGGATCCGTCGGCGGCTCCACCGCCCTCGTCGCCGCGAGCCTGATCGCCGCCCGCGTCCACGGCACCGTCCTGACCCTCGCCTTCGAGAAGCAGTCCGAGTCCAACGCCATGTGGGGCCTGTCCCTGCCCGTCCCGTTCCAGCAGCCCCTGCTCGCCGGGGCCGGCGGCTTCTTCGCGCCGCACATACGCGCGTACATGCGCCGCAGCGGCGCCCCCGACACCGTGGGCTCCGTCGTCGCGTACAAGGACCGCCGCAACGCGCTCAAGAACCCGTACGCCCACCTGCACGAGCACGGCATCACCCTGGAGAAGGTCCAGGCGTCACCGATGCTCTGGGACCCCGTCCGCTACTCCGAGACCTGCCCCTCCTCCGACGGGGCCTGCGCGATGGTCCTGACCGGACGCGACGGCGCGGCCCGCGCCCCGCACCCGCCCGCCTGGGTGCACGGCGGCGCCATGCGCAGCGAGCCGACCCTGTTCGCGGGGAAGGACTTCGTCTCCCCGCGGGCGGGCAAGGACTGCGCCGCCGACGTCTACCGGCAGGCGGGGATCACGGACCCGCGCCGGGAGATCGACGCCGTCGAGATGTACGTGCCGTTCTCCTGGTACGAGCCGATGTGGCTGGAGAACCTGGGCTTCACCGCCGAGGGGGAGGGCTGGAAGCTCACCGAGTCCGGCGCCACCGAACTCGACGGCGATCTGCCCGTCAACCCGTCCGGCGGCGTCCTGTCCACCAACCCCATCGGCGCCTCCGGCATGATCCGCTTCGCCGAGGCGGCCCTCCAGGTGCGCGGGCAGGCCGGGGAGCATCAGGTCGACGGCGCTCGCCGGGCCCTGGGGCACGCCTACGGCGGCGGCGCGCAGTTCTTCGCCATGTGGCTGGTCGGCTCCCAGCCGCCCCCCGGCTGAGCCGCCGCCCCACGGCGCTCCTCACGCGGCCTGTCCGTCGCCGGGGACGATGGCTAGGCTGACCGGCGGACGACGAACCGGGAGGAGCAGGGACGTGGCCGAGACCATCACCGCGCAGCGGCTTGCGGGCCGGGACAAGCCGGAACTGGACCTGAGCAGAGCGGACTGGCAGTCGGGGAGTCAGGGGGCGGGCGACGTCCAGATCGCGTTCGTCGAGGGCTTCATCGCGATGCGCAACGCCGCCGCCCCCGGCAGCCCGCTGATCTTCAACCCGGCCGAGTGGCGCGCCTTCGTCCTGAACGCGCGCAACGGCGCCTTCGACCTGACGTAGCACCGCCGCGCCAGGGGGCCCCGCCGGCTCCCCCCGGCCGCCGTACGGCGCAGAGCCGAGCCGTACGGCGACCGGGCCCCGGGGCCGGCGGCGGCCCCGCGCCCCGGGCCGCCCCTGACGCCGCAAGGCCCCCCGGGCCACGTACCATGGCGGCATGTCCTTCCTCCGCCGCCGCCCCTCCGCCACGCCCGCGGGCCCGGAATTCGACGTCCTGGCCATGGACCCGGGCGACTGGCCGGGCAACCTCGGAGCGGGCCTGCTGCCCGCACCCGACGGCAGCTGCCAGGGTGTCTTCCTGCGCTACGACCTGTTCGGCGGCCGCGGCCCCGCGATGATCATCGGCAACCTCCCCGAGGGCTCGCCCGCCCGGGAGCTCGAGGAGGGCCAGGTGCCCTTCGAGGTGGCGCAGCTCCTCCTGGCGCTGGAGAACGACGAGCCCGTCACGGTCACCGGCAGCGAGGACATGCCGGTCATGCAGGGCGACAACCTGCTGATCGTCCGCCGTATCAAACTCTCCGAAACCCGCATCTCCTGCGTACAGTTCGACCGTAGCGACCAGGTGCTCGTCACGATCGCCAGCTGGGACCGGCCGATCACCGACGACCTGTACGCGCTGCTGAAGCCCCTGCCCGCGGAGTTGTTCCAGCAGGGCTGAGTCCCTGTGAGGCGAGGAGTGGTTGTGGCGGACACGGCGGTCGGAGCACCGGAGAGCCGGTACCGGAAGCCGGGGAGGAGGCAGCAGCGCTCCTTCTGGATGGAGCTGCCGCTCCTCGTCGGGATCGCGCTGGTGCTGGCGCTGCTGATGAAGACCTTCCTGCTCCAGGCGTTCTCGATCCCCTCGGACTCCATGCGGAACACCCTGCTGAAGGGCGACCGGGTCCTCGTCGACAAGCTGACCCCGTGGTTCGGGTCCCAGCCGGAGCGCGGCGAGGTCGTTGTCTTCCACGACCCGGGCGCCTGGCTGAAGAACGAGCCGACGCCGCGCACCAACGGTGTGCAGAAGGCCCTGAGTTTCATCGGACTGATGCCGTCCGCCGAGGAGAAGGACCTGATCAAGCGGGTCGTCGGAGTCGGCGGCGACACGGTGGAGTGCAAGGGCGAGGGGCCGCTGAGGGTCAACGGCAAGGCACTCGACGAGCCGTACGTCTTCCCCGGCAACACCGCGTGCAGCACCGACGAGGGCGGCCAGTTCAAGGTCACGGTGCCCGCGGGCCATCTCTGGGTGATGGGCGACCACCGCCAGGCCTCCGGCGATTCCCGCTACCACCAGCACGAGCCCGGCGCCGGCATGGTGCCCGTGGACGACGTGGTGGGGCGCGCGGTCGCGGTCGCCTGGCCGCTCGACCGGCTGGACAGCCTGCCGGTGCCCGACACGTTCGACCACCCGGGCCTCGACAAGTAGGCCGGCGGGCCGGCCGGCGCGGGGCCGCCCGCGCCGGTGGGCCCGCCGGCCCGCCTCCTCCTTACGCGAGCGCCGCGGCCGGCCGGCCCAGCAGGGTGCCGATCCGCGCGGCGGAAGTGCCGATCCCCGTCGGACCGCTCAGGTGCCACGGGGCGCCGCCCGAGCCGCCGCGCAGGTCCTCGTCGTGGTAACGGACGCATTCGCGGTGCCAGTTCAGGATCCCGGCCATCCAGTCCTGGAGTTCGCGCACATAGCCGTCGAGGATCTCACGGGCCTCGGCGTCCAGCGCGAAGTCGTCGTACAGCACCGGCAGTTCCACCGCGATGACGTGCTGGAACTGCCGCATCCGTCCCTTCATCAGCTCGTGCACCATGTCGACCCCGGTCGGGTAGTCGACGGCGAAGAAGTCCTGCACGACCAGGACCGCGTTGTGCACCTCGCCCTCGTACTCGATCTCCTTCTGGTACGAGAAGAGGTCGTTGAGCAGCGTGGCGTAGTCGACGGCAGAGTTCTCCAGCGAGCGGATGGGGCCGCTGCGGTAGATCTCGTCGGGTACGCGGTCCCCGTGCGACAGCCGGCACAGCCGCATCGTCATGTCCGCCCCGAAGGTGAACCGGCGCATCTCGATGTAGTCGACCGGGTCGGGAATCCGGTGCAGCGCCTGATTGGCCAGTTCCCACTCCCAGCTCGCGATCATGTCGTCGACCGACGTGCGGAAGGTCCGCCGCGAAGCGTCGTCCATCGGCCCCGCAGTCCGCTGCCACAGATCGGCCAGCCCCCGCTCCATCGCGTCGGCCGGCTCGGGCACGGGCTCCCCGTCCAGTGGCATGAACAGCCGCAGCCGCTCGTTGGCCGCGTGGGCGCCGGCCAGGTCGCGGGTGCGCCCGTAGATCACGGGGTACAGGTCGTCGCCGTACGTCCCCCAGGTCAGCCAGTTCGACGACAGGTCCAGCTCCTGCGGCGTCGCGTCCGGCTGGAGGCCCGCCGAGCAGAGCGGCAGGTCGATGTTGCGCGCCCGCCGCTCGTCCCAGACGTGCGAGGCGGGCCGGCCCGGCTGCGGCTCCAGCATCCCCATCCGCCGCGCCCACTCGATGTTGCGCTCGCGCGCCCCCGCCAGGTGCGGGCTCAGCTGGAGCCGGTACGGGAAGTCCAGATCGGGCACGATCGACGGGCCGACGTGCTGGTACGGCACATGGCTGTGCCGGCGCAGCCGCGCGGCCTCGGCCCGCGGCGTGAGGTGGATCGTCGCCGCCGCCATGCCCCAGCCGGTGCCGGCGGGCCCGGCCGCCTTCCCGCCGCCGTTCATGTACCGGCTCGACCGCATGTGCCACTCGTGGCCGCCCGACTGCCAGTCCTGGAGGCCCTTCGCGTACGCCAGTACGGCGGCGGTCTCCCCGGGGCTCAGCCCCTTCTCGGCGCAGAGCGGACCGACTTCGGTCAGCACGGTGTTCTCGAACTGCTGGAGCCGCGACGTCAGCAGGTCGTTGACGGCTTCGGCGGCCTCCTGCGTCGTGCAGCCGAGGAAGTGTTCGAGGACCAGCACGCCGTTGCTGTTCTCCTGCTCGTCCTCGACCTCGCGCTGGTACGAGAAGAGGTCGTTGCGCAGGTGCACCGCGTCCGAGAACGTGTCGCGCAGTACGCCGAGAGCCCGCTCGTGCGCCACCGACGCCGGCACCTCCGCGTTCGCCGCGAACTCGACCAGCCCCGCCGACCAGGGCGCGCCGCCCACCTTCCGGCGCATCTCGATGTACTCGACGGGGTTGGCGATCCGTCCCTCGTCCATGTTGGACAGTTCCCACAGCGACTCGTTGAGGAGGTGGCGGGTCGACTCGGCGAATCGTTCCCGCCAGGCCTGCGTCATGCTCGGCACGGTCCGCGCCCACAGATCCGCGAGACCCGCCTCCACCGGATTCTCCGGCTCCGGGGTGCCGTCGGCCAGATCCATCGGCATGAACGCGGGCAGCCGGTCGAGGTAGCGCTTGCCGCCCTCCCGGTCCAGCGAGCGCTTGAAGGTCTCCAGGAAGTGGTCGTCGAAGAAGAAGACCCACACGTACCAGTCGGTGACCAGCGCCAGTACCTCCGACGTGCAGTCGGGATGGGTGTACGCGCAGAGCAGTGCGTAGTCGTGGGCCTCCAGGTCGCGCTCCTCCCAGATGCCGGAGCCTTCCAGCATCTCCATCCGCCGCGCCCACTCCCTCGTGTGCCGACGGGCCTCGTCGACGTGGGGGTTGAGCCGCGCCGGATACGGAACGTAGAAGTCCGGCAGTGTGAAGGGCTGCTGTGCCATGTAACGTCCGGCCTTTCCAGGACGTCCGCGCGTCCACCGTCGCGCGGACCGGTCAATTCCGCCCAGCCCTACCCGTAGCCCGTACGGCCCACGCCCCGCGCCGGTTAATCACTCGAAAGGGCGCCATCGCCGCCCGCGGCCGATGGCGCCCCCGCGCTCGCCCTTCCTCGCTACGACGTGAGTACGCGCACGTCAGAGGCCTTCACATAGGCCACCCGGTGCCCGAACTGGACCACGTAGTACGCCTCTTCGCCCCGGATCACCCGGTGCCCCGAGGCGTCGAACACGGGGGCGAAGTAGTACTCGCCCGGTGCACGGTCGCCGATCACGTACCGCTGACCGGCGAGCAGCTTGTACGGCAGCGGCGAGAGGGCCTGCACCGGCACGGACGTCCCGGCATATGCCGCCGCCTCCGGGTAGGCCCGCCCGTACACCGGCACCTCGGTGGCGCCGTCCTTCGGCGTCAGCACCAGAGCGCGCGCGTTCACCGCCGTCGGCCGGCTGCGCGGGTTGTGGAACCAGGCCTTCTGCCCCAGGTACCAGATCGCCGTCCAGTCGCCGTTGCGCCCGGCGACGGCGTACTGCTGCCCCGTCGAGGCGCGGGCGCCCGTGTCGTTGACGCCGTTCGTCGAGTCCTGGCCGCCCGGGCGCAGCCCGATGTCCTTCACCAGCGGAGCGTCGTCGGCCGGCGCCGTGTGCAGCCGGACGGCGCCCGAGCCGTGCGGGGCGCAGGGTTCGCCGGCCTTCACGCAGCCCGTGTAGAGCGGCTGGTGGCGCGCGTAGTCGGGCCGGACGGTCACCACGCCGCCGTTCGGGCCCGCCGTCGGGGTGAAGGGCCTGCCGAGCAGCTCGAAGTAGTGCGCCCAGTCCCAGTACGGGCCCGGGTCGGTGTGCATCGAGCGGATGTTGGCGGTGACGGTGCCGGGGACGTTGTCGTGGCCGAGGACGTGCTGCCGGTCGAGAGGGATCCCGTAGCGCTTCGCCAGGTACTTCACCAGCCGCGCCGACGTGCGGTACATCGCCTCCGTGTACCAGGCGTCCGGCGAGGTCAGGAACCCTTCGTGCTCCAGGCCCACCGACTTGGAGTTGACGTACCAGTTCCCGGCGTGCCAGGCCACGTCCTTCAGCGGGACGTGCTGGGCGATGTGCCCGTCCGAGGAGCGCAGCGAGTAGTGCCAGGACACGTACCGCGGGTCCTGGACCAGCTTCAGGGTCGTGTCCCAGGTGGCCTCGGTGTCGTGGACGACGATGTAGTCGACGCCCTGGCTCCGGGGGCGGTCGGCCTTGTCGTGATTGCCGTAGTCGCCGTCACCGAACTCCTCGTACGGCGCCGGGAGCCACTCGCAGGCCACCGTCCTCGGGCACTCCGTGAGTCCCGTGCGGGCGGTCCGCAGACCCAGGTCCGCCGACTGCGCGCGGTCGGGCTCGATCCCGGGCGTGCCGGGCAGGACGATCCGCCGGCCGCTGTCGGTCGTACGCCGCTCGCCCCCGCGGATCACGTCGTAGACGTCGTCGGCGTACGTCGTCGCGGTCGCCGTGTCGTCGGCCCCGGAGAATCGGGCGACCGCCCCGTACCAGTCGGCCGGATCGGGGCTGAGCGGCCGCCCGAGGCGCTTCTGGGCGGCGGCCAGCAGCGCGGCCCCGCCCCGGATGTTCGCGGCGGGATCGCGCCGCAGCTCCGCCTCGGGAAGGCCGGTGAGGCCGGCGGCCCGCTCCAGGGTCCGCAGCCGCGCGGGGAGCTCGGAAGCCTCCGGGAGGCCGGCCTCCCCGCCGGTCCGCGCGGGGCGCGCGTCGTCACCGCGCGGGTCCTCGCCGGAGTCCGAGTGGTGCGGGGCCCGCGCGAGGGCGGTCCGGGCGTCGGTGAGATGCATCGGGCCGTAGCCGCCGGTCACACTCGGCGCGCCGCCGTGCGCGTCCCACCGGGACTGGAGGTACGCCACACCGAGCAGCACCCGCGCCGGCACCCGGTACTCGGCGGCGGCCGCCGCGTACGCGCGCTGCGACGCGACCGGCGCGACCGACGCGGGTCGCCCGGCCGTGGCGGACGGGCCGGCCGACAGCAGCGGCAGCACCAGCGCGGAACAGGCCACGAAGCTCCCCGCCCGCCAGGCACGGCTGCGCGCGCTCGTCCGACGAGACATGACGGATCCTTGCAAGGCGGCCTCCAGGGACGGGTGGTGCGCGAAGGACCTGCGGGGGAGAACTCGCCTTCAGGGGTATCGGCTACCGGACGATCCGTCAATGAGGCTCAGCAGCGCGGCATCGCGCACGTCAGCGCCGGTGCGGCGGAGTTTCGCGGCGACGGCGTGCGGGCCTGCGGCGCGTCAGTGGTGTGGACCAATCACCGTGCGCCGAAGCATCACTGACGTTTGGTCACCTGCTTGGTCACCTGGTGTCCGCCCCGCACCGACTTCAGCGCGAGCAGCAGCACGCCGATGTCGTCCAGGAACACCGGATCGGGCATCAGGTCCGCCGGCAGCACGAGGTAGGCGACTGCTGCCCAGAAGACCCACGGCCGCCCCTCCGGCAGTCCCGCCTCCCGCAGACTCCGGCGGGCGCGGACCAGCCGTACGAGCACGAAGACGGCAGCCGCGAGCGTCGCCACCACCAGCACCACGGCGATGACGAGCAGGGTCCAGGCTTCGGTGCTCATACGGCCTCCAGGCGGCTCACGTCCAGCGCACTTCCATGCCTCGTCTGCCCGCCCGAGGAGCGGTTCAGGCACCGGAGGACGGTACCGCGCGGGTACGGGTCCATGTCAGCAGATCGTCCATGGCCCAGGTGTTCACGACCCGCTCCGGCGGCACGCCGCACTCCTCCGCCCTTGCGCACCCGTAGATCTGCCAGTCGAGCTGCCCCGGCGCGTGCGCGTCGGTGTCCACGGAGAACAGCACACCCGCGTCGACGGCACGGCGCAGCAGCCGCCGGGGCGGGTCGAGACGCTCCGGCCGGCTGTTGATCTCCACCGCGGTGCCCGAGGCCGCGCAGGCGGCGAAGACCTCGTCGGCGTCGAACTGCGACTCGGGCCGCCCGCGCCCGGTGATCAGCCGGCCGGTGCAGTGCCCGAGGACGTCCGCGTGCGGGTTGGTCACGGCGGCGACCATGCGGCGGGTCATCGACGGGGCGTCCATGCGCAGCTTGGAGTGCACGGACACGACGACCAGGTCGACCCGTTCCAGCAGCTCGGGCTCCTGGTCGAGCGAGCCGTCGAGCAGGATGTCGCACTCGATGCCGGTAAGGAGCCGAAACGGCGCCCAGCGTTCGTTGAGTTCCGCCACCACGTCCAGCTGTTCGCGCAGCCGTTCGGGGGACAGGCCGTTCGCGACCGTCAGCCGGGGGGAGTGGTCCGTGAGGACCGCCCACTCGTGGCCCAGCGCCGCCGCCGTACGCCCCATCTCCTCGATGGGGCTCCCGCCGTCCGACCAGTCGGAGTGCAGGTGGCAGTCGCCGCGCAGCAGCGCGCGCAGCCGCTCGCCGCCCTCCGTCCGCGGTCCCGCGCTCTCCTCCTCCAGCCGCTCCAGGTACGCGGGCGTCCCACCGGCCAGCGCCTCGCGGACCACCTGCGCGGTCTTGGGCCCGACGCCCTTGAGCCGCTCCAGCGAGCCCGCCGCCGCGCGGCTCGCCGTCTCCTCCTCGGGGAGCGCGGCGACGGCCGCTGCGGCGGTGCGGAACGCGCGTACCCGATAGGTGGGGGCCTGGGCCCGCTCCAGCAGGAACGCGATCCGCTCCAGCGCCTCGACAGGATCCATCGGCACCTCTCGTACGTACCCGGGCCGGCAGGGACGTCCAGCTTCACCCGGCGCCGCGGCCGGCGCACGTCCGGATACGGCAGTGCCGCCGGGCAGCGGCCCTACGGCTGCCCCGCCGCCGACACCCGCTCCGCCACCGGCACCGGACCCGGCGGCGTACCGTCCCCGAACGGGCGGCCGCCCAGCTCCTCGCGGTGGTGCGGCGTCAGCCACCCGGACAGGTCCGGCCCCAGCGGCACGATGCCGGTCGGATTGACACCGGTGTGCACCCGGTAGTAGTGGCGCTTGATGTGGTCGAAGTCGACGGTGTCCCCGAACCCGGGCGTCTGGTACAGGTCTCGTGCGTAGGCCCACAGCACCGGGTTCTCGGTCAGCTTCCACCGGTTGCACTTGAAGTGGCCGTGGTAGACCGCGTCGAAGCGCACCAGGGTCGTGAAGAGCCGGATGTCCGCCTCCGTGACGGTGTCCCCGACGAGGTAGCGGCGGTCAGCCAGCCGCCGCGCCACCAGCTCCAGCCGCCGGAACACGTCCTGGCAGGCGTCCTCGTACTCCCGCTGGTGCGTGGCGAAGCCCGCCCGGTACACCCCGTTGTTCACATCGCGGTAGACGCCGTCCATGACCTCGTCGATCTCCGCGCGCAGCGGCTCGGGGTAGAGGTCCGGCGCGCCCGGCCGGTGCAGCGCCGACCACTCGGTGGCGAAGTCCAGTGTGATCCGCTGGTAGTCGTTGGTGACCAGTGCGCCGCTCGGCACGTCCACGACTGCGGGCACGCTGACCCCTCCGTCGTACCGCGTCTCCCGCGCGTCGTACGCCTCGCTCAGGAACCGGATGCCCAGGACGGGGTCGCGGTCGCCGGGATCGAGGGTGAACCGCCAGCTCCGGTCGTCCTGGACCGGATCGGCGACCGCCAGGGAGACGGCGTTCTCCAGCCCCAGCAGCCGCCGCGAGATCACCGCGCGGCTCGCCCAGGGGCAGGCGCGGCTCACCACGAGCCGGTAGCGGCCCGCCTCGACGGGCCAGCCGTCCGTGCCGTCGGCCGTGATGCGGTCCGCGAAGTGGCTCTTCGACCGTACGAAGGGGCTCTTCCCGTACGCGGCGTTGCCGTCCGTGCTCATCGTGGTCCTCCCTCCGGGGTGGATACACGGAGCCTTCCCCGTCAGCGCCCGATGCCTCACGGTCGATGACACACAGGCGGGTGACACCCATTGTGCCGCCGTTTCCGGGCCCTGGCCCGGGCCACGTGCCCCCGCACATGACGAAGCACCGGCCCACCCGGTGTCGAACCGGGCGCGGCCAGTGCTTTCCCCTCTCCGTCAGCGGGTGCCGACGGCGGCGCGGACGGCCCGGCGGGCCATCGCGCAGTCGTCGTGCAGCCGCCGGAGCAGCAACCGCTGCTCCTCACCGGTCGACAGCGCGCCCGCCGGTGTCTGCCCCGCCGCCCCGCCCACCGGGGCGGCCTCGCGCATGGTGCGCTGGACGGCGGTCTCGTACGTACGGATCTCCCGGGTCAGTACGAGCATCAGGTTCACCAGGAACGCGTCCCGCGACGCCGTGCCGGGTGCCTGGGCCAGCTGGCTGATCTGCCGGCGCGCCGCCGGCGCGTCACCGAGCACCGCCCACAGCGTCGCCAGGTCGTACCCCGGCAGGTACCAGCCGGCGTGCTCCCAGTCGACCAGGACGGGCCCGGCCGGCGACATCAGGATGTTGGACAGCAGCGCGTCGCCGTGACAGAACTGCCCCATGCTCTGCCGGCCGCCGGACGCGTGCGCCACCCCGTGCAGCAGTTTCTGGAGGTCACCCAGATCGCGGTCCGTGAGCAGCCCCAGCGCGTGGTACCGGGAGATCCGCGAGGCGTAGTCGAGCGGCGCCTCGAAGATGCCGGGCGGCGGACGCCACGCGTTGACCCGCGTGATCGCGCCGAGCACGGCCCGCAGGTCGGCGCGCGGCGGCGCCTCGACCGGGTGCCGGGTGAGCGCGGCGACCCGGCCGGGCATCCGCTCGATCACCAGCGTGCAGTTGTCGGGATCCGCGGCGATCAGCCGGGGCACCCGCACAGGCGGGCGGTGCCGGACGAACGCGCGGTAAGCAGCTATTTCGTGCCGGAACCGCTCCGCCCAGGCGGGGGAGTGATCGAGTAAGCACTTGGCGACCGCGGTGGCGCGGCCTGTGGTGCCGACGAGCAGTACGGAACGTCCGCTGCGACGCAGTACCTGCACCGGGTTGAACTCCGGGCAGATCCGGTGCACCGAGGCGATGGCCTTCCTCAGCTGCGCGCCCTGGGGGCCGGACAAGTCGAGTCTCCCGCTGAGCGGTGGGGATCCCAGCCCTGCCGCCGCGCGCCGGGCCCGTCCCGCGCCGAGAGACGCTCCGCCGGCGTGGTTGGGGTCGAGATACGGTCCGCTGCCCGTCGCCACGGGACGGTACGGCCGGGGCGGGGCGGACACGGAGGACGATGCTGTGTACATGGGACAGATCCCTTCGCGCGCCGACGAGTTACGTGCGCCGCCCGCCCCGGCAACCGGTCAGCACCCTGGGGAATGCCGGCCGGTTGCCGGAACGGGGTGGCGCTTTCTTACCTGACACCCGCCCGCGGGTGGCACACCATCTGGCGGACCCTGGCGAACCCTGGCGAATATGCCCGGCGCCTCTGACACGGGGCTACTGTCGAAATCAGCCGAGAACCTGGGGGCTTGAAGTGACCGGAGAACCCAACACCCGCCTGGCAGACCTGTTCGGCCTCGCCGGCTGGTCCAAGGGCGAACTCGCGAGACTGGTGAACCGGCAGGCGGCGGCCATGGGCCATCCGCAACTGGCCACCGACACCTCGCGCGTTCGACGCTGGATCGACATGGGGGAAGCCCCGCGCGATCCCGTGCCCAAAGTGCTGGCAGCTCTGTTCACCGAGCGACTCGGCCGTGTCGTGACCATCGAGGACCTCGGGTTCGACCGGCACGGGCGCACGGGGAAACGGCGGGACGTCAGGAACACGGATAATCCCGACGGTCTTCCGTGGGCGCCCGAACGGACGGCGGCGGTCCTCACCGAATTCACGGGAATGGACCTCATGCTCAACCGACGCGGCTTGGTGGGCGCGGGCGCCGCGCTCGCCGCAGGCTCCGCACTCAGCAGCGCCATGCACGACTGGATGCACACCGACCCCGCTCTGACGGCCGACGCTCCACGCTCCGACGATCCCCTGCACGCCGACCCCGCTGGGTACGACCGCTACGAGGCCGCCCCCATCGGGTCGCAGGAGATCGAAGAGCTCGAACGATCCGTCGAAGTGTTCCGCGCCTGGGACGCCGCCCGTGGCGGCGGGCTCCAGCGCAAGGCGGTGGTGGGCCAGCTCAACGAGGTGGGCGGCATGCTCGCCTACCACCACCCCGACCATCTCCAGCGACGGCTGTGGGGCGTCGCCGCCAACCTGGCGGTGCTCGCCGGCTGGATGTCGCACGACGTCGGCCTCGAACCCACCGCTCAGAAGTACTTCATCATCGCAGCCCACGCGGCCCGCGAGGGCGGCGATCGCCCCCGCGCGGGCGAGGCCCTCTCCCGGGCCGCCCGCCAGATGGTGCATCTCGGAAAGCCCGACGACGCACTCGACCTGATGAAACTCGCCAAGTCCGGGTCCGGCGACCAGATGCTGCCCCGTACCCGCGCCATGCTGCACACCATCGAGGCCTGGGCACAGGCCGCCATGGGCCGCGGTCAGGCGATGCGGCGCACCCTGGGGGAGGCGGAGGACCTCTTCGTCTCGGACAAGGGCGACGTCCCGCCGCCGAGCTGGATGCAGATGTTCGACGAGGCGGACATGCACGGGATGCAGGCCCTCGCCTTCCGTACGCTCGCCGAGCACGACCCCTCGGCGGCGATCACGGCCCAGCGGCACGCCAAGCAGGCGCTCGACCTCCGGGCCGGCGGCCGGCAGCGGTCGAAGATCTTCGACTACCTCTCCCTGGCCTCCGCGTGCTTCATCGCGGACGACCCGGAACAGGCCGACCGTTACGCACGCCTCGCGCTGGTGTCGATGGGGGAGACCTCGTCGCACCGCACGTGGGACCGGCTGCGCCAGATGTACCGGCTCACCGGTGAGTACGCCGGCTACCCGAAGATCGAGGACCTGCGCGAGGAGATCCAGCTCGCGCTGCCGACGAAGAAGGCGAACCCGAGCACCAGCATCTAGGCGGGCCGTTCCGGTCCACCGACTCCCCCCACCCTTCGAGAGCCCTACGACGTCCGCGCTTCCATCGACCACACGACCACCACGACCGCGACGAGCGCCACGGCCACTTCGGCGTTCCCGCCCCTATGCGGCGATCCGGGCGATCAGCACGCACGCGTCGCTCTCGCGCTCCGCCTCACCGAACTCCTCGACGGCCAGCCGTACGCACTCCTGCGCGCTGCGGGCCTCGGCGAAGCGCGGGGCCAGGTCCAGCAGCCTGGACGCGCCGGCATCGTCGGTGGCGGTGCGGCGCGAGATCCCGTCGGTGTGCAGAACCAGCAGGTCACCGGCGCGAAGCTGCACTTCGGCCTGCTCGTACGCGGCCCCGGACGTCGCCCCGAGCAGTACACCCTCGGGCGGCGTCAGCGAGCGCCCCGTCCCGTCGCGGAACAGCAGCGGGGCGGGGTGGCCCGCCTGCGCCCAGGTGAGGACCCGGGTGACCGGGTCGTAGCGGCAGCACATCGCGCTGCCGAGCGCGGGCTGGGTCGACGCCTCCAGCAACTGGTTGAGGTGCCCCATCAGGGCGCCGGGCGCGATCCCGGCCACCGCCATCCCGCGCAGCGCGCCCAGCAGCATGGCCATGGCCGACGTGGCGGCCACGCCGTGACCGGTCAGGTCGCCCACGGTCAGCAGCGTCTGCCCGTCGGGCAGCTCCAGCGCGTCGTACCAGTCGCCGCCGATCAGCTCGCTCGACGCCGAGGGCAGGTAGTGGGCGGCGAGGTCGAGCGCGGCCGGGCCGCCGTGCGGGAGCCGCAGCGAGCCGCGCCACGGCGGCAGTACGGACTCCTGGAGCTCGACGGCGATCCGGTGTTCGGTCCGGGCGATGTGCTGCTGGCGCCGCAGGGTGTCCTGGGTCTCGTGCACGGCCTGCCGGCTGCTGCGCAGCGCGGTGACGTCCCGCAGTACCGCCCACATCGAGGCGGTGCAGCCGTCGGAGTCGAGTACGGGCTCGCCCATCATGTGCAGCGTCCGTACGGCGCCGTCAGTGCGCCGGACGCGGAACTCGCCGTCGATCGGTTTCCCGTCGACCAGGCAGTCCGTCACCATCGACGCGAGTAAGCCCTGGTCCTCGGGCAGCAGCATGGACGGCAGCTCGTCGAGGGTCAGCGGTCCGCTCTCCGGGGCCCGGGCGAAGATCTCGTACAGCTCGTCCGACCAGTGCGCCTCGTCGGTCAGGAGGTTCCACTCGGCGCTGCCGACCCGGCAGAGCAACGACGTGCCGCCGGCGGCCGGAGGACGGCCGGCGGGAGCCTCCGCGGCCGGGGCGGGCAGCCCGGCCTTGAGGTGCCCCAACTGCGCGCCTAGATCGTCGAGTTGATGGACCGCCAGATCGCACAGGGCCCGCTGCCAGCGCCCCTGCGGGTCCTCGTCGTCCCCGGCGGCCGCGTCCCGGCGCACCGCGTCCACGTCCACGCGCAGCCTGCGCGTCTGCGAGATCAGCGCGTCGACGGAGCCCCGCTCGGGAGGGTGGGGCGCCGGAGGGTCCGCGAACAGATGGGACGGCATGTCGTACTCCGATACAGGCGCGGCCAAGCCAGGTCTGAGGGATGGACCGGAAGGATGGACCAGTACGACTGTGGCACAGCCGGGAAAGGCCCGTAAGGGCTTTGGCAACACTCGATACGGTGGTGCTCGCGGCATATGCCTTCGGCCTCGCGGAAGACACCAGAATCGCCTTCACGGGATGCCGGATGCACGAGACGTCGCCCGGGATGTCAGGATGGAACCATGACGATCAAGGCTTACTTCGACATCACCATCAACGACGAGCCCGCCGGGCGGATCACGTTCAACCTGTTCGACGACGTGGTCCCCAAGACGGCGGAGAACTTCCGCGCCCTGGCCACGGGCGAGAAGGGCTTCGGCTACGCCGGCTCCTCCTTCCACCGCGTCATCCCGGACTTCATGCTCCAGGGCGGCGACTTCACCCGCGGTGACGGCACCGGCGGCAAGAGCATCTACGGCGAGAAGTTCGCGGACGAGAACTTCCAGCTCAAGCACGACCGGCCGGGCCTGCTCTCGATGGCCAACGCCGGCCCGAACACCAACGGCTCCCAGTTCTTCGTCACCACCGTGGTGACGCCGTGGCTGGACGGCAAGCACGTCGTGTTCGGCGAGGTCGCCGACGAGGACAGCATGAAGCTCGTCAAGAAGATCGAGAGCTTCGGCACCTCCGGCGGCCGCCCGAAGGCCAAGGTCACGATCGCCGACTCCGGCGTTCTCTGACCGGCTCCCGGTCACCGGGTCTCCGCCGTGAGCGCGCCGGCCGACGCCATCCGTCGGCCGGCGCTCCCTCTCGCGCCCCTTCCGGCCCCCTGGGCCCGACCCGGACGGGGGCGGGCGACTACCCGCGGGTCCTGTTCACGCATTCGGTGACCACTTCGCGCAGACCACCGAACCGGCTCAGCAGCTCCCGCTGGACACGCGCCCCGTTTCCGACCTTGAGCAGCGTCGCGAGCCCTTCCTGCGCGGGAACCACGTCGCCGCTGTCCTCCAGGGCGTCCCGGACATGGTCGAACAGCGCTCGTACGACCGTCTCGGCCGGCGCCGGGCGCATCGTCAGCGGGTGGATCAGCTCGCCTTCGAGCCCCGACCGGCCCGCCCGCCACGCGGCCAGCCGCAGCAGCCCGACGCCGTGCCGCGCGGGCGGCTCGCCGTCACGCCACTGCCGGGCCGCCGTCTCCACCAGGCCGCGGACCAGGGTGGCCATGAGTACCGTGGTGGACGGGTCGAGGCACACGTCGGCGACCCTCACCTCGACGGTGGGGTAGCGGCGGGAGAGCCGGGCGTCGAAGTAGATCATCCCCTCGTCGCGCAGCGCCCCCGTGCCGACCATGGCGTCGACCTGTTCGTGGTACCGGTCGGCGCTGCCGAAGATCTCCACGGGTCCGGACGACGGCCACCGGCCCCACACCCGGCTGCGGTAGCTGCTGTACTGGCTGTCCTTGCCCTGCCAGAAGGGCGAGTTCCCGCTCATCGCGAGGAGGACGGACAGCCAGGGGCGGATCCGGTCCAGTACCGCCACGCCCTCCTCGTCGGACTCCACCGACACATGGACGTGGCAACCGCACGTCAGCTGCTCCTGCGTGGTCAGCCCGAACTGCTCCTCCAGCCACTGGTAGCGCTCACCGTGGCCGATGGACGGGCTGACCGGGAGCGGGGAGGTCGCCAGCGCGACGACGGCGGCGCCGAGGCCCTCGGCGTGGCGCGCGGCCTCCGCCCGCCAGCGGACGATCTCCTCCGCCAGATCGCCCATGCCGGTCTGCGGCCGGGTGCCGAACTCCAGCATCTGCCGGTGCAGCTCGGCCTCGAAGACCTCGGCGTCACCGCCGCCCTCCCGGGAAACCGAGGCCAGTACGGCCGTGGACAACGCCTGCGGCTCACCGGTCCGGGCATCCACCAGGAGGAGCTCCTCCTCCACTCCGACACTACGCACGACGACTGCCTCTCCGCGGCACGGCCGGCCGGAGGGACGCGGCACGGGCGCAAGCTCTAGTTCCGTATCTGCACCGCACGCGGCTGACGTCACACGGGGACGAAGGAAGCCCGCGAAGCGGTTTCTATCCCTCTGCCCTGCACCGGGGTCTTAATGCAACCGCTCTCGCCGCCGAGGCCGGTCAGCGGCACCACGCCCCGTGGACGCGATCAACGGGAGCCCGGTGCGGGCCCCGGCGGGGACGCGCCTAGGACGCCCGGGCCCCGCGCCGGCCACGCTTGCCGCCGAGGGCCTTGACCAGTTCCTCGCGGCTCATGGAGGAACGGCCCGGGACGCCGGCCTCCGTGGCGCGCCGGTAGAGCTCCGCCTTGGTCAGGGAGTCGAGCGACGACGCCTTCGTCCGCTTGTCCTCCGCCTTGCCCTTCCCCTCGGACTTCGCCGCGGTGCGGCCGGACCGGCGCTTGTCGGCGGCGTCCTTGATCCGGGAGACGGGGGCGCCGGAGGCGGTGGCCTTCTCCTCGCCGCCGGCCTTGGGGCTCTTGGCCTGGTCGACGCTGGCGCGCAGCGCTTCCATCAGGTCGACCACGTTCGTGGACTTTGCCGGGGGCTCCGCCTTCTCGACCGACTCGCCGCTGCGCTTCGCCTCGATCAGCTTCGTCACCTGCTCCTGGAAGGTGTCGTGGAAGTCCTCGGGGTTCCACTCCATGCTGAGCGTGTCGATGAGCTGTTCGGCCATCTTCAGCTCGCGGCCGGTGACCTCGGTGTCCTGCGGCAGGGCGCCGATCTCCTTGCGCGGATCGCGGATCTCGTCGGCCCAGTGCAGGGTGTGCAGCGTCAGGAGACCGCCCTCGGCCTTCACGGCCACCAAGTACTGGCGGTTGCGCATGACGAACGTGGCGATCCCCGCCTTGCCCGCCTCCGCCAGCGCCTTCTCCAGCAGGGCGTAGATCTTCGCGTACTCCTTGCCCTTGGGGCCGAGGTAGTACGTCTTGTCGAAGAAGACGGGTTCGACCTGTTCGAGATCGACGAAGCCGGTGATCTCCACCGCCTGGGAGCGCCCGGGCGCGATGTCCTCCAGTTCGCCGGGCTCGATGAGCACGTACTCGTCCCCGGCGTCGTAACCCTTCACGATCTCGTCGAGCGGCACCTCGTCGCCCGTGCGCTCGTTCACCCGCTTGTTGCGCACCCGGTCCGACGTACCGCGCTGCAACTGGTGGAAGTGCACCGTGTGACTGTCCGTCGCGGTGAACATCTGTACGGGCAAGGAGACCAGCCCGAAGGTCAGGGTCCCACTCCACACCGGACGCGCCATGGCCGCTGCCACCTCCTTCTGCCCTCCATGGCACCCCCGCCGGCCCCGATCCGCATCCGGGGGGCGGGCCCGCCGGCCCGGGGCGTCACTGGAGCGCGCGGACGGCCGCAGTGAAGAGGGACGGCATCCTCGCGGCCGCCGGTACGACCAGACGGGCGACGGCCGCGTGGCCGCTCATCCGCACGAGCCCCTCGGTCAGCAGGCGGTGGCGCAGGGACAGCTGCCGCCAGCACCGCTCGTACGCCTGCGGGCTGCCCGCCCGCAGGCACCGCACGGCGGCCTCGGCCGACGCCAGCGCGAGGGCGACGCCCTCGCCGGTCAGCGCGTCGGTGTAGCCCGCCGCGTCGCCGACGAGCAGGACCCGGCCCGCGGTACGGCGACGGGCCCGCTGCCGCAGCGGACCCGCCCCCCGCACGGAGCCGTCCGGGGGCCTCCCGTCCAGGAGTGGGCTCAGCTGCGGGAAGTGGCGCAGGTGCGCGTCGAAACCACGCTTCGCCGTGCTCAGGACGGCCACCCCGACCAGGCCGTCGCCGACCGGCGTCACGTACGCCTCGCCGCAGCCGGACCAGTGCACCTCGACGAAGTCCGTCCACGGCTCCATCCGGTAGTGGCGGCGCAGCCCGAAGCGCCGGGGCCGGCCGCTGGGCATGTCCAGGCCGAGCGTGTGGCGCAGCGGCGAGTGCAGGCCGTCCGCCGCCGCCAGCCAGCGCGCCCGCAGGCCGCCCGCCGTGACCGCGTCCGCGCTCTGGCTCACCCGCGTGATCCGGCCGGGGACCACCTCGACGCCGGCTTCGGCGGCCCGCCGCGCCAGCGCGGCGTGCAGCTCCGTACGGCGGACCCCGAGGCCCGGCGCTCCGGCGAAGGACGCCTGCGCGTGGTGGCGCCCGTCGACGTAACGGATACCGCGCAGCGTCCGCCCGCCCACCCGTACGCCCAGCGCCTCCAGTGCCAGCACGCCGCCGGGCATGATGCCCTCGCCGCACGCCTTGTCCACGGGCGCGGCACGCGGTTCGACGACGACCACCTCCATGCCGGCCCGCGCGGCGTGGATGGCGGTGGCCAGCCCCGCCGGCCCGCCGCCCGCCACGAGCAGGTCGATCACAGGCCGGCACCGGCCCGGCTGCCGGCCGCGCGCCCCGGGGCGAGCCCGAGGGCCGTGTTCTCGCAGCGGATCCGCACGGTCAGCAGCGCCGCGTTGAGCGCGGTGAAGAGCGCCGCCGTCACCCACGCCCCGTGCACGAGCGGCAGGGCCAGGCCCTCGGCGACCACCGCCACGTAGTTCGGGTGGCTCATCCAGCGGTACGGGCCGCCCGCCACCAGCGGCAGACCGGGCACGACCAGCACCCGGGTGTTCCAGCGGCGCCCCAGCGTACGGATGCACCACCACCGCAGCGCCTGCGCGGCCACCACGACGGCGGTCATGCTCCAGCCCACCACGGGGTCGAACGGCCGCCCGCCGAAACGCACCTCGGCCAGAGCGCCGACGAGCAGCCCGGTGTGCAGGACGACCATGGCCGGGTAGTGGCCGCGTCCCGCCTCGACGGCGTCCCGCGCCAGGCTCCAGCGGGCGTTGCGGCGGGCCACGACGAGTTCGGCGACGCGTTCCGCGCCGACCGCCAGGACGAGCGCGGTGTAACCGAGCATGCGTGTCCTCCTTCTACCAGCGCAGCAGGACGAGTTCGGAGCAGAATCCCGGCCCCATGGCGAGCATCAGACCGGCGGTGCCGGCGGGCGGGCGGCGTTCGGCCAGCGTGTCGCGCAGGACGTGCAGCACCGAGGCCGAGGACAGGTTGCCCACCGCCGCCAGGGACCGCCAGGTGACGTCGAGCGCCCCGGCGGGCAGTTCGAGGGTTTCCTCGACCGCCTCCAGCACCTTCGGGCCGCCGGGGTGACACACCCAGGCCGTGATGTCCTCGCGGCGCAGACCGTGACCGGCGAGAAACCCGTCGACGTCCGCGGCCAGGTTCTTGCGTACGACGTCCGGGACGCTCGCGTCCAGCACGACGCGGAAGCCCGAGCCGGTGATGTCCCACCCCATCACATGCTCGCTGTCCGGATAGAGATGACCGCGCGAGTCGACGACGGTGGGCCCGGCCCCGGACCCGGCCCGGCGGGCTCCGCACGCGACCACCGCCGCCGCCCCGTCCCCGAACAGCGCGCCGGCGACGAGGTTCGCGGGTGAGGCGTCACCGCGCTGGAAGGTGAGCGAGCACAGTTCCACCGACAGCAGGACCGCCACGCCGTCGGGACGCCCCAGCAGGCAGTCGTGCAGGCGCGCGACGCCGGCGGCCCCCGCGACGCAGCCCAGACCGAAGACGGGCAGGCGCTTGACGTCCGGCCGCAGCCCCAGGGGTCCCACCAGGCGCGCCTCGATCGAGGGCGTGGCGATGCCGGTCACCGACGTGAACATCAGCAGGTCGACGTCGCGCGGCGAGAGCCCGGCCGCGTCGAGCGCCGAGCCGACGGCCTCGGCGCCGAGAGCCACCGCGCCCTCGATGAAGGCGTCGTTGACCGCGCCGAAGTCGTGGAGCCGCGCGTACGCGCCGAGGGGGAGGGCGGTGTGCCGGGTGCTCACCTTCGCGCTGTCGTGGAGGCGGTCGAGAACGCGGCGGTCGGCGCCCTCGGGCAGGCTCACCCGGGCGATCATGTCCGTGATCTCTCGTTGGGCGTGCCGGTGGGGAGCGAGCACACCGTGAACAGCTGCGATCCGGGTCATGTGCGGTCCGAGGCCGGGGGCGGGAGACCTTGCAATGAGTAGCCCCGGCGCGCCGTCGCCACACGCCATGTCGCTCGTCCGGCGGCCTAGCATGACCGCGTGGACGTGGACGCCGACGTGAACCCGCGGGCAGCTCCCGCCGCCGGCCCGCCCCCGCCCGCCGTCGCCGCGAGGCGCCGGCTCCCGGCGGTTGCCGGGCTGCTGACGGCGTGCCACCCGGGCGCGACACTCGCCGTCGTCGCCCTGGTGACCGCGATGGCGGCCGCCGGCGGGCAGGACACGGCCGGATGCGCGCGGGTGGCCGGCGCGGTGCTGGCGGGGCAGCTGTCCGTCGGCTGGAGCAACGACGCCGTCGACGCCGCGCGCGACGCCGCCACCGGGCGGCGCGGCAAACCCGTCGTCGCCGGCGCGGTCGGCGTCGGCGCCGTACGCCTGGCCGCCGTCACCGCCCTGGCCCTGTGCGTTCCGCTGTCCCTGGCGTGCGGGCTCCTCGCCGGTACGGTCCACCTCGCCGGAGTGGCTGCGGGCTGGGCGTACAACCTCCGGCTCAAGGCGACCGCGATGACCTGGCTGCCGTACGCGGCGGGGTTCGCGGCGTTGCCCGCCTTCGTGTCGCTCGGGCTGCCGGGGCGGGCCTGGCCGCCGTGGTGGATCGTCGTCGCCGCGGCGCTGCTCGGGGTCGGCGCCCACCTGGCCGACGTGCTTCCCGACATCGGCGACGATCTGGCCACCGGGGTACGCGGCTGGCCCCAGCGGCTGGGGCCAGCCCGGGCGCGGTTGCTGCTGCCGGTCCCCCTGGTGGCGGCCACCGCGCTGCTGGTGTTCGCAGGGCCCGGTGCGGTGGGCGCCGCCGGGGCCGCCGCGTCGGTGGTCGCCACGGCACTGGCGGCGGGAGGCGCGCTGCTGGGCCGGCGCCGGCCCGGGCTGCCGTTCCTCGCGGCGGTCCTCGTCGCGGCGGTCGACGTGGCCCTGCTGCTGGGCCGGGGGGCGGCCCTCGCCTGACCCGGCGGCGCGGGGCGGCCCTCGCCTGACCCGGCGGCGCGTGCGGCCATCCGGGCGACCGGGGGCGGCGTCGGCGCAGCGACACGGGCCCCGAGGGCCGGCGGGCGGAGATCCTGAGGCACTCCCTCCGAGGAAAGGTTCAGCGATGCTGGAGCGCAGCCGACGCAAGAAGCACACGGAGATCACCTTCGTCATCCCGGCGGGCCGGGCCTGCGGGCAGGTCAGCGTGGTCGGGGACTTCAACGACTGGCAGCCGGGCGCCCACCCCTTCACCGAACGCGAGGACGGCACCCGTGCCGTCACCGTCAGCCTCCCCAAGGAGCAGCGGTACGGCTTCCGCTATCTCGCGCACGGCGACTACTGGTTCAACGACGGCCAGGCCGACGGGCAGGACGGGCACAACAGCGTCGTCCACACCTGAGGGGGCGGTGCACCGCGCGCCCGGCAGCGAGCACCGCGCACCGGGCCGGTCACCGCTGGTGAGCGGCGCCGCGGCGGCCGAAGACCGCCTGGTCGAGCGGGCCGTCCGGGTACACAATGCCTAGTACCGGGACCGATCGGGCGGCCGTGGGCTGCCCCGAGGAGAAAGAAGTGCGGTCATGAGTGCTCAGCACCGTACGACGTCGCTCGCCTGGGCCCGTGTGCGACAGGGGGCGATGCCGGCCGCCGAGACGGCCCGCCGTGTCTCCGTCCGCCGTCCGCGCACCGGCGCGGCGCGCTGACCGGGGCCGGCGTGATCACTGTGGGGGTCGAGGAGGAGTACCTCCTTCTCGACCCGGACTCGGGCCTGCCGATGCCGCTGGCCGAGGAGGTGCGCGGGTGCTCCGGCCTGGAGCCGGTCGTGGACCGCCGCGAGGTGCAGGCGGAGCTGCTCCAGGCGCAGGTGGAGGTCGCGACTCCGGTGTGCACCGACCTGGAGGAGGTCGGCGGTCATCTGCTGCGCCTGCGTCACGCGGTCGGCGCCGCGGCCGAGGAGTTCGGCTGCCGGCTCGCCGCGTGCGCCACGGCGCCGTTCCGGGAGGTGGCGCCGGTGCCGGTGACCCGGTCCCCGCGGTATCTGGCCATACAGACCCAGGCTCCGCAGCTGGTCGCCGAGCAGCTGGTCAACGGCATGCACGTGCACGCGGCCGTGTCCGACCCGGCGATGGGCGTCGCCGTACTGAACCGGATCAGGGTGTGGCTGCCCGTCCTGGTGGCCATGTCGGCGAACTCACCGGTGTGGGACGGCCACGACACCGGGTTCTCCAGCTGGCGCACCGTGATCTTCGGGCGCTGGCCGGTCAGCGGCCCCCCGCCGCACTTCGACGGCCTGGCCGACCACGAGCAGCGGGTCCGCGGACTGCTGACGTCGGGGATCATCACCGACCCCGGGCAGATCTACTGGCAGGCCCGGCTGTCCGACAAGTACCCCACCATCGAGGTGCGGTGCATGGACGTGCAGTTGAAGGCCGACGAAGCGGTCATGTTCGCGGGGATCGTGCGCGCGCTGGTCGCGACCGCCATCAGCGACGAGAAGGCCGGTGTCCCGTTGACCGCGTGCGCTCCGGAGCTGCTGCACGGCGCGAACTGGTACGCCGCGCGGGACGGCATCAGCGGTTCGCTGGTGGCCCCCGACGGCAGGCTGCGCAGCGCGGGCGACGTGATCGCTCAGCTGATGGACCACATCGCACCCGCCCTGGAGGAATCGGGCGACGCACGGGAGGTCGGCTCCCTGGTCCACCGGCTCCTGCAGCAGGGCACCTCGGCGGACCTCCAGCGCCGGACGCTGGCCGAGGGCGGCATACGGGCGCTGACCGACCTGGTCACCATGCAGGGCTCGCCTCAGTAATCCGGGCCTCCTCATGTCCTGGTGCGCGAGGGCGGCCCGTGGCGCCCGGAACCGCCGGGACCGGTCTGGGCCGTTCGCTCCCTCACCACATATCTGTCGTGGCGATGGTAGACATCCGCGACCACGGTGATTAGAGTTTCTGACGTAACCAACGAAGTCAGCACAGCGCGGCACAGACGACCGGCGCGTGCGGCCGACACGGCGCCGCACACCGAGTGAGACCGTTGGAATGGATCGGAAAGGGAGGAGCAGACGCCATCAGGAGCACCTGAGTCATCAGTGGTCGACCCAGGTACCGCAGACCCCGGATTGGAAGGTGGTCCCGGGTCAGGCATCCGAAATCCCCGCACTTCCGGCCTTCCCGGCGGACGTGCGGAACAACGAGAGTCGGCGCCCAGCGCCGATAGATGGTGTTGAACCCCTAAGGCCCCGGTGCCGGACGCACCGGGGTCCCTCTCTGTCCCGGGCTCTTTCCGGCGGCCGTCCGCCGGGTGTCTCGCCTGCAGTACTCTGCGTGCAGTGCTGTGGGTGTAGTACTGCGGATGGAGTGGTCTCAGTGGTGCGCAGGAACGACGAGCGACGGGCCGCCCTGGTGGACGCCGCGATCGAGGTGCTGGCCAGGGAGGGCGCCCGGGGGCTGACCTTCCGGGCCGTCGACGCCGAGGCCGGCGTGCCCGCGGGCACCGCCTCCAACTACTTCGCCAACCGCGACGCCCTGCTCACCCAGGCCGGAGCCCGGGTCTACGAACGGCTCCAGCCCGACGAGGAGACGATCGCCAGGCAGCGGGCGGGCGCATCCGACCGTGCCACGTACGTCGAGCTGATGCGCGAGCTGGTCGGGCGGGTCAGCGGCTTTCGCACCGGATACCTCGCCCTGCTCGAACTGCGCCTCGAAGCCACCCGGCGCCCCGGCCTGAGCGCGGTGCTGACCGAACGCGTCCGCGCCGACATCGAGGCCAACGTGGCCTACCACGAGGAGTCGGGACTGCCCGGCGACGTGACCGCCGTCCGGCTGCTGTATCTGGCGTTCAACTGGCTGATCGTCGAACAGCTCACGCTGCCAGGGGTGTTCTCCGAGGCCGAGCGGGACGCACTCGTCGTCGCCGCCGTCGAACGCGTCGTACAGCCGTGACCCTTCGCGCCGCACCGGCGTGAGCGGCGCCCCTGCCGCTGTGACCCGGCGCCACCGGCGTGATCGAACGGGCGGCCCGCGCGCTCAGCGTGCGACGTACGCGATCCACGTCTGCCCGGAGGCGAACGCCATGCGCTTGCCGTCGGGCGCCGTGAACACGGTGCCGGAAGCGGCGTCGTCCCTCGACCACCGCGCCTCGTACGCCTTCCCGTCGCGCAGTACGGTCGCCGAGCCCGAGCCCACGGTCTCCGTGAACGGCGTCCTGTTGCCCGAGCGGTCACCGAAGTCGGACGGGCGTACGGTCACTTCCTGCAGGATCACGGAGGCCGCGGCGAGCCGGCCCCCGGCGGCGGTCCGCGCGGGAGAGCCGTCCATCGTCACCAGCCACCGCTTCTCGCCGGCCGACCACGTGAAGGTGAAGCTCGCCGCCGGATAGCGCACGGTCCGCTCTCCCACGGGCGAACCGCCGGCCGGTGCCGGTCCGAAGCTCAGCCCGATGTCCTCGGCGGCGTTCGTACCGGACGCGCGGTACGGGATGTCGCCCGGCCGCAGATACAGGTTGTGCGGCGCGGGCCGGTCGCCGCCGCGGAAGTACGCGCCCGGGGCCTCGGACGGGGACAGCGCGTCGATCGGCGCCGCCTCGATGAGCGGCGTGAGCCTGCTCTGCGCGCCGGAGTAGGCGAGGGTGGGCTTCTTGAACTGCCGCAGCAGTTCCAGATCCGTCTCGCGGGCGCTGCGCACCGGGCCGACGACGGACGGCACCTGGGAGGAGTACACGGCCAGTATGCGGCTGAGCCCCGCCTCCACCTGCTCCAGGTAGACGAGGTCCGCCTCCTCCAGGCCCGTCGGCGGCCGGGCGGCCCCGACATTGTCGATCTTCACCGCCAGGACGCGGTCGCCCGGTGGTGACGTCGTGTCCGCCGTACCTCCGCCGCCCCCGCCCCCGCACGCCGCCGCGAGCAGCAGCGTCAGCGTCGCGAGCGTGGCCGCGGCTGATCTCTTCGCACGGGTCACGGGCATGGCTGCCACCTTCCGGTCGGACCGGGGAGCGCGCCGGGCGTGCCGCGCGGCGACACAGCTCCCTTGTCCATCATCACGCTGTCCGGGGGGTTGTCGGTTCGCCCGCGCGGCGACGGGTTGGGGCGGCGCAGGGGATGAAGGCGCATCCTGGGTAGGAGAGGATGGGAGACAACGGCGGCGGGCGGAAGGAGCCCGGGATGCGCGCGACCGACCCCGTGCCCGCCCCCCTCGATCAGGCGGGGGGCGTCGCCCCGTCCGCCCTCGAACAGGCCGGGGGCGCCCCGTCCGCGCCGGGCGGCCTGCTGGATCTGCTGAGCGTCGCGGCCGTGGTGCTGGACGCGCGGGGGCGGATCGTGCTGTGGAGCCCGCAGGCCGAGGAGCTGTTCGGTTACTCCGCCGAGGAGGCGCTCGGCCGGTTCGCGGGCCGGCTGCTGGTCCAGGAGAAGCACCTGGACCTGGTGAACGGCCTGTTCCGGGAGGTCATGGCGGGCGGCGCCGACTGGGCGGGCGTCTTCCCGATGCGCCACCGGGACGGCAGTACGCGGCTGGTGGAGTTCCGCAACATGAGGCTGGAGGACGACCGCAAGGACCTCTACGCCCTCGGCCTCGCAACCGACCAGGCCACGCTGCACCGGCTGGAGCAGGACCTCGCGCTGACCACCCGGCTGGTCGCCCAGTCCCCGATCGGCCTCGCGGTCGTCGACACCGATCTGCGGTACGTCACGGTCAATCCGGCGCTGGAGCGCATCAACGGCCTGTCCGCCGCCGAGCACGTCGGCCGCACCGTCCACGAGGCCCTGCCGTTCCTGGACACCGAGTCCATCGAGGCCGCGATGCGGGAGGTGATGGACACCGGCGTGCCGATCGTCGACCGGGAGTCCGTCGGACGTGTCGCCGCCGACCCCGACCGGGAGAAGGCCTGGTCGGTGTCCTTCTACCGGCTGGAGGGGTCCAACGGGAAGGTGCTCGGCGTCGCCACCTCCGTCGTGGATGTCACCGAGCGGCGGCGCGCCACCATCGAGGCCGCCCAGGCCCGCCAGCGTCTGTCGCTCGTGGCCGACGCCTCCATTCGCATCGGCACCACGCTCGACCTCGACGAGACCGCCCGTGAGCTGGCGGACGTGTCGGTTCCGGAGCTCGCCGACGTGGCCGCCGTGGACGTCCTCGACAGTGTGCTGAACGGCCGAGCGGCGGTCACGGCGCAGACGGGGCCCGCGGTGTTCCGGGCCCTCGCCGTGGCCAGCGCCTACCCCAGCGAGGCGGTGCGGGCCGCCGATCCGCCCGGCGAGGTGGCCCGGTACGAGGCCGACCGGCTCGTCACCCGGTGTGTGAACACGGGGCACCCCGTGCGCGTCGCCCACGTGAGCCCCGACGACCTGCCGTCCATCGCCCGCAGCCCCGAGGCCGCCGAGCTGCTGGCCGGCGCGGGGCTGCACTCCTACCTGGCCGTGCCGCTGATCGCGCGCGGTACGGTCCTCGGCGCGCTCGACCTCAAGCGCACCCGCAACCCGGAACCCTTCAGCGCCGACGACGAGGTGCTCGCGGGCGAGCTGGCCGCGCGGGCGGCCGTGTGCATCGACAACGCCCGCTGGTACCGCCAGGCGCGCAACACCGCCCTCACCCTGCAGCGCAGCCTCCTTCCCGAGCGGCCGCCGGCCCAGCCCGGCCTGCAGATCGCCAGCCGCTACCAGCCCGCGCAGGCCGCCGACGAGGTGGGCGGGGACTGGTTCGACGTCATACCCCTGACGGGCGACAAGAGCGCGCTCGTCGTCGGTGACGTCATGGGCAGCGGCATCAGCGCCGCCGCCACGATGGGCCAGCTGCGCACCGCCACCCGCACCCTCGCCGAACTCGACCTCCCCCCGGACCAGGTGCTGCACCACCTCGACCGCATCACCGACCGCATGGGGCAGACGATCACGACGTGCATCTACGCCGTCTACGACCCGCACAGCGCCCAGTGCCTCCTGTCCAACGCGGGCCACCTGGCACCCGTGCTGGTACGCCCCGGCCGGCCGCCCGAGCTGCTCGACCTGCCCACCGGAGCGCCGCTGGGCGTCGGCGAGGTCACCTTCCACACCACGGCCGTGCGGCTGAACCCGGGCGACCGGCTGGTCCTCTACACCGACGGCCTGGTCGAGACGCGCGACCAGGCCATCGACGACCGGCTGAACGACCTCCTCACCCACCTCGGCGATCCGCCGGGGTCCCTGGAGGAGACCTGCGACCTGCTGCTGCACGCCCTGCGTCACCCGGGGGACCACGACGACGTCGCTCTGCTCATCGCCCGGGCCACGGTCATGGACCGGGGCGCCTGAGCTCGCCCCGGGCGCCCCGGCCCCTCAGGGCAGGGTCCACTTCTGGTTGGCGCCGGTGTGGCAGGTCCACAGGTGGACGCGGGTGCCGTCGTTCCAAGTGCCGCCTTCCGCGTCGAGGCACTTGCCGGACTGCGGGTTGCGTACGGTCGTGTCGGCCTGGGGCTGCCACTGCTGGGCGCCGGTGCCGTTGCACGTCCACAGCTGGATCTTGGTGCCGTCCGCGCTCCCGCCACCGCTCACGTCCAGGCACTTGCCCAGCGCGCGGATCGTCCCGTCGCCCGGCAGGGACCACTTCTGCCCGTCCGCGCCGCCGCACGTCCACAGCTGGACCTGGGTGCCGTCGGCGGACGCGCCGCCCGCGACGTCCGCGCACTTGCCGTTGACCCCCTTGATCGCTCCGGTGCGCGGGCCCGGCGGCGTACCGCCGGAGGTCTTGATCCGGACGTTGCGGAACGACACCTGGTCGCCGTCGCCGTGGTTCTGCAGGCCGATGTGTCCCTGGCGCACGCTCCGGGCGGGGTCGGTGCCGGTGAAGTCGTTGATCTTGCGGCCGTTGAGGAAGACCTCCAGCCGCTCACCGGTCACGCGGATCTCGTACGTGTTCCACTCGCCGGGCGGGTTCAGCGCGGCGTCACGGGCGGTGAGGTCGGCGGACTTGAACCCGTACACGGATCCCGTCGTCCGGTCGGCGCTGTCCGTGGCGTCGATCTGTATCTCGTACCCGTTGTCGACCGCGGACCACGGGTCGTCGGACGCCGGGAAGCCCAGCAGGACACCCGAGTTGTCGTCGCCGTCCGCCCGCCAGTCGAGCTTCAGGGAGTAGTCGCCGGTGAACTCCTTGGCTGAGTACCACAGCATGCCCAGCCCGCCCTGCGACGTGAGCGTCCCGTCGGCCAGGGTGAACGAACCCGGTCCGGCCTGCTTCCAGCCCGCCGTTCCCGTGCCGTCGAACAGCGGTGTGTACCCCGTCTCCGGGCGGCAGTCGGCCTCCGTCATCCCCGCCGCCCACCGCACACCGCCCAGCAGGTGCCTGCGGAAGGCCGGTTCGGTGTACGACTCGTCGGTGTGACCACCGCCGGTGTAGAAGGCCCGGCCCCCCTCGTACCCCTTGCACCAGGAGATCGGGTGGTCGCCCGACATCGTGCCGCCCGTATAGCTGGACTCGTCGAGGGAGGCCAGGACCCGGGCCGTCGTACGGGGGTTGGTGCGGTAGTTGTACCACTCGTCGAAGCGCTGCCAGGTGGCGCCGAGATGAGCGGTCGCGTCGTGGGCCCGGTCCTCCACTCTGACGGTCGCGGTCTGGTTGTGCGGATGTGAGTGGAACAGCGCTCCGGCGAGTCCGGCGTAGAACGGCCAGTCGTACTCCGTGTCGGCGGCCGCGTGGACGCCGACGTAGCCGCCCCCTCCCTTGATGTACTGCTCGAACGCCGTCTGCTGGGTGCCGTTCAGCACGTCCCCGGTCGTGGAAAGGAAGACGACGGCCTTGTACTGGGCCAGGTTGGCGGTGGTGAAGGCCGCGGAGTTCTCCGTGGCGTCGACGGTGAAGTTGTGCGCGCCGCCCAGCTCGCGCAGTGCGGCCAGGCCGTCGTCGATGGAACCGTGGCGGAAGCCCGCCGTCTTGGAGAACGCGAGGACCTTGTACGCCGGGTCCGCCACGGCGGCACGGACAGCGGTCCTGGCCGGCTCGGCCGGTGCCCGGTCGCTCGCGGCCACGGCGGGCGCGGCGGACGCGCAGAGCAGCAGCGCCGCCGCGAGCCGGCAGACGGTGCGGGTGAGAGTGGTGCGCATATCGGTTGCCTCCTCTCCTGCTACGGCAGGGTCCATTTCTGGTTGGCGCCGGTGTGGCAGGTCCACAGGTGGACGCGGGTGCCGTCGTTCCAGGTGCCGCCTTCCGCGTCGAGGCACTTGCCGGACTGCGGGTTGCGTACGGTCGTGTCGGCCTGGGGCTGCCACTGCTGGGCGCCGGTGCCGTTGCACGTCCACAGCTGGATCTTCGTGCCGTCCGCGCTCCCGCCGCCGCTGATGTCCAGGCACTTGCCGAGCGCGCGGAGCGTTCCGTCGCCGGGCACGCTCCACTGCTGTCCGCCGCCGCTGCCGCAGGTCCACAGCTGGGCCTGCGTGCCGTCGGCGGAGGCTCCGCCCGCGACGTCCAGGCACTTGCTGTTGACTCCCTTCACCTGACCCGTGCGCTCACCGGCGCCCGCGGTGGTGAACCGGAAGTCGTCGACGTCGAACAGCGCGCCGGCGCCGCCCTTGAAGGCCAGGTACAGCGTGGTCGTGCCCGCCGGGCGGTTGGTCAGCGCGGTGCTGACCTCCTGGTACGTCTCCCAGCCGCCCGTCACGGGCACGGTCGCCGTGCCGAGCAGGGTGCCGGTGGGGGAGCCGGCCCGTACCTCGATCGTCCCGCCGGCGCCGGCCGAGGCGATCCGCGCGGTGAACCGGGTGGCGTCGTCGAGGGCGTACGGCTTGAAGGAGATCCAGTCGCCGTTGTCGATGTACCCGACGGTCCTGCCGCCGTGGGCCGGTGTGTGGCTGACGACCTGGACGCCCGAGGAGTCGCCGTAGTGCTCGCCCTGCCGGTGGCTGGGCTGGCTGATGTGCTGGGCGTGGGTGGTGAGCGCGGGCTGGCCGTTCGCCCCCTTGTCGGTGTACTCCGCGTCCCACACGCCGAAGATGTTCGCGTTCGGGTCGTGCTCCCCGTCCGCGATGGTCTGGACGGTGCCGGAGCAGCCGGTCGCGGAGGTCTGCGGGTGGCCGTGGCTGTCGTGTCCGACGATGAAGGTGATCTTCACCTTCGAGCAGTCGACGGAGGCGTCCTCGGGGTCGGTCACGGTCACCCGGTACGGGACGGCCGCGCCCGGGTCGATGATGCGCCCGTCCACCGGGAGTTCCAGTTTCACGGTCGGCGCGGTGTTGCCGACGGTGATCCGCACCGACGCGGTGGCGCTCCTGCCGGTGCCGTCGGAGACGGTGAGCTCGGCGGTGTACTGGCCGTTGGCCGTGTACGTGTGGGACGGGTTCGCGGCGGTCGAGGTGCCGCCGTCGCCGAACTTCCACGCGTACGTGAGCGGGTCCCCGTCCGGGTCGGTGCTGCCCGCGGAGGAGAACGCCACCGCCAGCGGCGCCTTCCCGGAGGTGCGGTCGGCCTTGGCCTGGGCGACGGGGGAGCGGCCGCCGGTGACGTGCTCGATGCGGTACAGCGCGGAGTTCGCGTCGCCGTTGAAGTAACCGGTGCCGTAGTCGAGGACGTACAGGGCGCCGTCGGGGCCGAAGGCCAAGTCCATCACCTGGGTGCCGTTCCAGGGAAAGGCGTTGATGGACTGGACCGTGCCGTCGGCTCCCTGCGCGATCCGCTTGATCCACTTGCGGCCGAACTCACCGGCGAAGAAGTTCCCGTCGTAACTCTGCGGGAACTTCACGGCCGAGGTGGAGGAGGCGTCGTACCGGTAGACCGGTCCGCCCATGGGGGATTCGGAACCGCTGCCGAACTCGGGCACCGAGCCGCCGTCGTACGGGATCCAGGCGGGCTGGGCCGGGGGCAGGTCGGTGAGGCCGGTGTTGCGGGGCGAGGTGTTCTTCGGCGCGGCGCAGTCGAACTTCGTACCGGAGGTCCCGGTGGCGAAGTTGTAGTCGGTGTACGCGTCGTTCTTGCCGGTGCAGTACGGCCAGCCGTAGTTGCCGGCCTTGGTGACGCGGTTGAACTCGACCTGGCCCGCTGGGCCCCGGGCCGCGCTCGCCGTGCCCGCGTCGGGCCCGTAGTCGCCGACGTAGACCGTTCCGGTGGCCTTGTCGACGCTCATCCGGAACGGGTTGCGAAAGCCCATGGCGTAGATCTCGGGGCGCGTCTTCGCGGTGCCCGGGGCGAAGAGGTTGCCCGTCGGGGTGGAGTACGAGCCGTCCGCGTTCACCTTGATGCGCAGCACCTTGCCGCGCAGGTCGTTGGTGTTTCCGGCCGAACGCTGGGCGTCGTACGCCGGATTGCGGGACGCGCGCTCGTCGATCGGCGTGTAGCCGTCGGAGGCGAAGGGGTTCGAGTCGTCCCCGGTGGTCAGGTACAGGTTGCCCTGGGCGTCGAAGTCGATGTCGCCGCCCACGTGGCAGCAGATCCCCCGCGAGGCCGGTACGTCGAGGATCTTCTTCTCGCTCGCGAGGTTCAGGGTGCCGTCGGCGGTGAGGGAGAACCGGGAGAGGCGGTTCACGCCGTCGAAGGGGGCGAAGTCCGCCGCCGTGCCGTCGCCGGGGGCGTCGCCGCCGGGCGTGCTGAGCTTCGGGGCGTAGTACAGGTAGACGAAGCGGTTGGAGGTGAAGCCGGGATCCACGCCGATGCCCTGCAGGCCCTCCTCGTCGTGGCTGTATACGTCGACCTTGCCGGCGATCTTCGTCGTGCCGGCCGCGTCCGTCAGCCGCAGCGTCCCGTCGCGCGAGGTGTGCAGCACCGAGCGGTCGGGGAGGACCGCCATCGTCATGGGCTCACCGGTTTCCGCGACGCCCTTGGCCAGGGTGACCTGCTGGAACTCCTCGGCCGCGGCGGCCTTCGCCACCTCGCGGTCCGTGTGCCGCGAGGTGGCGGAGGCGGGCCCGGCGGGGGCGAGGAAGCCGGCGGTGAGCAGTGCGGTAAGCAGGAATGCGGGGATATGGCGGAGTCTGAACGGTTTTTTGCGCACAGAAGTCTCCCAGAGGGGGTGGGGGTGCCCGGCGGACCGGGAAATGAGTCCCGCCGGGGGGAGCCAGGCGCGCGCCGTCGCGCCGGAAGGTGCGCCGGACACGTCTCCATGTCCGGTTCGTTGCAAGGAAGTTAGCGGCCCTTGTCCCCGCGCGTAACCCCTTTCGCAGCCGCTTTCGCAACTTCTTCCCCGGTGAGGACAAAGCGGCCGCGGCTTTCCGGGGGCGGGCCGCGGCGGCCCGGTGTCCCGGCCCGTGGCGGCGGACCGTACGATCCGGCCATGACGAGCATCGTGCTGACCCCGTGGTGGCGACACCGGCGGCCCGCCGCGGACCCGGCCGACGGGGCGGCCGGATCCGTGGCCCCGACCGCGATCCTCGACTGGCGCCACGAGCGCGTTCAGCGGCTGCTCGCCGACGCCCGGTCCACCGCTTCCCAGGCCGGTGACCACCCGCTGCTGCTCGCCGCGCACCGCCTGATCAGCGACCGGGTGCACGCGGTCTACGCCCTCGACGACGCGCAGTCCGCCTCGCTGACGCTGGCGCGCCGCCGCGGATCGTGCAGCCAGCGTCTCGCGGTGCTGGAAGCGGTCGCCCGCGCGGCGGGAATCCCCACCCGGGTACGGGGCCTGCTGATCGACGGCTCGTTCTGGTACCCGCGCTTTCCCCGGCTGCGCCGCCTGGTGCCGGACACGGTCGTGCTGGCCTGGCCGGAGTTCCGGCTCGGGCGGGAGTGGGTCGGCGTGTCCGAGCTGTACGCGCCCCTCGGCGCCCTCGCGGGGGCCAGTCCGGCGGGTTTCACGAACACGGGGTCGCAGACGCTCTTCGAGGCCCTGGCCTCCACCGCCGTGGACTGGGACGGCTCGACCTGCGGAGCGGACGGCTGCTCGTCCTTCGATCTGTCGGCGGTGGTGCGCCGGGACCTCGGGCGGTTCTCCTCGCGGGACGAACTCTTCGCGGCCCACGGCCAGACGCTGTGCCCGCCGGCCAGGATCGCCGGAGGCTGGGTGCTGGGCCGCCGCTCCGCGGCCTGACGGCCGGCGGCCTCCGGGTCCGCACGCCATGCCGCCCCGGCCGGTTTCCCCTCACCGGCCGAGGCGCCCCCTCGCGTGTGGACCGTACGGTCAGAAGGCGAACAGCGCCCCCTCGGCCAGTCCGGCCTCCATCAGGCAGGTGTTGCCGAAGGTGGTCGACCAGGAGACCGGCTTGCCCTGCCACACGCCCTGGGCGGTGATCACGACCGGGTCCCACTCGCGGGTGCAGATCCGCTGCGGTGACGTGTCGACGAGGCCGGAGAACTCGCCGTCGGCTGCCCGCAGTTCGGCGCAGGCGGCCTCGGGCGCGGGGTGTGTGCCGTTGGACGTGGGCGCACAGCTGAGCGTCACGGCTCGCGCGACGGTCGCCGTGCCCGCTTCCTCGCCCGTGCCCACGGTGAGCACTATGGCGGACGGAGCGTAGAGGCTGGTCGTACCGGCCGGCTCCGCGTGCGCGGGGGTCGCGGTGGCGGCGCCCGTGAGGGCGATGGCCGTGGCCGCGCCGACGGCGCCGAGCGTGTTCCGGATGCGACGCATGAAGAAAACTCCTTTGATTGCGAATGAGTTGCGGAGGTGTTGCGGTGAGGAGTGTTGCTGACGCGGACAGTGAGCGCACACTGATCAGCTCATTCCGGCCGCAAGCGGGGCGAGTGGCCTGACCGAATGGTCGTTCGGGCAGCTCGGGGGCGGTGTGCATGTCACTCGCAGGGGTGTCCATCATGTGGACATCCGGCGGTGGTATAACGCAGAACAAACGCCTGAGCTGCACTTTCTCTGAATTGGTTCACTCTTCACGTACGCCGCTTCGACCGGAAACCATCGCTTCCGGGGGCTGCTCCGTGGCAGACGACAACGTGTGCGGACCACACCCCGCGCCGCCGGTGACGGTGGCGCCGCCCCGTCCTGCGCGGCCTGCCTACGGCCCTAGAGTCCGACTCCCGGACGGGGAGACCCGCTGAAGGAGCCGCCATGTATACGAACCCGCCCCCGACGACGAAGAGACTCCCGGCCGTCGCCGTGCTGCTGGCGTTGCTCGCCACGCTGCTCGGCACCGGCTGGACCGCCTTCGCGCCCGCCGCCCGGGCCGCCTCGCTCACCGAGGTCACCGGCTTCGGCACCAACCCCGGCGCGCTGCGGATGTTCCGGTACGTTCCGGACGGGCTGCCGGCCGGGCGGCCCCTCGTCGTGGCCATGCACGGCTGCACGCAGTCGGCCGCCGCCTTCGACGCGGAGACCGGCTGGACGGCCTGGGCCGACCGGTGGGGCTTCGCGCTCCTGCTGCCGCAGCAGCAGTCCGCCAACAACCTGAACTCCTGCTTCAACTGGTTCGAGCCGGCCGACATCCGGCGCGGCTCCGGCGAGGCGCTGTCCATCAAGCAGATGACCGACCGGATGAAGTCCGACCTCGGCAGCGACCCCGCCCGCGTCCACGCCACCGGGCTGTCCGCCGGCGCGGCCATGACCAACGTCATGCTCGCCGCGTACCCCGACGTCTTCGCCTCCGGAGCGCCGGTCGCCGGCCTCCCGTACGCCTGCGCCACCTCCGTCGCCGCCGCGTACACCTGCATGAGCCCGGGCACGGACCTCTCTCCCTCGGCCTGGGGCGACAAGGTCCGCGCCGCGCACCCCGGTTACTCGGGACCGTGGCCCACCGTCTCCGTCTGGCAGGGCACGAGCGACGCGACCGTCGTCCCCGCCAACATGAGGGAGACGGTCGAGCAGTGGACCGGCGTCCACGGCACGGACACCACGGCCGACGTCACCGACACCGTCGGCGGCTACCCGCACGCCGTCTACCACGACAGCGCCGGACGCCCCGTCGTCGAGACGTACTCCATCACCGGCATGGGCCACGGCCAGCCCGTCGACCCCGGCTCCGGCGCCGAGCAGTGCGGCGTCGCCGGCGCGTACATCCTCGACGTCAACCTGTGCGCCTCGTACCGCATCGGCCGGTTCTGGGGTCTCGACGGCGCCGGGTCACCCGGAGGCGGCACCAAGAGCGCCGTGCTGCCGAGCCGGGCGGCGGACGACGGATACGTGAAGGCCTCGGCGACCGGCGGTGGGGCCGCCGTCGGGACCCTGGAGTCCAGCCACGGCGTGGCGGTCGGCAGGGGCGCGGACGGGCTGCACAACCGCGCCCTGCTCTCCTTCGACACCTCGGCGGTCCCGGACGGGGCCACCGTGCGGCGCGCCTACCTCACCGTCACGCACGCCTCCGGCAGCGGCGACCCCTGGGCGGCCGGAAACCGGATGCTCGTGGACGTCGCCTCCGGTTGCTTCGGCGCCGGGTGCGCGACGGGGGCCGACGACTGGAACGCCCCCGCCTCGGCGTCCGGCGTGGCGGAGATCGGCCGGTTCACCTCCGGCGCCGCCACGTCGGGCGACTTCACGGCGGTGAACGCCACGGGGACGACCCAGGTGCGCCTGCGCCTGGCCGCCGCCCCCGCCGCCACCGCGTACGTGTTCGTGAAGTCGGGGGCGGCGGCCACTCTCACGGTGGAGTGGGAGTGACGGCACCGGGCACGCGCCGGGCTGCGGGGCGGGCATGACGCGGCGCGGCGTGGTGCCTCCACCACGCCGCGCCGTACCGTGCGCATCACCCCTGGCGGGGACCGGTCACAGCAGGTCCCTCGCAGGGTCTCGTTCCAGGTGCGGGAGAAGACCCGCCGCTCGCCCTCGTACCCGTCGAGCGTCGCGTCCACGAAGAACTCGCTCTCGCTGCACCGCAGTTGGGTACGGGTCTCCACCCGCACGTCCCAGTCGTCCCGGCGAAACCGCATCGTCCAGGCCGACTCGCCGCCCACCGAGGTGAAGTCGTCGGCGGTGGCGGTGTAGCGCTCGTACGCGCGACAGCCCACGTCCAGCCCGATGTCGTCGATCCGCACGGTGCCCCGGTCCTTGACGATCTCCAGCGCGGACTCGTACCCGATGAGGTCGCGCTTGACCTCCCAGCGCTGCTCGGGGGCCGACAGCCGGGTGGAGGCGAGCGGCGGGGCGCCCTCGGGCTCGCCGAAGGGGCGCTGCGGCAGCTCGTCCGGTTCCTCCACCGGGCGCACCGGCAGCGTCAGGGTGCTCGACCGCTCGTGGACGCTGAGCAGGACCGGCCGGGGCGGCGGCCAGGCGAGCGGCCAGTACGACGTCGACAGGGAGAGCCGGATGCGGTGGCCGCGCGGGAAGACCTGGGCGACGCCGTTGAGCTGCACCGTGGCGCGGTAGCGCCGCCCCGGCTCCAGCGGTTTCGGTTCGCCCGTGCCGTCGCGGTGCGTCAGGTTCAGCACGCCGTACGTGACCCGGGTGGCCCGGCCGTCGGGTGCCACATCGGAGAGGCGGGCGGCGACCGTGGCCACCGGTTCGCTGACGGACAGGTCGAGTTCGACCGTCGGGGAGCCCAGGATCTCGACCGGTTCGCTCAGTTCCCCGGTGTCGAAGACCAGGGACCCGCCGTCCTCCTCGCGCTGGTCGTACGGCAGGTCCGGCGGGGCGTTGTAGGACGCCCACTTGCCGGCGAACTGCCCGACGGACAGCGGTGACTGCACGGTCATCGCCTCGCCGGCGTCGTCTCCGAGGGGCCCGGCGGCGTCGGCCGGCGTGACGATGCGGTGGCGCAGCAGCGGATGCGCGACGGGGCGGATGTGCGGCGAAGGCCACTCGGGTTCGCCGACCCACCGGCCGGGCCGCTCCTCGTACGAGGTGGAGGGCGGCACGCTCTCCTGCATCCACGTCTGCAGCATGGGCCCGTCCATGACGCCGTTGTCGACGCCCTTCAGCCAGTGGTCCCACCACTTGACGACCTCCTGGAGGTAGCCGATGGCCGGCCCGGGCTCGCCCAGGTGCGGGAACTTGTGGGACCAGGGCCCGATCAGCCCCTTGCGCGGCACGTCCAGGTTCCCCAGCAGCCGTGTCACGGCGTTGGAGTACCCGTCGGCCCACCCGCTGGACGCGAGGACCGGGCAGCGTACGGCCGTGTAGTCCTCGCACACCGAGGCGTGCCGCCAGTAGTCGTCGCGGCGCTGGTGGCGCAGCCACTCCAGGACCCACGGGCGGGTGTGCTCCATCCGTTCGTGCCACATGTCGCGCCAGCGGTCGCCGACCACCGCCGGGTCCGGCGGGCACGTGGCATACGCGAACATGGTCCCCGCCTCGGCGAGGTTGTCCGACAGCATCGCGCCGCCCATGTAGTGCATGTCGTCGGCGTACCGGTCGTCCGTGAACGACGCGATGACGACCGCGCGCAGGCTCGGCGGCTGCCGGGCCGCCGTCTGGAGGGCGGCGAACGCGCCCCAGGAGATGCCCATCATGCCGGTGGAGCCGTCGCACCAGGGCTGTTCCGCCAGCCAGGCGAGCACCTCCTCGGCGTCGGCCTGCTCCTGCTCCAGGTACTCGTCGGCCAGCACGCCCTCGGAGTCGCCGGTCCCGCGCAGGTCCACCCGCACGCAGGCGTAGCCGTGGCCCGCGATGTAGGGGTGGTGGATCGAGTCGCGCACCGCGGTCAGGTCGCGCTTGCGGTACGGGATGTACTCCAGGACCGCCGGCACGGGCTCCTCGTCCGAGGAGACCGGACGCCAGACGCGGGCCGACAGGTGCGTGCCGTCGGACATGGGGACGACGACGTGTTCTTCTTCCTTCGTCGCGTGCGGCAGATTGCTCACGAAACGCATACGGCTGGGCCGCTCCTTTCCTCGGGTGCTCAGACGTTCTTCTGGTCGCGCCCGCCCGGCGTGGTCTCGTCGAAGGCCAGGTTCAGTGCCGCCACACAGCGGTCGTACTTCTCCCGCAGTTCCTCCTCGCTGTCACCGCCCGTGAAGATGTGGGCCAGCTCGTAGCTGTAGCTGTCCTGCTGCGGGGTCTCCGAGAGGCGCTGCCCCTCCTCGGGCACCACGTCGACCCGGACGCCCGGGATCTCCCGTTCGATCCGCTCGATGTCCTCGGCCGTGGGCACCTGACGCGCCGCACCGTCCGCGAACCAGCGGTAGTACCACTTGGCGGCCACCTTGTACCGGCCCGCCCGGTGCGGCAGCGCGGGGTCCTTGCCCAGCGCGAGGCTGATCATGCAGTGGTGGTTCGGGACACCGTCGACGTACTCGAACAGCTCGGCGTGCGACTGCGAGTGCCGGGGGTTGATCTCCAGCAGGTTGATCGCGTCGGCCTGCGGGTCGTAGAAGTACTCGATGCTGAACGTCGCCGCCTCCATGCCGATCTGCCGCATCACGCGCTCGGACACGTCGTGCAGGCGGCGGATCACCGGCTCGGGCAGGGCGGAGGGGTACTGGTGGCGCAGGAAGCTGGAGGAGTCGGGGTAGTTGATCGAGTCGAGGACGCCGTAGACGGTCACCTCGCCGTTGTGGACGTACCCCTCCACCGCGACCTGGATTCCGGACAGCGCCTCCTCGGCCAGGCAGACCTGACCGCCGACCCCGGCCATCTCCTCGGGCAGGTCGAGCCGGTCGAGGATGTACTCGAAGGGCCGGCCGACCCGGGCGACGCCCTTGCGGATCTCGTCGACCGCCTCGCGGAACTCCTGCTGGTCCTTGACGCCGAAGGCCAGTTCCGAGGAGTACGACAGGGCGGGCTTCAGCCACATCGGGAAGTTCACGCCCTCGGGCGGACGCGGGTCGTCCGTCTCCAGATCCACCCGCCCGAAGCGCGGATGCGCGTCGGCGACCTTCTGCTGTTCGAGCCGGCTCCAGTACTTGTGCTCGCACTTGACCACCGACTCCAGGCCGGTGCTGCGCGTGCCGTACCGCTCGCTGAGCATGGGCACGAGCGTGCTCACGGGGAAGTCCCAGTAACCGACGATCGCGTCGATGCTGCCGTCGAAGTCGTCCAGCACCTTCTGCGCCTTCTCGAACAGGTCCGCCACCGAGACCTCGCCGTGCTGGAGCTCCTCGATCGTCAGAAGCGGGTGGAAGGCGTAGCTCTCCACGTCGGGCACGGCGCGCAGGGTGGGCAGGTTGGCCTCGTCCAGGCCCAGCACGAATATGTTCTTGCGGTCGCTCACTGACTCTCCTTCGTCGGCTCGTCCCGATCGCCTTCCTCGTCAGGCGCTTCTCACACATCGGATCGGGGAACCGGCGGTCCGGGCGGGGTCAGGAGGAGCCGCGCACGACGAGCGAGGTGGGGAGCACGATGTGCTGCCTCGGCGCTTCGGGGTCGGCGATCTCGCGCAGCAGCACCCGGGCGATCGTCGTGCCGATCTCCTCGGTGGGCTGGCGCACACTCGTCAGGGGCGGGTCGGTGTGGCGGGCGAAGAACGAGTCGTCGAAACCGACCACCGCCACGTCGTCCGGGACGCGCCGCCCCCGCCTGCGCAGTTCCGCCATCGCGCCGACGGCCATGACGTCGGACGCCACGAAGACGGCGTCGAGATCGGGTGCGGCTTCAAGAAGCGAACGCATGGCCCGCTCTCCACCCGCCTCGGTGAAGTCGCCCGTCGCGACGAGGCGCCCGTCCGCGGCGCGGCCGGCCTCCGCCAGCGCGTCCCGCCAGCCCTGCAGCCGGGTGCGGCCCACGTCCATGTCCAGGGGGCCGGTGATGGTGGCGATCTCCGTCCGGCCGCGGGCGATCAGGTGGCGGACCGCGGCGGCCGCGCCGCCCAGGTTGTCGGCGTGGACGTGGCTGAGGGGCTCGGCGGGGGAGCGGCGGCCGGCGAGCACGGTCGGCAGCCCCATGTCCTCCAGCAGGCCGGGCAGCGGATCGCGCTCGTGCACCGAGACCAGCAGCACGCCGTCGACGCGCCGTTCGGCCACCGAGTCGGTGAGCTGGTCCTGTTCGCCCTTGTCCCGTACGAGCATCAACTGGAGCTGCGTCCTGGTGTCGGCCAGCGCGGTGCTGACGCCCCGGATGACGGCGGAGAAATAGGGCTCCGAGCCCAGCCGGCTCTCCGACTCGGGGATCACCAGGGCGACGGAGTTGGTCCTGCTGGTGACGAGACCGCGGGCGACGGAGTTCGGCACGTAGTTGAGCTCGGCGATCGCGGCCAGGACGGCGGCGCGGGCCTCGTCGCTGACGAGCGTCGAGCCGTTGATGACACGTGAAACAGTCGTACGCCCCACTCCGGCGCGCGCGGCCACGGTTTTGATGGTCGGCCGCTGCCTTCCCCCCATGGCTTCCTCCTCGTGGAACGGCGTCCGGGCGCCGTTCACCAGCGCATTGTGCCAGAAGGCGATCGGGCGGGCCGGACGTCGGCGGATTGTCCCGCGACATCTGCCCGCAACGAAGTCGATTCAAGTTCTTGACAGAGAGTATGCGCGGCGGCCACTCTTCGAGCACTTGGTGGGAACGTTCCCACCTCGCCAGTGGGAACGTTCCCACTTCACCAATCGAGGCCACAGAGCGGACAGACCGGCCGGAACGCCGGGGCGTCGGCGCCGCCACTGGGAGGGCTACATGGACAGGGCTCGCAAGCTGTTGCGTACAAGGGTTGTGGCTGCCGTTTCGACCGCCGCCGCACTCGGTCTGGTCGTCGGATGCAGCGGCGGCCCGGACGGCGGGGGAGGGACCGGAGGCGGCGTCAAGGACGGCAAGACCACCATCACCATGGGCCTGTTCGGCGTCATGGGATACAAGGAGACCGGCCTCCTCGACCAGTACATGAAGGAGAACCCGAACGTCCGCATCGAGGCTGAGGTCGCCGGCGACGAGCAGACGTACTACACCGCCCTCCAGACGCACCTCGCGGCGGGCAGCGGGCTCAAGGACATCCAGGGCATAGAGATCGGGCGCGCCAAGGAGCTGGCCGACACGCAGGCCGCGCGGTTCGCCGATCTGTCCGGCGTCGAGGGCGCCGACCACTTCCTGCCGTGGAAGCTCAGCCAGGTCACGGCCAAGGACGACAAGGTCATCGGCTTCGGCACCGACATCGGGCCCATGGCCGTCTGCTACCGCAAGGACCTGTTCGCACAGGCGGGTCTGCCGACCGACCGCGATGAGGTCGCGAAGCTGTGGGAGGGGGACTGGTCGAAGTACGTCGAAGCGGGCAAGGACTTCAAGAAGGGCAACAAGAACGACAAGGTCGCCTTCATGGACAGCGCCAGCGGCCTGTTCAACGCCATGATCTACGGCAGCTCCGAGCAGTTCTACGACGAGTCCGGCGAACTCGTCTACAAGGACAACCCCGCCGTCACCGAGGCGTGGCAGCTCGCCGCCGAGGCCGGCGGCACCGGACTCACCGCGAAACTGCGGCAGTTCCAGCCGGGCTGGGACCCGGGCCTGGCCAACGGCACCTTCGCGACGGCGGTCTGCCCGGCCTGGATGCTCGGCCACATCAGTGAGAAGGCGGGGCCGGCGAACAAGGGCAAGTGGGACGTCGCCAAGGCGCCCAAGGGTGCGAACTGGGGCGGCTCGTTCCTCGGCGTCATCGACAAGAGCCCGGTGAAGGAGGAGGCGAAGAAGCTGGTCGCCTGGCTGACCGCACCCGAGCAGCAGGAGCACGTCTTCAAGAAGATCGGCAACTTCCCGTCCTCGCAGGAGGCCCTGAAGGCCCCCGCCGTCGTCGAGGCCAAGTCCGCGTACTTCAACGACGCCCCGATCGGAAAGATCTTCGGCCAGGCCGCCCAGGAGATCCCCGACAAGCAGGTCCTCGGGCGCAAGGACGGCACGATCAAGGACATCTTCTCGCAGGGGCTGACGCTCATCGAGTCGCAGAACAAGAGCCCCGACGCGGCCTGGAAGGCCACGGAGGAGCGGATCGAGAAGGCCACCGGCTGAGTCCGGCCGCCCCGTTGTCCCGGCGGCCGCCGCGATCCCGAGCGGTCGCCGGGACACCGCAGCCCCACCCACGTCTCACGAAGGATGCCCTCTCGTGGCCACCTCCCTCCCGACCACCCGGACCGGCGAACGGGAACGCTCGCGCCGGCGGCGGCGGACGCTGCTCCACCGGCTCGACCTGCGCGGAGCGCCGTACGCCTTCATCACACCGTTCTTCGTGGTGTTCGCGGCCTTCAGCTTCTATCCGCTCGTGTACACCGCCTGGATCTCCCTGCACCGGGTCGAACTCGCCACCATGAACGTCATGGAGTGGGTGGCGTTCGACAACTACACCGCGCTGTGGCAGGACGAACGCTTCTGGAACGCACTGCTCAACACCCTCACTCTCGGCGCGCTGTCCACCGTGCCGCAGCTGCTGATCGCGCTGGGCCTGGCGCACCTGCTCAACTACCGGCTCCGCGGTTCGACGTTCTTCCGCGTCGCCGCCATCACCCCGTACGCGACGTCGGTCGGCGCGGCGGCGCTCGTCTTCACCATGCTCTTCGAGCGCGACTTCGGCATGATCAACTGGATGCTGAGCCTGGTCGGCGTCGACAACATCGACTGGGAGAACAACAAGTGGGCCGCGCAGGCGGCCATCTCCACCATCGTGATCTGGCGCTGGACCGGCTACAACGCGCTGCTGTACCTCGCGGCGATGCAGGCCGTCCCGCGTGAGCGCTACGAGGCGGCCGCCATCGACGGAGCCTCCCGCTGGCAGCAGTTCATCTCGGTGACCGTGCCCGGCATCCGGTCCACCATCGTCTTCACCATCGTGCTGTCGACCATCGGCGCCACCCAGCTCTTCGGTGAGCCGCTCATCTTCGGCCAGGGCCCCATGGGCGTCACCGGCGGGGCGGACAACCAGTACCAGACCCTCGGACTGCTGCTGTACGAGGAGGGCTGGAAGAACTACCAGATGGGGCGCGCGGCCACCGTCGCCTGGGTGATGTTCCTGCTGCTGATCCTCGTCTTCGTCGTCCAGCGGGTCGTCAAACGCCTCGCGTCCCGCCGAGCGTCCTCAGTACGTACGTCCTGACCAGGAGCGAGCCCGCCATGACCACCGACAGCCTCCCCGCCCGGACGGACGTCCGCCCGCAGCCGTCCCGCAGCGAACCGCCGGCCCGGCGCCCGCTCCTCGCGCGGCTGCGGCCGGGGGCCGGCCGCCAGCACCACGCCGGCCCCGTCACCTACCTGCTGCTCACCGTCGCCGCGCTGTTCTCTCTCTTCCCGCTGTACTGGACGATGGTCGCGGCCTCGACCGACAACACCCGCGTCAGCCAGACGCCGCCGCCGTTCCTGCCGGGTCCGCACCTGCTGGAGAACCTCGGCAAGGCATGGCAGGACGCCGCGCTCGGCAAAGCGATGATCAACAGCCTCGTGGTGGCCGGTGTCATCGCGCTGTCCACCGTGCTGTTCGCCACCCTGGCCGGCTTCGCCTTCGCCAAGCTGCGCTTCAAGGGACGCAACATCCTGCTCATGCTCGTCATCGGAACGATGATGGTGCCGCCGCAACTCGGCGTCGTCCCACTGTTCATGATGATGACGGAACTCGGATGGGGGCAGAAACTCCCCGCTGTCATCTTCCCCACCCTGGTCAGCGCGGTCGGCGTGTTCTTCATGCGGCAGTACTTCACCGAGGCGCTGCCCGACGAGCTCGTCGAGGCCGGCCGGGTGGACGGCGCCCACTCGCTGCGCATCTTCTGGAGCATCGTCCTGCCGATCGCCAGGCCCCCGATGGCGGTCCTGTTCATGATCACCTTCGTGCACGCCTGGAACGACTTCTTCTGGCCGTTCATCGTGCTCGACATGACCAACCCGACGGTCCCCGTCGCCCTCACCCAGCTGAGCGCGGGCTACATCCGCGACCAGTCCCTCATCATGGCCGGCGCCCTCCTCGGCACGCTGCCGCTGCTGGCGATGTTCGTCGTCTTCGGCCGCCAGATCGTCGGCGGCATCATGCAGGGCGCGGTCAAGGGCTGAGCCCGCCCCCAGGCACACACCCGACCCCTCCAACCTCGGAAGGACCTACGTACGTGGTCACCGCAATCCGACCCACCGCGACCGCTCCCGGGACCGCGGACCGCCGTGTCTTCCCGCCCGGCTTCCTCTGGGGCACGGCGACCGCCGCGTACCAGATCGAAGGAGCCGCGGCGGAGGACGGGCGCACCCCGTCCATCTGGGACACCTACTCCCGCACACCCGGCAAGGTCCGCAACGGCGACACCGGGGACATCGCCACCGACCACTACCACCGCTGGCGCGAGGACGTCGCCATCATGGCCGACCTCGGCGTGGGCGCCTACCGCTTCTCCCTCGCGTGGCCCCGCGTCCAGCCCACCGGCCGGGGGCCCGCCGTCCAGAAGGGGCTCGACTTCTACCGCAGGCTGACCGACGAACTGCTGGAGAAGGGCATCCAGCCCGTCGCCACGCTCTACCACTGGGACCTCCCGCAGGAACTGGAGAACATGGGCGGGTGGCCGGAGCGCGCCACCGCCGAGCGCTTCGCCGAGTACGCCGGCCTGGCCGCCGAGGCCCTGGGCGACCGGGTGTACACCTGGACGACCCTCAACGAGCCCTGGTGCAGCGCCTTCCTCGGCTACGCGTCCGGCGTCCACGCACCGGGCCGTACCGATCCCGTCGCCGCGCTGCGCGCCGCGCACCACCTCAACCTCGCTCACGGCCAGGCCGTCCAGGCACTGCGCGCCGGCCTGCCCGGCGACGCCCAGGTGTCCATCACCCTCAACGTCCACCACGTGCGTCCGCTCACCGCGAGCCCCGAGGACGCGGACGCCGCCCGCCGCATCGACGCACTGGCCAACCGCGTCTTCACCGGCCCCCTCCTCGGCGGCGCGTACCCGGAGGACCTGCTGCGCGACACCGCCCACCTGACGGACTGGTCGTTCGTACGGGACGGCGACACGGCCGCGATCCGTCAGCCGCTCGACTTCCTGGGCGTCAACTACTACACGCCCACCCTGGTCTCCGCCGCCACCGAGGGCGCCGGCCACGGCTCCGACGGGCACGGCGACAGCGCCCACAGTCCCTGGCCGGGCGCCGACGCCGTGAACTTCCACCTGCCGCCGGGCGACCGGACGGCGATGGGCTGGGCGGTGGACCCCAGTGGCATGTACGAACTGCTACTCCGGCTCAAGACCGACTTCCCGGACCTGCCGCTGGTCATCACGGAGAACGGCGCGGCGTTCGACGACTACATCGACCCGCACGGCGAGGTGGTCGACCCCGACCGGATCGCGTACCTGCACGGCCACCTGACGGCGGTGCACCGGGCGATCAGGTCGGGAGTGGACGTCCGCGGCTACTTCCTGTGGTCACTGCTCGACAACTTCGAGTGGGGATACGGGTACAGCAAGCGTTTCGGCGCGGTGTACGTCGACTATCCGACGGGCCGCCGCACCCCGAAGGCGAGCGCCCGCTGGTACGCCGAGGTGGCCCGTACGGGCGCCCTGCCGGCGCTCGACGTGACCTGACCGGCCGCGGGACACAACGGCTCGGCCCGGCGTGCGGTGCGCACGCCGGGCCGAGCCGCGTCCGGCGGCTCACCAACGGTGGTGCACCCGCGCGCGCACGCGCCGGTCGTACAGTTCGCGCACCGCGTCGAGGGTGGCCCGCGACAACGCCGGCGCGTCCGCGGCCGCCGCGTTCGCGCGGGCCTGCTCGGGTGAGCGCGCCCCCGGGATCACACTGCTCACACCGGGCTGCTGGATGATCCAGCGCAGCGCCGTCGCGGCGGGCGTCGCGCTGCCGGGAGCGAGCGCGGCGAACTCGGCCGCGGCCTCGACACCCGTCTCGAAGTCGACGCCGGAGAACGTCTCACCCTGGTCGAACGACTCCCCGTGCCGGTTGTACGTCCGGTGGTCGTCGCCCGCGAACACCGTCTCCTTGGTGTACCTGCCGGACAGCAGCCCGGACGCGAGCGGGACCCTGGCGATGATGCCCACCCCGGCCTTCACGGCGGCCGGCAGCACTTCCTCCAGCGGCTTGAGGCGGAAGGGGTTGAGGATGATCTGCACGCTTGCCGTTCCCGGACGCGCCATGGCGGTGAGCGCCTCGGCGCACGTCTCGACACTCACGCCGTACGCGGCGATCCGCTGCTCGGCCACCAGCGTGTCCAGCGCGTCGAACACCGCGTCGCCGGCGTAGACGGACGACGGCGGGCAGTGCAGCTGCACCAGGTCGAGCGTGTCCACACCGAGGTTCGCGCGGGACCGGTCGCTCCAGGCGCGGAAGTTGTCCAGGACGTAGTGCTCCGGCAGCTGTTCGGCGCGGCGGCCCATCTTGGTGGCGACGAACACACCGGCGTCGGGCCGCTCGCGCAGATAGCGGCCGATCAGCCGCTCGCTGCGCCCGTCCCCGTACACATCGGCCGTGTCGAAGAACGTGACTCCCGCTTCGACGGCCGCGTCCAGGACGTCGAGCGCGTCCTGTTCCCGTACGTCGCCCCAGTCGGCGCCCAGCTGCCACGTGCCGAGGCCGACCACGGAGACGTGACGGCCGGTCCTGCCCAGAACTCGTTGATCCATGAAATACATCCTAGGTCGGCTCGCCGGCTGTCCGTCCTCCCTCACTCGCCCGGAAAGCGCAGCCCGACGAGCGCGCGGACCCTGTCCAGCGTCTCCATGACGTCGAGCGTGCCGCGCAGCGGCACCAGCGGCGACTCGGTGCGCTTCTCCCGCAGGCAGCGCATCACTTCACGCGCCTGATGGTCGTACCCGTGACCGGTCTGCGGGTCCGCGACGAGCGTGCGCGCCGCCTGTCCGTCCCGCCGCAGGATCGCGGTCCGCGGGTTGTAGAAGTCGGCGGGGAACTCGATCCGTCCCTCGGACCCGTGGACGACGGCGCCGCGCGCACTGTCGGCGGTCAGCGAGCACGACAGGACGGCCATGGCGCCGTTGTCGTGGCCGAGGACCATCGCTGTGCTCTCGTCCACCCCGGCGCCGCTCAGATCCGACCAGGCCGCCACGTGCCGGGCGGGGCCCAGCAGCAGGTGGGCGAAGGACACGGGGTACGTGCCGAGGTCGAGGAGGGCGCCGCCGCCCGCGGCGGGGTCGCGCAGCCGGTGCCCGGGGACGTGCGGCGCCCGCACCCCGAAGTCCGCGTGCACCGAGCGGACCTCCCCTATGACGCCGTCGTCGATCAGCGAACACACCTGCTGGATCAGGGGGTTGAGGTACGTCCACATCGCCTCCATCAGGAAGAGCGACTCGCGCTCCGCGAGCTCGGCCATCGCCGCCGCCTGCGCCCGGTTGAGAGCGAACGGCTTCTCGCACAGCACCGCCTTCCCGCCGCTGAGGCAGGCGGCGGTGGCCGCGGCGTGGTGGGCGTGCGGTGTGGCGACGTAGACGACGTCGATGTCCGGATCGGCCGCCAGGTCCTGCCAGCCGCCGTACGCACGCGGGATCGCATGGCGGTCGGCGAACACGGCGGCGGAGCGCTCCGAACGCGATCCCACCGCGAGCACCTCCGCCTCCGGGACGGTGGCCAGGTCCTCGGTGAAGGCGGCGGCCATGGGGCCGGTGGCGAGGATCCCCCAGCGGACCGGACGTTCGGGCATGCGCTGTCTCCTGAGGTGGCGGAAGCGGTACGGGACAAGGGTGGGAACGTTCCCACCGCCGGTCGAAGACTCACGCACCACCCCACCGCTGTCAAGGCACCCGGAGGTGCCCGCTCCGCGCGCGGGTCACGGCCCGTCGACGAGACGGGACATCAGACAGGCCGCCGTGACGGCCCCCACCAGCCGGACCTCGTCACCGTCGCGCTCGATCACCGCGACCAGCGGACTGCGCGTACGGGCCATGAGAGCCGCCACCTGCAGCAGACCGGCGTCCGGACCGACCACCGGCGGCGCGTACGTGCGCGGCGGCAGCCATTCGCCGACCGTCAGACCGGCGATCCTCTCCGCGACCTCGTCGAGGTGCCGGTCGTCGATCACGGAGACGAGGAACGGCTCCTCCAGCAGGTACTCGGGCACGAGCTGCTTGATCAGCTGGGAGCCGGGCACGATGGCGTACGGCCGCTGGTCCGAGTCGACCACCAGCAGCGCGGGGAGCTTGTGCCCGGCGAGCAGCCGCGCCGCGTCCACCGCGTCGGCGTCGACTGATATGTGGGGGTAGGTTTCCGCGAGATCACGGGCGAGCATGGCCGTTCTCCTTGCCGGAGCGCAGTCCCTACGGCCGTGAGAGCGGCGGCGTCACGGCGCCGTGGAGCTGTGGGGTGGAGAGGGCACAGTGGCGGCGCCGCCGGCCCGGACCGCCGCCACCACGGCGTCGTGCAGGTTCCGGCTGTCGGCCTCCGAGGGCGACGGCACGGGACTGCCCGCCATGGTGAACCAGTCCGCCGACCCGCTGTACTGCACGGCGATCCGCGCCTCGCCGTCGGCCCAGGTGGTGTGCACCGTCAGGTCACCGGTCAGCACACCCACCTCTTCGGTGAGCACCCCGCCGCGGCCCGTCAGCACACCGAGCGTCGTCCATGAAGCCCAGTCCATGTTTCCCAGTCTCGCATCTGTGGCCGCATCCGCGACCGGCGCGAACAGGGGCTACGAACGGGGGAGTCAGCCCTGGTCCCGGTCGTCCGCACGCGCCTCGTCAGCCGGCCGGTCGGACCGCTCCCCGGGACCGGACGTCCCTTCGGCGGACTTCCGCTCCTCCTCACGGGCCCGGCGCTTCTCCTCCTCCAACTGCTTGCGGACCTCTTCGGGCTTCTCTCCGAGCTGGTTCACGGCCCACTCCCTCGGTTCGTCACGGCGTCGTCCCGCGGCCAGGCTCACACAGCGCCGCCGCGGCCGCACGCCGGCGGCCGCGGCACGCTGGGCCGTCGGCCGCCCGTTTCGCCCGCCGGGCAGGCGAACGCCCGGGGTGGTCGATAGCCTGATCAAGAGAACGAGGACACCGATGACGCCCACGCGTCAAGAAGGGTGCCGATCGTCCGGCCGTACCAGGACCGATGAGATGCCGATCCCGGGGGTGCGCGTGCGCATGGCTCGCAGCAACGAAGATCCCCTCGACGCGGGCAACGCCGCCGGGCTGCTGGTGGACGGGGCCGGGACGATCCTCGGCTGCACACCGGCGGCCGAGACACTCCTGACCCGCCCGGCCGAGGACCTGTGCGGGCGGCGGCTCCAGGAGCTGCTGGCCGACCCCGCGGGCTGGCCCGCGATCATGGCGCGGCGCGACGGCCCCGTGTGGGAGGGCCGGGTCGCGGTGCGCGAGGCGGGGGGAGGGGAGGCGGACATCGTGTTCCGGGTGCTCCCGCTGGCTCCGGAACAGCCGGACCGCGAGGCGTCGCGCTTCTTCCTCCTGGGCGCGCCGTGGCCGCTGGTGGTGCGGTGGCGGCAGGACCACGCCTTCATGCAGGAGCTGTTCCTCCAGGAGCGCGTCGGCTTCGCCATGTTCGACCGGGAACTGCGCCTCGTGCGGACGAACACACAGCTCCTCCCGTACACGGGCCTGCCCGACGAGCTCGGCGGCCTGCACCTCGCGGAGTTCCTCTGGTCGGAGGACGCGCGCGTCATCGAGGAGCGCCTGCGCGACGTGCTCGCCACCGGGACGCCGCTGGTGTCCATGGACGCTCTCGTACGGACCCGGATCGAACCGGGGACGGGACGGATCATGGCGTTGTCCGCGTTCCGGCTCCAGGAGCCGGACGGACGGGTCATGGGCGTCACCGCCCTGTTCACCGATGTCACCGACCAGCGCGGCGCCCAGGAGCGCCTCGACCTGCTGCACCGCGCCACCGCCGTCCTCGGCAACTCGCTGTCCGTCGCCGAGACCACACAGGACCTGGCCGACGTGCTGGTTCCCGTACTGGCCGACCTGGCGGCCGTCGACATCGCCGAGGCCGTCTTCGCCCATGAGGAGCCGGGCCCCGCCCACCAGCGGCACCACGTGCTGCGCCGGTCGGCCGTGGCCGGCGTGGCCGACGGACAGCAGATCGTTCCACGAGTGGGCGGCGCCCTGCGGGTGGACATCAGCGAGGCCCCCAGGGGCCACGTCTGGCCGCGCCTCCCCGGCCTCGGGCCGGACGGCACCGACGGCACGCCCGGCCCCATGCCGCCTCCGGTGCCCGGGCTCGACGTCCGCTCCGGCATGAGCGCGCCCCTGCGGGCGCGCGGAAAACTCCTGGGCCGGGTCACGGTGTGGCGCGCGGGCAGACGCCGCCCCTTCGGGGCGGACGACCTGGCCCTGCTGGAAGAGGTCGCCTCCCGCGCCGCCCTGGTGGTGGACAACGCGCGCCGGTACGCGCGCGAGCGGCACGCCTCCGTGAGCCTCCAGCGCAGCCTGCTGCCCCCGACGTCGACCGAGACGGCCGCGGTCCAGAGCGCCAGTGTTTACCACCCCACGGACACGGCCGGGGGCGTCAGCGGGGACTGGTTCGACGTCATCCCGCTGTCGTCCGCGCGGGTCGCGCTCGTCGTCGGAGACGTCGTCGGCCACGGCCTCCAGGCCACGGCGATGATGGGCCGGCTGCGGACCGCCGTACGCACCCTCGCCGACCTGGACCTCGAACCCGACGAGCTGCTCACCCACCTCGACGACCTCGTCTCGCAGCTGACGGTCGAGAGCAGCACGTACGAGAACGGCACGGCCGGCTCCACGCCGCAGAGCGCCTACGACTCGTTCGGCGCCACCTGCCTGTACGTCACGTACGACCCGGTCTCCCGGCAGTGCGCCATGGCGAGCGCCGGGCACCCCCCGCCCGCGCTGCTGGCCCCCGACGGGACCGCCCGGTACGTCGACGTCAGCCCCGGCCCGCCGCTGGGCGTCGGCGGACTGCCGTTCGAACCCGTGGAGCTGGAGATCGAACCCGGCAGCGTACTGGCGCTCTACACCGACGGTTTGGTCGAACGGCCGCGGGCCGACCTCGACGAGGGGATGGCGGCGCTCAGGAAGCGGCTGACCACCGCGAACGCCCTGGACCGCCCGCTGCGGGACGTCGGCCGCGAGGTGGTGGCGGACCTGGCCCCGAGCCCGCTGTCGGACGATGTGACACTGCTGCTCGCCCGCACCCGGGGGGTGTCCGCGCAGGACAGTGTGCGCTGGGTCCTGGAGCCGGACCCCGCGGTGGTCGCCGACGCCCGCGCCCTCGTGGTGCGCCAGCTGTCCCGCTGGGGACTGGACGAACTCGCCTTCACCACCGAACTGGTGGCGAGCGAGCTGGTCACCAACGCCATCCGGTACGCGGGCGGCGGCCCGGTCGAACTCAGGCTCATCCGTACGTCGACCCTCATCTGCGAGGTGTCCGACCCCAGCAGTACGCAGCCCAGGATGCGCCGCGCACGGGCCACCGAGGAGGGCGGACGCGGACTGTTCCTCATCGCGCAGCTCACCGAGCGGTGGGGCAGCAGGTACACACGCCACGGGAAGACCATCTGGACGGAACAGCCGCTGCCTGGCTCCCCATGACGGCGAAATGCCGGACAAACAGTGTGGCGCCGTTACGGCCGGGTACCCAGATGCGCGAACGAGGAGCACCCACCCCCGAGGAAAGGAGCAGCGCATGTCCGAGGAAGCCGCGCGCGGTGACGACGTGTACCAGCCCGAGAACTCCGACGCGCAGAACCGGCCGACCGACGACCTCGACCTGGAGAACGCGATCGGGGAACGCGACCTGGACGAGATGCTCGACGAGGGCTACTCACCGCCCGAGCGGGCCCTCGGGGTGACGAAGCACGGCACCACGGCGGAGGAGCAGCGCGAGGGCGAGTCCCTCGACCAGCGGCTGGCCCAGGAGACCCCCGACGTGCGCCCGCCGGACGGCGACGAGGTGGGTGACCTGCCCGGAGGCGAGGGCGAACCCCTGGAGGAGCAGGCGGCCGACACCCGCGCGGGGCGCATCGCCCCGGTGGCGGAGGAGGCGCCGCGACGCAACATCGGCGTACTGGGCCGGGACGTGGGCATCGACGGTGGCGCCGCGTCGGCCGAGGAGGCGGCGATGCACGTCGAGCCGCCGGCGGACGAGGACGAGGCGTTGTAGTCCGCCGGTACGACGCACGGCACGACAGGCGGTCCGGCGACAGGCGGTCCGGCGCGCGGAGATGACACCGCTGACACCACCGGCACTACACCGAGTGAAACTGGGCGCCTTGCTCGACACCGTACGCAGGGCTGATGTCGAATAGTGGCACGCACGTGGTTCTGCGTGGTCGACAGATGTGAGTAGCATCCGCCCCCAACAGTCGTGCAAGGAAAGTGAGCTGTCATGGCAGAGGACAATCCCACGCTGCAGTCCCAGTACGCCGGTCAGGTCGACGCCGACCTGGCGCGCAACACCGCCGAACAGGAACGCGTCCGGTCCGAGGTGGACGCGCTGCGCGGCCGGCTCGAAGCGCTGGAGAAGGACCACGAACTGCTGCTGAGCATGCGCGCGGCCCTGGGCACGCCGTCGGGGAGGAAGGCCAAGCAGACCAAGCCGGCCAAGCAGACCGGGGCGGCCGGGAGCGCCGCCCCGACGGTGCCCGGCGCCCGGCGCGCCAAGTCGGCGTCCACCGGCGCCAAGAGCCCCGGCAGGCGCACCGCCGAACGCACCGGCAAGGCGGCGCCGGCGAACACCGGGGCGAAGGCGGGCAAGACCTCGCCCCCGCTGCGTGAGCTCGTCGTCGCCGTCCTCGCCAAGCACGACGAACCGCGGTCGGCGGCCGAGGTCACCCAGGAACTGACCGAGGCACACCCCGGACGCACCCTCAGCGTCACCGTGGTGCGCAACGCGCTGGAGGCCTCGGTCGCCAAGAACCAGAGCGAGCGGACCAAGCAGCAGAAGTCCGTGTACTACCGGGCCGTCAAGAACGACGGTGCGAGCGAGGAACCGGCCGCCGAGGCGGCCGCCGTCGGCGCGTAACGGACCGCGCGGAGACCGGAAAGCCTCGAACACGCGCTGAACATGCCGCCCGCACCGTGCGTACTACGGGCTACCTGCGCCCGAGCCAGGTGTGGCGAAACGTCTCTGTGTCGACGACAGGAGCGGACATGACTGATCGCGTGGAATCGATGATGCAAGGTCTCCCCGGCGGCGGCGCCGAGCTCTCGGTGGTGCTGACCCTGCGGTGGGACGACGTGGCCGCGCTCGGCCGGGAGGCGAGCCGGCTGGCCGAGCAGCGCGGGGCGCCCGTGACGCTCGACGAGGCGGCCAGCCACCGGCTGCGCACCTGGTCGTCGGTCGCGAACGCGCCGGACGAGCGCAAGAGCACGGTGTCTCCACCGGGCCCGGCGCCTGCCGCGCTCACCGGCACTCCCGCCGCCGACCGGACCAGGCCGCATGTGGGCCACCTGAGCGAGACCGCTCCGGTGGCCTCCATCCCGCAGCACGCCGCCCCGTCGACGCAGACCCCGGTGGGAGCGGGCGCCGCCGCGCACAGGTGAACAGCGCCCGCACGCCGGGCAGCCGCCGGTGGCGGGGGGTTCCCCGCACCACCCGCGCGCACGGAAGGGGGCCGGCGTCCGTCCAGGACGCCGGCCCCCTTCCGTGCGCGGTCGCGGGGGTGCCGCTGCCACCGCGCACGAGGCGGCGCGGGTCCTAACGGGCCGCGGCGGACGCCCCGTCGCCTGCGTCGTCCGCTCCCGGCAGGGTCGCCGCCATGTACGACGACCACACCCGCAGCGGCAGGAAGTCGCCCCGCTCCACGCCCGGTCCGCCCGCCCCGGACAACGGGAGCAGGGCGGCCTCACCCGGCCGGGTCCGGAAGACGGTCACGGCGGTCGACACTTCCTCGGTGTAGCCGACGAACCAGGCGGCCCGCAGCCGTTCGTCCGCGCCGGTCCGCCCGGCGGCCACCGGCCCCAGCGCGCGCAGTGTGCCGGGCTCCAGGGCGTCCACCGCGACGTCCCGCATCGCCCGCGACACCTCCCGGGCCACCTCCGTGTCGAGCACCTGCCGGCCGGGCGGCCGCTCCAGCCCCTCCAGGCGGGTGCCCCGGTAGGTGACCGACGTGACCGAGTACGGGTCCGTACGCCGGCCGTCCTGCGCGAAGGTGGCGTACGCGTCCGCCATCCGTACGGCACTGGGCGTGGAGGTGCCTGCGGAGAACCGCCGCTCCAGGGGCGCCATGCTCTGCGGCAACAGGCCCGTACTGACCGCGAGATCACGCACCTTCGCCAGACCGACGTCCTCGCCGAGGCGGCTGTAGACGCCGTCGCCGTCGCCCACCAGCGCCTCGCGCAGGGTGGGCAGACCGGTGGCGAAGGGCAGGACACCGCCCGGGAGGGGGCCGCCGGTGCCCGCCCGCTCCTGGGGCGACAGCGGCGTCCCGGAGACCAGCGCGCCCGTCGCGTCGTAGAAACTGTCGGCGGACACCGGCGGCGGGGGCACGGCGCTCCCCGCCGACCGCACACCGTGCTGGAGCGCCGCCGCCAGGACGAACGGTTTGAAGGCCGCACCGACCGGCACCCCCGCCGTGTCGGCGTTGTTGGTGAAGTGCCGCGTCGCGTCGGGACCGCCGTACAGCGCCAGCACCGCCCCGTCGCCCGGGCGGACCGACGCGGCGCCGACCTGGACGTCGCGGTCGGTGCTCCGGCGTTCGGGGTCCAGCGTCCGGGCGGTGGCACTGTCGACGCTCTGCCGCAGCCGCTCCACGCTGTCGCGGTCGAAGGTGGTGCGGATCCGGTACCCGCCGCGCCCCAGGTCCTCGGCGGTCAGCCCGGTGCGTTGCGCGATGTACTTGTTCGCCACGTCCACCAGGTAACCGGTCTGCCCCGACAGGCCGGTGGGCACGGACTGCCGGCGCGGCTCCGGGAACTCGGTGTACTCGGCCCGCTCCTGCCGCGACATGTGACCGAGCTCCACCTGCCGGTCCAGGACGTACCGCCACCGCGCCTGTGCCCGGCGGTGGTTCGCCTCGCTCAGGGACGGGTCGTAGTCCTGCGCCCCCTTGAGCAGCGCGGCCAGCAGCGCGGCGCGGCCGGGGTCGAGGTCCTTCGCGTCCATGCCGTAGTAGGCCCGCGCGGCGGCCTGCACCCCGTAGGCGTTGCGCCCGAACCAGCTGGTGTTGAGATACCCCTGGAGGATCTCCGCCTTGGACAGGGAGCGGGAGAGTTTGACCGACAGGCACAGTTCGCGCAGCTTGCGGTCAACGGTCTGCTCCGGCGTCAGGTAAGTGTTCTTCACGTACTGCTGCGTGATGGTCGAGCCGCCCTGGATCTGCCCCCCGCGCGCCATGTTCACCACCGCCCGGCCGACGCCCGCCACGGAGAAACCCGGGTCGCTGTAGAAGTCGGCGTTCTCCGCCGCGATCACGGCGTTCTGCAGGGAGGGCGGGATGTCGGACAGCGGGACGGCCTGCCGGTTGACCGCCCCGACGACGGCCATCTGCGTGCCGTCGGCCCAGTAGTACACGGTGGCCTCGGCGCGCGCGGAGGCGTTCACGTCCTCGATGCGCACGGTGGAGTACACGTAGGCGACCAGGGCGGCGACCGTACCGCAGCACAGCAGCAGCAGACCGAGCAGCTGGCGCCAGGACGGGACCAGCCGTGCCAGGCCGCGACGGCCCCGGCGCGGGTAGTCGACGCGCAACCGCCGGCCGACACCGGAAAGCCTGCGCGGCGCCGCCCCCACGTTCCGTCCCATTCGACGCATCACAGATGCTCGCCCCTTTTCTGTACGATCACGGTCACCCTGCCGCTCCCTACTACGCGGGAAGGCCGGTCACCGTTCAGGGGGCCCCGGGCGCCGGCCGGGCCAGCCAGTCCGCCACGGCGCCCGCGATCGGCTGGCCGGTCTCCAGCTCCACGAAGCCGAACTGCCCGCCCTGGTTGCACTCCAGGAACCACCACACGTTCTCGGCGTCCTCGGCGAAGTCGAACGCCGCGAACGCGAGCCCCGCCAGGTCGGTGTACTCGCGTACGGCCCGGGCGATGCGGTCGGGCACATCGACGGGCTCCCAGACGCCGCCGGTGTCGCCGTAGCGCCCGTCGACCTGCCCGGGCGCCGCGGCCTTCCGGGCGGCGAACATCCGGCCGCCGACGCTCGTCAGCCGGATGTCGGCGCGCTTGGGCACGTAGCGCTGCAGCAGCGTGGGGCAGGCCGCGACGCCGCCGAAGTCCGTGCCGGGCTCGACCAGGGCGGTGGGCAGGGCGATCGCGGGACCGTCGCGCGGCGGCCCCGAGAGTGACTTGACCACGACCGTGCCGTACTGCGCGGCGAACTGCTCGGCCACGCGCGGGAAGGTGGTGACGACGGTGGGCGGCACGGCGAAGCCGCTCTGGTGGGCGAACCGCAACTGCCAGGGCTTGAGCCGGGCCTGTTCCGCCTGGCGCGGGTGGTTCATCCACCGCGCGGTGGTGGAGTACAGCACGCCGTGCAGCGCCTGTCCGGTCTCGGCGGTGAGCCAGCGCGACGGCTCGCCGGCGTGCGCCGCGGGCTCGCCGGGCCGCCGTACCCAGATGGAGCGCAGCGCCTCGGAGCTGACCACCCGTCCGTCGACCGACAGGTGGCAGTGGAAGTCGCCCCGTACGTACTCGGCCGAAAGCCCGGCGTCGTGGGGCAGATCGGCGGGGTCCAGGCGCACCAGCGGGACTCCCCGTTCGTGCAGCCCGGCCACCACCAGGTCCGTCGTGACGTCCTGGTGGCACGTCAGGATCAGTACGGTCATCGCGGAACGCGCCGGACGGTCAGTCGTCGAAGTGCGTCTGGGAACCCGCCGTCGACGTGGTGGTGCCGACGGCCAGCAGGAGCACCCGGTCGCTGATGGCGGGACGCCCGTCGGGCAGCAGGTTGAGCTGGAGAGCACTGCTGTAGTCGTACGGAACCGGTACGTCCGGCACCGCGTTCTGCTGGGCGTAGTTCAACACGAACGGTCGCATGGAACGGGCTCCTCGTCGCCTGATCATCGAGCGGTGTACAGGGGGCTGTACGCACGGGCAAGGCCGAGGATTCAGCATCGGCGATGTGATCCGCGTCAGTACGCCGCTCCGCTACGCCCCGCGATCCGCCTCGGCCCACCGCAGCCTGAGAAACCCGGCGGCGCCCGGATCCGGCTCCAGGCGCGTCGCGAACGGCTGCCCCGCCCTCGTCAGGGCCTCGCACAGCCAGTCGGCGTCGGCGGCCGGCGCGCGGCGCAGTGTCATCCGGCGGGCCAGCAGCGGGGCGACGCGCAGACCGGTCAGCTCGCCCGTACGCGCGTCGAGCGACGGGAAGTACAGCGGACGCAGGTCGTCCCGGTACCGCTCGTAGCCCCGGATGCCCTCGTAGTCGTCGATGAGGTCCCCGCAGCCGTACAGGACGAGCCTGCCGCGGTAGACCTCGATCGGGCGCGGGTGGTGCGAGGAATGGCCGTGGACGACGTCCACGCCGCCGTCGACGAGCCGTCGGGCGAAGGCGGTCTGGGCGGGCGGCACCGCGTACCCCCAGTTCGACCCCCAGTGGATCGAGACGACCGTCAGATCGCCGTCCCGCCGCACGGCCCGCAGCCGCCGTACGAGTCCGTCCGCGGTGCGCCGGGAGAGGTCGGGCAGGAAGTCGACGCCCGGCCGGTCCGTCCCGGCCGCCCACCGCGCCGGAATCCCGCTGGTGGCCGACCCGCACGACAGTACGAGCACCCGTCCGCCGCCCCGTGTGGCGACGGCCGCCGGCCGCCGCGCCTCGGCCGCATCCCGTCCCGCTCCGGCGCGGGGGAGACCGGCGGCGCGCAGGACGTCCAGCGTCTCCTCCAGGCCGCGGCGGCCGAAGTCCAGGACGTGGTTGTTGGCGAGCACGCACACATCGGGCCGCGCCGCCGTCAGGCACGGGACGTTGTCCGGGTGCATCCGGTAGTTCACGGCCTTGCCGGGGGCGAAGTCGTCGCTCGTCGTGACGCTCGTCTCCAGGTTGACGACGCGGACGTCCGGCGCCACGGCCTCCAGCACGTCCAGCGCCGCGCCCCACGGCCAGGTGAAGTGCACCGGCCACCCGGGGACCGTGCCGTGGGCGGCCTCGGCGAGTGCGACGTAGTCACGGGCGTCGCGGATGTACCCCTCCCGCAGCGCCGGGTCGCCGGGGTGCGGAAGGATCTGGTCCACGCCCCGGCCCGTCATCACGTCGCCGCTCAGTGCGAGCGTCACGGGAGTCTGGCCCACGCGCCCCATTCTCCCACCGCGGGCTCCGTCCTCACCGGGCCGCTCGCCCGCGCCTCACTGCCCTGGGTCCCGCGCCTCACTGCCCTGGGTAGGGAGGCTGCCGCGCGTACGGATTGGGCTGGTACGGCGGCTGGTTGGGCTGGTTCCGCGGAGCCTGGGGGTAGGGCGGGCCCGGTTGCGCCTGCTGCTGGTACCCGCCGTACCCGGGCGCCGCGGCGGCTCTCCCTCGGTTGCGGGCGACCACGATCACCGTGATGACGAGGCCCAGGACCACTACGGCCACGATGCCCGCACCGATGGTAATCAGCATTCCCATGGACTGTTTCCATCCTGAACGTCACTGGCGAGAGGGGTGGCGAACCGACCGGAGCGTGCCGACCGGCGCCGCGGCTCAGCGTACGTGATCGCCGGCCTCCTGCCGGGCGGGCCCGGCGCCTCAACGCCGGTAGAGGCCGACCAGGGTGCCCTCAGCCAGCTGCCGCCCCTCCACCGCCGCGTGCACGTCCTCGGCGCTCACCTCGTCGGCCAGCTCGACGGGTTCCGAAAGCGCGTACAGACGGAAGAAGTAGCGGTGCGCGTCGTCGCCGGGAGGGGGCAGCGGGCCGCCCCAGCCCGACTCGCCGAAACCGTTCATCAGAGGCTGCCCGCCCGTCGGCGTCCGCCCCTCCTCCACGCCGCCGGACGCCGGGTCGATGCCCGTGACGATCCAGTGCGCGAAGGTCCCCGACGGCGCGTCGGGGTCCTCGCACAGGAGCAGCAGCTCCGCCGTGCCCTGCGGCACGCCGGACCACGACAGGTCGGGGGAGACGTCGTCACCTTCCTTGGCGTAGCGGCGCGGGATGACCGCACCGTCGTCGAACGCGGAACTCCTGATCTCGATACCGGCCATGCGTGAAGTGCTACCCCGCCGCGGCGCGCGTCCGCCGAGCCGGTCCGCACGTTGCCTCGGGTGGCGCAACGGCGCCGCTACCCCGGTGGCCCCGCCGCCCCGGGCGGGCCCGCGAGGGGTTCGGCGACCGCTGTCTGGGCGGGCCGCAGCAGGTGGCCGCCGACCCGGTAGCCCGGCCGGAGAACCGCGGTGCAGGTGGGCCGCTCGACGGCGTCCGTCCGCCGGTACGAGACGGCCTCGTGCACGCAGGGGTCGAAGGCATCGCCCGCCGCGCCGAACGACTCGAGCCCCAGGGCCGCCAGTTCCGCCCGCAGCGCCCGGTCGACGCGCGCGAGGCCGTCGGACACCTCGCCCCGCTCGGCGGCCCCGGCCAGGGCGTCGAGCACCGGCAGGAGCCGGCCGAGCACGTTGGCCACGGCGATCTCGCGGACCGCGAGGCGGTCGCGGCGCACCCGCTTGCGGTAGTTGTCGTACTCGGCCTTCAGCCGTTGCAGGTCGGCGGTGCGCTCCCGCAGTTCCGCGTCGAGCGCCTCCTCGCGCGAGGGCGGCGGCGCGTCACCCGGGCCGGGGCCGGCCGGGGCGCCGGCGGCCCGCCGGGCCCGTTCCTCCGGCTGCGCGGCACGCCGCGGCAACGCGTCCGGGGAGCCGCCGCCGTGCCGCCCGTCCCGGACGAGCTCCAGCGGCGGAACCCGGTGGCCGGCCCTGCCGGTCGGGCGGTTCATCCCGCGCCTCCCTGCTGCTTGTCGTCGTCGACGATCTCCGCGTCGACGACCTCGTCCTCACCCTGCGCCCGCGCCCCGCCGTCGCCCGCGGCCCCCTCGGCACCCCGGGCCTGGCCCTGGGCCTGCGCGTCGGCGTACATCGCCTGGCCGAGCTTCTGGGAGACGGCCGCGACCTTCTCGGTCGCCGTGCGGATCTCCGCGGTGCTGTCGCCCTCGGCGGACTCGGCCTTGAGCTTCTCCTTCAGCTCGCCGACGGCGGTCTCGACCTCGGTCCTCACGTCGCCAGGAACCTTGTCCTCGTTGTCCTTGAGGAACTTCTCCGTCTGATAGACGAGCTGCTCGGCCCGGTTCCGCGTCTCGGCGGCCTCCCGGCGCCTGTGGTCCTCCTCCGCGTACTGCTCGGCGTCACGGACCATCCGCTCGATGTCGTCCTTCGGCAGCGACGAGCCGCCGGTGACGGTCATCCGCTGCTCCCTGCCGGTCCCGAGGTCCTTGGCCGTCACGTGCATGATGCCGTTGGCGTCGATGTCGAAGGCGACCTCGATCTGCGGGACGCCGCGCGGGGCCGGCGGCAGACCGGTCAGCTCGAACATGCCGAGCTTCTTGTTGTACGCCGCGATCTCGCGCTCCCCCTGGAAGACCTGGATCTGCACCGACGGCTGGTTGTCCTCGGCCGTCGTGAAGACCTCCGAGCGCTTCGTCGGGATCGTCGTGTTGCGCTCGATGAGCTTCGTCATGATGCCGCCCTTGGTCTCGATGCCGAGCGACAGCGGTGTGACGTCGAGGAGCAGGACGTCCTTGACCTCACCCTTGAGGACACCGGCCTGCAGCGCGGCCCCCATCGCGACGACCTCGTCGGGGTTGACGCCCTTGTGCGGGTCCTTGCCGGTGAGCTCCTTGACCAGCTCGGTGACGGCCGGCATCCGGGTCGAGCCGCCCACGAGGATCACGTGGTCGATGTCGGAGAGGTCGATCCGCGCGTCCTTGACCGCGTTGTGGAACGGCGCCTTGCAGCGCTCCAGGAGGTCGGCGGTCAGCTGCTGGAACTGCGAGCGCGTGAGCTTTTCGTCCAGGTGCAGCGGCCCTTCGGCCGACGCGCTCAGGTACGGCAGGTTGATGTTGGTCTCGGTCGCGGCCGACAGCTCGATCTTGGCCCGCTCGGCGGACTCCCGCAGCCGCTGCGTGGCCATCTTGTCCTGGGAGAGGTCGATGCCGTACGCGTTCTTGAACTGCTTGGCCAGGTGATCGACGATCCGCTGGTCCCAGTCGTCGCCGCCCAGATGCGTGTCGCCGTTGGTCGCCTTGACCTCGACGACGCCCTCACCGATCTCCAGCAGCGAGACGTCGAACGTGCCACCGCCGAGGTCGAAGACGAGGATGGTCTGGTCGTTCTCCTTGTCCAGGCCGTAGGCGAGCGCCGCGGCCGTCGGCTCGTTGATGATCCGCAGCACCTTCAGACCCGCGATCTCCCCGGCCTCCTTGGTCGCGGTGCGCTGGGAGTCGTTGAAGTACGCCGGAACCGTGATGACGGCATCCGTCACGTCCTCGCCCAGATAGCTCTCCGCGTCGCGCTTGAGCTTCTGGAGCACGCGCGCGGAGATCTCCTGAGCGGTGTAACGCTTGCCGTCGATGTCGCCGTGCTCCGGGAAACGCCACTGCGCCTCGCCCATGTGGCGCTTGACCGACCGCGCCGTGCGCTCGATGTTCGTCACCGCCTGCCGCTTGGCGATCTCACCCACGAGCACGTCGCCGCTCTTCGCGAAACCGACCACCGAAGGCGTCGTCCTGGCCCCCTCGGTATTGGTGATGACCGTGGGCTCGCCGCCCTCCAGGACGCAGACCACCGAGTTCGTCGTACCAAGGTCGATACCCACTGCACGTGCCATTGCCTTCTCCTCACCCTGCTCACCCGCTCACCCCGCGCTCCACCGGGTGGGGCGCGTCGGGGTGCAGCGCGCGCACGAGCCCGCGGTACGCCGAGGTGATCCGCCCGGCCGGGGCGATCGGCTCCACGCCCGGCACCGTGTAGGGGGCGGGCGCCCGGACGGCCGGGCCCAGCTCTGCCACTGCCCTCACCTCCCCGCTCTGACCTGCGGATATGGAGGAAACCCTCTTCAGAATCCTGGATAAAACGCAACCACCCGCTTGTCAAGACGCACGACGGGTGGACAGGTCGCCCGCTCAGGCGTTCCCTGGAGACACAGACCCACCGGTCCACCCCGCATCGTGAGCGAAGGGGGCGCCGTGAACGACACGTTCCTGGTCGGTGTTCACGCCACCGGCCCCGACAGCTGCCGGATCACCCTGGCGGGGGACCTCGACGTCGTCAGCGCGCCGGACCTCAGACAGGCCGTTCAGGCGGCCGTGGCCGGCCATCGCAGCGTCCTGGTGGACTGCCGGGGCCTGACGTTCTGCGACTGCTCGGGGCTCAACGCGCTGCTGGGCGCGGCCCGGGCGGCGAAGGCCGGCGGAGCCGACCTGCGGCTGTGCGCCGTCCCGCGCGCCCTGGCCCGGCTCCTGCGGCTGTCCCACACCGGGGGCGCGTTCACGATCGAGCCCGAGGCGGCCGACGCGCGGTAGAGCCCGCGCGGCGGCGCGCCGCCGTTGTCCGGCGTGCGCCGCCGCGCGGGCGGTCTCTCAGAAGGCGCCGTAGTTGACCTGCCACGTGGGCAGCCCCATGCGGCGCCACAGGGCGACCACCCGGTCGCGGTCGTCCAGCGACACCCGCACCGCGTACCGGTGACGCACGTGCCGGTCGAACAGCTCGGCCTTCACCACGTCGTCGCGCCGCCCGTCGCCCGCCGGGCGCATCCACAGCTCGTCGTACGGCACGTCGTGCCGCCGCAGCCACGACTCGGTCTGCGCGCGGTACTCCTCACCGCGCCCGGACAGCAGCACGACCACATCGTTGTCGGCGCGCCGGAACGCGTGCAGCGCCCGCCGTACCGCGTCGTTGAGCAGGTCGACCTCGCACCGGGTGAAATCGTACGGCCCGCGGTCCCCGGTCAGGGCGAGCGTGCCGTCGATGTCGCACATCACCGCGGCCGGCAGCGACGGGTCGGGCACGTACGGCTCGACGGGTGCCTCGTCGTTCAGCCACGCGTCGGTGAGCCGCCATCCGCCCCGTCTGGCCTGCGCGTGTTTGTCGGCCAGGATGCGGATGACCTCCTCGCCGACCCGCCTGTCCCGCTCGGCGTCGCGGCGTACGCACTCCTCGACCGGTACGTCCGTGAAGTCGTGCACGGTGAACGTGGCAAGGCCCGCGACCGCCGCCTTCAGCCGCTTGGGGATGTGCGGCGTCATGTGGGTGTTGTCGACCACCACGTCGAAACCGCCGTCGACGGCAGCCCGCACCGCGGCGTCCTGGATCGCCAGCACCGTCTGCTCGTGCGCCCACGACCTGCGCTCGGCCGCGGGAAGGTCGAGCATCGCGCGCAGGTCGTCGAGGTTGACCCGGCGCATCCGGCCGTCGGCCCGTTCCTGGAGCTCGCGCGCGGCGGTCGTCTTGCCCGACGCGGGCAGCCCCGTCATGACATGTACTACGGGCACGGGTCAGTTCTCCTCGTCGGTCTTGAAAGGGTCGGACGCCTCCGGCCGCACGGCGCGCCACACGACCAGGTCCGTCGGGCGTCCGTCGAGCCGCAGGAACATGGCGGCCCGGATCCGTGCGTCGGGCAGTTCCTTCACGGCACGGGCGAAAGCGGCCCGGTCGCCGGTCAGTGGGGCGAGCCGGCGGAACGACGTGTCGATGGCGGCTTGGAGCGCCGCCGCCTCGGACTCCAGGCGGTCGATCACCCCGCGCACCCAGGCGTCGAACTCGTCCGGCACCTGTTCCAGCAGCGCGTCCAGCGGCCGACCGCCCGCCGCTGTGATGCCCCCGAGCTCGGCGCGCGAGCACCCCAGGCCCTGCGCCAGCCGCTTGACGGACATCCCCGCGAACCGCTGGATGCCGTGGCCACGCCAGATGTCCCGCTCGGTGACGCCCGTCATGACCTTGTGGAGCCGTACGTACTCGGACAGCTTGGCCTTCGCCCGCACCCCGGAGGCGAAGCGCAGCACGAAGCCCTCGGCGTCGGTCCCCGTCGCGGACCGGCCACCGGGCAGCGTGTTCGCCTCGGCGAGCGCGATCAGGTCGGCGAGGGGCAGGGCGGGCCACACCGTGACCACGGACCCGACGCCCTTCCAGGCCGCTCCGGCCCCCGCCACGGGTATCTCGGTGCCGTCCCTGCCGAACGCCGCGAGGAGCACGAGGTCCCTGCGGTCTCCGTAGTCGACGACGATGCGGTTCTCCGGGTAGACGATCTCCGCGAGGTACGTCACGCCCGGCGTCAGCGCGGACGTGTCCCGGGCGTCGAGCCGGCGCTGCGCCCACCTCGCCTGCGCGCTGATGAAGGAACCCTTGGACGCGACCCGCCACCGGCCGGCGTAGTGGAAGACCACCGCGAGGCTGCCGTCGACCTTGTCGTACACCTCGAACGGCTCGTCCGGCAGTGCGGGCGCGTACGGCTGTCCGGCCTCGTGCTCACCGACGTTGAAGAACTTCGGCAGCGGCAGCGCGACGATCTCGCCCGTGGCGTCGTCGGCCACGAGCCCGCGGCACCGCGTCGTCACCTCGTTCCAGATCCGCTCGTACTGGCACGTCCGCGTGTAGGTGTAGATCGACAGCGGCAGTTCGGGGTGCGGCTTGCGGGTGACGTGCCCGGCGTCGAGCGCGGCTGCCAACTCGGCCGGCGGCAGCAGTTCTTGCAGAGTCAGGTACGCCTGGCTCATGGTCCCTCCCGGTTTCTGATGCTCCATTCTTTCGTGAGGGAGGGTCCGGCCGACAGCGAATAAGTGCGGGCCGCCGATCGGGCCGCGCAGGTCAGAGGG
>NZ_VBVX01000399.1 GCF_005981925.1 Streptomyces albidochromogenes
GGTCCCCACTGCTGGCCGCCGGGGGGCGGGGGTGGTGCTTCGGACATGGGCCGGTCCTTCCCGAGGTCGCCCTTCGATGATTGACCGGGCCGCGCCCGCGCGCCCGGCGGGCGTGTGCGCGAGGGCCTCCTCTGGGTGATCATCGGAGCATGAGCCCTGAGATCCGCCTCGCCCAGCAACCGGAGGCCGACGAACTGCTCGGCCGCAGCCCGCTCGCCGATCTGATCGGCATGCTGCTCGACCAGCAGGTCCCCATGGAGTGGGCGTTCGCGGGCCCGTACACGATCGCCCAGCGGCTGGGCGCCGACGATCTCGACGCGCACGAGATCGCCGCGTACGACCCCGAGGCCTTCGTCGAGCTGCTGTCGGCCAAGCCGGCCGTGCACCGCTATCCGGGGTCGATGGCCAAGCGCGTGCAGCAGCTCTGCCAGTACCTGGTCGACGAGTACGACGGCGACGTGACCGCGCTCTGGCGCGACGCCGCCACCGGCAAGGAGCTGCTGGCCCGGCTGAACGCGCTGCCGGGCTTCGGGAAGCAGAAGTCGCAGATCTTCCTGGCGCTGCTGGGCAAGCAGCTCGGCGTACGGCCGCAGGGGTGGCGGGAGGCGGCGGGCGCGTACGGCGACGAGGGCTCGTACCGGTCCGCGGCCGACATCACGGGCCCGGAGTCGCTGGCGAAGGTCCGCGCGTTCAAGCAGGAGGCCAAAGCGGCGGCGAAGAAGGCCGCGCCGAAGTGACCGGCGGACAGCGGCGTACTCCGTACGGGGGAATGCCCACCCGCCCCGCTTCGCGCGCCGGTGGGGCGCGCAACATCGCGCCACATCGCCGGAATGGGTTGTTCCGCTCATGAGTTGGTCCCGGTCCGGCACCGAATACGACGTTTGCACCCCGTCCTCGTGGCTGCGCCGGAAGCCGCTTGCCCGGTAGGCTTTCCGTGTGATCTTCAAGCGCATCGGAAACGGCCGGCCGTATCCCGACCACGGCCGGGAAAGCACCCGGCAGTGGGCGGATGTCGCGCCGCGCCCGGTCCGCCTCGATCAGCTGGTGACCACCAAGGGCCAGCTGGATCTCGAGACACTCCTGGCGGAGGACTCGACGTTCTACGGCGATCTCTTCGCCCACGTCGTCAAGTGGCAGGGCGACCTGTACCTGGAGGACGGACTGCACCGCGCGGTGCGGGCCGCGCTCCAGCAGCGCCAGGTGCTGCACGCGCGCGTCCTGGAGCTCGACTCCATGTGACGACCCGAACAGCTGACCCAATTGGGCCTTACGGGTTGGCCTGTCCGGTGTCATTGATCATTTAGTAGGCATCATCACCGCGGCGCACTACGCTGCGCCCATGAGCATGCTGACTCCCCCCGGCATGGGCGGAAAGTACCGCATCACGGGCGACAAGTTCCCGCGCATGCGCCGTCCCCGGAACCGGCGCAGGACCATCCTCGTGATGGTGTCCTCCCTCGTGGCCCTCGGTCTGGCCGGCTGGGGGACGCTGCAGCTCATCGACGTCTTCACGGGGGGCGCGACGGAGACCTCGGCCGCCGGGCGCGTGAAGCGCTGCGACACGGCGGCCGCGCCGTCCGCGCCGGCCCGGGCCGCCGCACTGCCCAAGCCGCGCGCGATCAAGGTCAACGTCTACAACGCGACCAAGCGCAGCGGTCTCGCCAAGGAGACGGCCGACGAGCTGAAGAAGCGCGGCTTCACCGTCGGCAAGGTCGGCAACGCGCCGCCGCAGTACGACAAGAAGGTCAAGGGCGCCGGGATACTGCTGGGAGCGCCCAAGGCGGTGTCCGGCGTCATGCCCGTGCTGGGTACGCAGCTCAAGGACGCCACGCGGAAGGCCGACGCCCGCAAGAGTGCCGACGTGGACCTGATCCTGGGCAACGGCTTCAAGGCCCTGACGACGAAGAAGGACGCGGACAAGGCCCTGGCCGTTCTGGCCAGGCCCGCGCCCGCGCCCTCCGCGAAGTGCTGAGAACGGTGCGTACGGCCGTCGGCTAGCCGGCGGTGCCGTACATCCGGTCGCCCGCGTCGCCGAGGCCCGGAACGATGTAGCCGTGCTCGTTGAGCCGCTCGTCGACCGAGGCGGTGACGACGGTGACCGGCGTGCCGGCCAGCTCGCGCTCCATGACCTCGACGCCCTCGGGCGCGGCAAGCAGGACGACCGCCGTGACGTCGTCCGCGCCGCGCTTGATCAGCTCGCGGATCGCCGCGACCAGCGTGCCGCCGGTGGCCAGCATCGGGTCCAGGACGTACACCTGGCGGCCGGACAGGTCCTCCGGCATGCGGGTGGCGTACGTCTCCGCCTGGAGCGTCTCCTCGTTGCGGATCATGCCGAGGAAGCCCACCTCGGCGGTCGGCAGCAGCCGCACCATGCCGTCGAGCATGCCGAGACCGGCCCGCAGGATCGGTACGACCAGGGGGCGGGGGTGGGAGAGCTTCACGCCCGTCGTCGCCGTCACCGGGGTCTCGATGTCGACCTGTTCGGTGCGCACGTCCCGGGTGGCCTCGTACGCGAGCAGGGTGACCAGCTCGTCGGCGAGGCGCCGGAAGGTCGGGGAGTCGGTGCGCTTGTCGCGCAGCGTGGTGAGTTTGTGCGCCACCAACGGGTGGTCGACGACGTGGATCCGCATGACGTCAACAGTAACCGGGCACGCGGACCGCTCGCGCTGGCATCAACCCGCAGGCCGGAGGGAAGGTGGGGTGGGGAACAGACGCGCTTGGGGTGGTGTGGCCGATGCCGGACGCGGACCGGGAGCGGAAACCGGGGCAGGAACCCGGACAGGAACAGCGGGAGAGCACCGAGGACGACCGCCGGCGGCGGCGCGCCCAGTTCCTGCGCGAGCTGAACGAGGCGAAGGCGCTGCGGGAGCGCGTACAGCCGCGCCGGGCCCGGGCGGCCCGGATGCGGCAGCAGATGCGGATGCGCACGTTCCGCTGGTAGGGGCCTTTCTCGCAGGACTGGTACACGACGCAAGAGCGGAAGACCTCTCGCGGAACGCTTTCTTCTGCCACGATTCCGAAGTGGGCGGGGCCCGGAGCTGCGAATCGGTTTCTCCCCGACCTCAGCGTCACCCTCCGGCCGGGAGGAACTCCAACCGGCACTTCTCAAGACCAGTGGGAGAGTCACGGTGTACTTCGCCGCACTGCTCGCGCGCACCGAAGACGGGTGGAAAGCGAGCGACACGGAGCTCGACGACGTGGAAACCCTGTCGGACCTGACCGATCTGGCCCGCGAGGCCACGGTCGACGACGACACGGTGATCGTCTTCATCGAGCAGGAAGACGCATGGTTCGGCCTCGTCCGGGTGGACGGCGAGGAGGACCCGCGCATCTATGTCTCCGACGCGGCCGCGGCCGCCCGTTCCTCGTACGGGGAGATCCTGCTCACCGACGAACTGCTCGGCCGCGACCCCGAGGACCCGGACGCCCTGGAGGAGCTCGTCGATCTCGACGGCACCGAGGACGGGGAACCGGATGGGGAGACTGACGACGACAACGACGAGGAGGAGATCAGGGCGGACGACGGCAGCGTCGTACCGGCGGGTCCGCTCGGGGAGGCGGCGGTCCTCGCGGACCTCGGCCTGTCCGAGAAGGAGCTGCTGGCGCTCGGCACGGACGCGCTCGCGGAGATCGCCGACGCCCTGGGCGCCGCCGACGTACTGGAGACCGTCCAGTAGTGAGCCCGGCAGTGACTGAGGACCAACGACTGGAGTCGGAGCCCGATCCGGTGCGCGACCGGTGGCGGGCGCCCATGCGCCTGGCGCTGGACGAGGCGGCGCGGGCGGCGGAGGCCGGCGATGTGCCGGTCGGCGCCGTCCTGCTGGCTCCCGACGGCTCGCTGCTCGCGGCGGGCCACAACGAGCGCGAGGCGACGGGCGACCCGACGGCGCACGCGGAGGTGCTCGCCATCCGCCGGGCGGCGCGGGCGCTCGGCGAGTGGCGGCTGACGGGCTGCACGCTCGTCGTGACCCTGGAGCCGTGCACGATGTGCGCGGGGGCGATCGTGCAGTCCCGGGTGGAGCGGGTGGTGTACGGGGCGCTCGACGAGAAGGCGGGCGCCGCCGGTTCGCTCTGGGACGTCGTACGGGACCGGAGGCTGAACCACCGGCCCGAGGTCGTCCAGGGCGTGCTGGAGAGGGAGTGCTCGGACCGGCTGACGGCGTTCTTCAGGGACCGCTGAACCGGGCGCCGCACCCGCCGGCCGGGAACCGATTTCGGAGCACGGCCCGGTGTGGGCTAAGCTCTCTCTCGGTAGCGTGTCCGAGTGGCCTAAGGAGCACGCCTCGAAAGCGTGTGATGGTGCAAGCTATCCGTGGGTTCAAATCCCACCGCTACCGCTCAGAACGAGAGCCCCGACTCCCCGAGTCGGGGCTCTCGTGTTGTGCGGTTAGACTCACGCGACTCACGGGACCGGCAGGGGAGGCCGCACAGATGGTGCAAACGAAGAAGATCGCTCTTTACGTGGTCGTTGTCTTCGTGCTGTACACAATCATCACTTCCCCCGCCAGGGCGGCCGATCTCGTCCAGGTAGGGTTCGAAGGCGTGTCCAGTGCCGCCCAGGGGGTCGGTGAGTTCATGTCCCAGCTGATCCAGTAGGAGTGCCCCTTGATCCGCCATCTGGTCCTCTTCAAGCTCAACGAGGGTGTCGAGCGGGACGAGCCGCGCGTCCTCGCCGGAGTGAAGGCCTTCGAGGAGCTCGACGGGGTCGTTCCCGAGCTGGAGTTCTGGGAGTGCGCCTGGAACATCACCGACCGGCCCATCGCGTACGACTTCGCCATCAACTCGGCGGTCCAGGACCGCGAGGCGCTCCAGCGCTACATCGAGCACCCCGCCCACCAGGCGGCTGCCGGTCAGTGGCGTGAATTCGCCACGTGGGTGATCGCCGACTACCCGTTCTGATCCTTCGCCCCAGCAGGCCCCGCACCGCTCCGGTGCGGGGTTTTCGCATGTTTGGTGCCCAACTTGCCGTCAACACGGAGTTATACGGTGCTTGCACACAGTGCACATGTCTTGTGATGCTATGACCGCTTTTGACGGATGAGTTGACCGTGGTTGACCGAGAAAAGGGGTGGCGTGACCGTGCCGGCCAGTACAGCGCCTCAAGCTCCGCCCCAGCAGCTCCAGCCGCTCCCACC
>NZ_VBVX01000400.1 GCF_005981925.1 Streptomyces albidochromogenes
CCCCGTCCGCCGACGACGACGAACTCGGCCCCCTCCGGCGGCGGCTGCTCACCGCGACCCTCCTCGCCGTCCCCGTGGTCGCGATGGCGATGGTCCCCGCCCTCCAGATCGATTACTGGCAGTGGCTGTCCCTGACGCTGGCCGCCCCCGTCGTGACGTACGCCGCCTGGCCCTTCCACCGCGCCGCGTGGACCAACGCCCGGCACGGCGCGGCCACGATGGACACCCTGATCTCGGTCGGCACGTCGGCCGCGTTCCTGTGGTCCGTGTGGGCCCTGTTCTTCGGGACCGCCGGCACCCCCGGCATGACCCACCCCTTCGAGCTGACCGTCTCGCGCGGCGACGGGGCCGGGAACATCTACCTGGAGGCGGCGGCCGGCGTCACCGCGTTCATCCTGGCCGGGCGCTACTTCGAGGCGCGCTCCAAGCGCAAGGCCGGCGCGGCCCTGAAGGCGCTGCTGGAGCTGGGCGCCAAGAGCGTGACCGTACTGCGCGACGGCGGCAGCCGGGAGGAGACGGTCCCGACCGACCGGCTGGCCGTCGGCGACCGGTTCCTGGTCCGCCCGGGCGAGAAGATCGCCACCGACGGCACGGTCGTCGAAGGCACCTCCGCCGTCGACGCCGCCCTGCTCACCGGCGAGTCCGTGCCGGTCGAGGTCGCCCCCGGCGACACCGTCACCGGCGCCACCCTCAACGCCGGCGGCCGCCTGGTCGTCGAGGCGACCCGGGTCGGCGCGGACACCCAGCTCGCCCGCATGGCCAAGCTCGTGGAGGACGCCCAGAACGGCAAGGCCGCCGCCCAGCGCCTGGCCGACAGGATCTCCGCCGTCTTCGTCCCCGTCGTCATCGCCCTGGCGCTCGGCACCCTCGGCTTCTGGCTCGGCACCGGAGCCGGACTGACCGCCGCGTTCACCGCCGCCGTGGCCGTGCTGATCATCGCCTGCCCGTGCGCGCTCGGGCTGGCCACCCCGACCGCCCTCATGGTCGGCACCGGCCGCGGCGCACAGCTCGGCATCCTGATCAAGGGCCCCGAAGTGCTGGAGAGCACCCGCAGGGCCGACACGATCGTCCTCGACAAGACCGGCACCGTCACCACCGGCCGGATGACCCTCCTCGCCGTCCACCCGGCCCCCACCACCACCGAGACGGAGGTACTGCGCCTGGCGGGCGCCCTGGAGCACGCCTCCGAGCACCCCGTCGCCCGGGCCGTGGCCGCCGGCGCCGTCGAGCGGACGGGCGGGCCCCTGCCCACCCCCGAGGACTTCGCGAACGTGCCCGGACTCGGCGTCCAGGGCGTCGTCGAGGGCCACGCGGTCCTGGTCGGCCGCACCAAGCTGCTCGCCGAGTGGGCGATCGAGCTCCCCGTGGCGCTGGAGCGGGCCAGGGCCGACGCCGAGGCGGCGGGCCGTACCGCGATCGCGGTGGCCTGGGACGGCGAGGCCCGCGCGGTGCTGGAGGTCGCGGACGCGGTCAAGGACACCAGCGCCGAGGCGGTCCGCAGGCTGCGCTCACTCGGCCTGACACCCATCCTGCTGACCGGCGACAACCGGGCCGTCGCCGAGTCGGTGGCCCGCGAGGTGGGCATCGAGGAGGTGTTCGCGGAGGTCATGCCCGAGGACAAGGTCGACGTCGTGAAGAGGCTCCAGGACCAGGGGCGCAGCGTGGCCATGGTCGGCGACGGCGTCAACGACGCCGCCGCGCTCGCCCAGGCCGATCTCGGACTGGCCATGGGGACCGGTACCGACGCCGCGATCGAGGCGGGCGACCTGACGCTGGTACGGGGCGACCTGCTCGCCGCGGCCGACGCGATCCGCCTGTCGCGCCGGACGCTGGGCACCATCAGGTCCAACCTCTTCTGGGCCTTCGCCTACAACGTCGCCGCCCTCCCGCTGGCCGCGGCCGGCCTCCTCAACCCGATGATCGCCGGAGCGGCCATGGCCTTCTCGTCGGTCTTCGTCGTCGGCAACTCGCTGCGCCTGCGCGGCTTCAAGGCGGCCGCCAGCTGAGGACCGGCACCGCTCTCGTGCGAAGCCCGGGTACGCCACCGGCCTTCGCGCGGGGGCGGTCCGGCGTGTGCGCTAGCCGCGATGCCCGGTCCCCACCGGGGCCGGCCGCGCCGCCCGGCACAATGACGTCCATGAACGCCACGGCCGCCACCCCGCCGCACCCCGCGCACGACGACCTGGTCCGCCGCTGGCTGGACACGCTCCCGGCCGCCGGTGAGCTGTCCGCCGACCCCCGCCCGTACGCCGAGAACCTCCTCGCCCGCTGGGCCGAGCCGCAGCGGCGCTACCACTCGACCGATCACCTGGTCGCGGTCCTCGGCCACCTCGACACGCTGGCCGGGCACGCCGGCGATCCGGCGGCCGTCCGCCTCGCCGCGTGGTTCCACGACGCGGTCTACCGCCCCGACCGCTCCGAGAACGAGGAGCGCAGCGCCGTCCTCGCCGAGCGCGCGCTGGCCGAGCTGGGGCTCGACGAGGCCCGTACGGCCGAGGTCGCGCGCCTGGTCCGCCTCACCGCCGGCCACGACCCGGCCCCCCACGACACCAACGGCGAGGCGCTGTGCGACGCGGACCTGGCGGTCCTGGCCTCGGCCCCGGCGGCGTACGCCGCCTACGCGGCGGCGGTCCGCGAGGAGTACGGCTTCGTGCCCGACGACGCGTTCCGCGCAGGGCGCGCGGCGGTCCTGCGGCAGCTCCTGGACCTGCCGGCCCTGTTCCGTACGCCGCACGGGCGGGCCGAGTGGGAGGCGCGGGCGCGGCAGAACCTGGCGACGGAACTGGACCTGCTCACGGTCTGAGACAGGGGGGGAATGCGAGCGCCGACAGCGGTGTTCTTGCCTGTCATGCCTGACTCCGCCGACCGACGCACCCGTATGCCCCTGGCCGTCTACATACTCGGCCTGGCGGTCTTCGCCCTCGGCACCAGCGAATTCATGCTGTCCGGGCTGCTGCCGCCGATCGCCGCCGACATGGACGTATCGATCCCGCAGGCCGGGCTCCTGATCTCGGCCTTCGCCATCGGCATGGTGATCGGCGCGCCGCTGCTGGCCGTCGCCACGCTGCGCCTGCCCCGCCGTACGACCCTGATCACCCTGATCACGGTCTTCGGCCTCGGGCAGGTCGCCGGCGCGCTGGCGCCCTCGTACGAGCTGCTGTTCGCCTCGCGCGTCGTGAGCGCCTTCGCGTGCGCCGGGTTCTGGGCGGTGGGGGCGGCGGTCGCCATCGCGATGGTGCCGGTGGATTCGCGGGCGCGGGCGATGGCCGTCATGATCGGCGGGCTGAGCATCGCGAACGTGCTGGGCGTGCCGGCCGGGGCGTTCCTCGGCGAGCACCTCGGCTGGCGGTCGGCGTTCTGGGCGGTGGGCGCGGCGTCCGCGCTCGCGCTGGTGGGCGTCGTGACGTCGATCCCGCGCATCCCGCTCCCGGCGCGAAAGCCGCGGCTCGGCCAGGAACTGGCGATCTACCGCGACGGCCAGGTCTGGCTCGCGATCACGATCACGGCGCTGGCGGCGGGCGGCGTCTTCTGCGCGTTCAGCTACCTCGCGCCGCTGCTGACGGATGTGGCCGGGCTCGACGCGGGCTGGGTGCCCACGGTCCTGGCGCTGTTCGGCATCGGGGCGCTGGTGGGTACGACGGTGGGCGGCCGGGTCGCGGACGCGCACCTGTTCGGCGTCCTGCTCAGCGGCATCGCGGCGTCGACGGTCTTCCTGGTGGTGCTGGCGCTGTTCGCCTCCGGCGCGGCGGTGGCGGTGGCGCTTTCGTTCCTGCTCGGCCTCTCGGCGTTCTACACGGCGCCGGCGCTCAACGCCCGGATGTTCAACGTCGCGGGCGCGGCCCCGACCCTGGCCGGGGCGACGACCACGGCGGCGTTCAACCTGGGCAACACGGGCGGCCCGTGGCTCGGCGGCACGGTGATCGACGCGGGCTTCGGTTTCGCCGCGACGGCCTGGGCGGGCGCGGCGATGACGGTACTGGCGCTGGTGGCGGTGGCGTTCTCGCTGCGGCTCCAGCGCAGGGTGGGCACCGACTCGCTCGTGGTGACGGGCTCGGAGGCGCACGCCCCGGAGACGGCACGCGCCAACGGCTCTGAGACCGGTGCGTCGCTCACCTGATCGTGGGACGCGATCGCTACGACGAAGGCGGTCCGGCGGTCACTCTGTTCTCCGATCCGCGCAACGGCATGTACCGGACCGGCCTGCGCAAGCCTTTCGGGGAACCGGTCGCCCTGCCCGAGCCCTTCGGCGGCGAACTGGACACCGAGGGCTTCGTGGCCCAAGACCTGCCGTCAGCGGGGGCGGCCGCCCTACGCCGGCCGCCCCTTCGGCCGCCGCAGTCCCGCCGCCGTGAGCCGGCGTACGAGCTCCTTCGAGCCCACCTCCACCGCACCCGCCCGCACCGCGTCCGCGTACCGCACGTCCGGTACGTCGTAGTGGTCCCGCTCGAACGCCTTCGGCGGGCAGCCGATCGCCGCCGCGAAGGCGTGCAGCTCCTCGAACGACACGTCGCTCACCAGGTGCGACCACATCCGGCCGTGCCCGGGCCACGTCGGCGGGTCGATGTAGACCGTCACGCCGTCACCGCAGACCGCCGACCGGCGCCACGATCACGGACGCCTTGGCGCACACCCAGTGCGGGTCCGGCCCGAGCTCCGGCGCCACCTCCAGCGCGTGCGGCTCCCCCTCCGCGCACACCGGGCAGATCGGCCAGCGGCCGTACCGTTCGAGCAGCGCGTCCTGTACGTCCTGGGCTATCAGGCCCGTGACGTACTCCGCGCCCTCCGGCCACTGCTCCACCCACCAACGGCGGTGCACCACCGCGTCCTCGACCAGGGAGACGACGTCCGCACGGGCCACTTCACGGGCTGCGAGGTCGGCCATGACCAGGGCGCGGGCGGCATGCAGAGCCTGCTCCGTGGGGGAGGGAATCGGGTCCATACAGCCATTGTCGCGCGCCGCACCCGAGGGCTCGCGGCCCGTCCCCTGTCACTTATACACATCT
>NZ_VBVX01000401.1 GCF_005981925.1 Streptomyces albidochromogenes
CCCGTCCCCCGGCCCTCCGCGCGGCTCAGGGACCCCTCAGCCCCGAGTTCCCGCTTCCCTTCCACGTACTCGACGGAATCATCCCGTCAGGCAGGCCGCCGCGCACCCGGCTGACCGGCTGGCGGTTCCTCATCCGCAGCGGAGACCGCACGGTGGCCGCCGCCGACACCGTGCTCACCGCCGACGGCTGGGCCTTCTCCCACTTCTGCGAGGGCCCGTACATCGCCTCCAGCCAGCTCGCCATGCGCCAGGCAGAGGCGATGACAGCGCGCTACCAGCCGCGCCTGCTGTCCGTACCGGAGCTCTACATGCTCACCCTGTGGCTGCACGACGGCCCGGTGGCCGACGCCGGTGAATCCGAGGCGATGCCGCTGCCGACCGACCTGCTCGTACCGCTGGCGCCGGCGCCGCCGGGTATCGCCTCCCACCGCCCGCACCGGGCCGCCGACCTCCTTCCGCTGCTGACCCACCGCCTGACGCCGCCCGCCGTTCCGCTGCTCAGCCAGCCGGCCTGACGTCGGGCGTCCCGCTCCTCGGGGGCCACCGGTGCCTCCGCGCTGTCGGCGTTCCCTGCGCCCCGTGACCGTCCGGGTCACGGGGCGCAGTCCGTCCCGGCCCCCTCCACGCCCATCCGGACTAGCCCGTATCGGCCACCCCGAACCACCCGAAGGGACACCCCGGTTGGGCTGAACCGTCCGCACGAGTGACGCGTCATTAATCAGTAAGGAGAGCTGCCGTGAAATCCCTGCGGAAAGACGCCCGTGGGGCAACACTGGGACCGGACCGACTGATACGGGGGGCGGCCATGAACACCGCATCGAGCCGCAGGACACTCACCACAACGCAGCGAAAGAACCCTTCCATGTGCCAGCACCAGCCACCCTGCCCGACCGCCGACTCCGCCGACCGGGAGGCCGCCCTGCTTGTGGCGCACCACCCGGAACAGGGCTGGAGCCTGCTGTGCAACGGAGTGCTCGTCTTCGAGGACACCGGTGAGCTGTTGCCGGACGGCCAGATCATCGCTCCGCACCGCCCACTCGACGTGGTCAGGGCCGCCTGACCGGCCCGTACGCCCGCATCACCGACACGCGAAGGGGCCGGCCCGGAGGAATCCTCCGAACCGGCCCCGACCCTGTCCGCGCCTCCTGCGGCGCGGAGGCGTCCGTCAGTTGTCGTACTCGTCCAGCGGCGGGCACGAGCACACGAGGTTGCGGTCACCGAACGCACCGTCGATCCGGCGCACCGGCGGCCAGTACTTGTCGGCGGCCGAGACCCCGGCCGGGAAGACCGCCACCTCGCGGCTGTACGCGTGCTCCCACGTGCCGCCCAGCGCGGCCGCCGTGTGCGGCGCGTTGCGCAGCGGGTTGTCGTCCGCGGGCCACTCGCCCGACGCGACCTTCTCGATCTCCGCACGAATGGCGATCATGGTGTCGCAGAACCTGTCGATCTCCGCCAGGTCCTCGCTCTCGGTCGGCTCGATCATCAGCGTCCCGGCCACCGGGAACGACATGGTGGGCGCGTGGAAGCCGTAGTCGATCAGACGCTTGGCGATGTCGTCCACACTCACGCCGGTCGCCTTCGACAGCGGCCGCAGGTCGACGATGGCCTCGTGCGCCACCAGGCCGTTCGGGCCGGTGTAGAGCACCGGGTAGTGCGGCTCCAGGCGCTTGGCGATGTAGTTCGCCGCCAGTACGGCGACCTGTGTGGCCCTCTTGAGGCCCTCCCCGCCCATCAGCCGGACGTACGCCCACGAGATCGGCAGAATGCCCGCCGAGCCCCACGGAGCGGCCGAGATGGGCCCGACGCCGGTCTCGGGGCCGGCCGTCGGCTGGAGCGGGTGGTTCGGCAGGTACGGCGCGAGGTGGGCGCGTACGCCGACCGGGCCGACGCCGGGGCCGCCGCCGCCGTGCGGGATGCAGAAGGTCTTGTGCAGGTTCAGGTGCGAGACGTCGCCGCCGAACTTGCCCGGCTTGGCGAGGCCGACCAGCGCGTTGAGATTGGCGCCGTCGACGTACACCTGCCCGCCGGCCTCGTGCACGGTCGCGCAGATGTCGGCGACGTGCTCCTCGAACACCCCGTGCGTGGACGGGTAGGTGATCATCAGCACCGACAGCTCGTCGCGGTACTGCTCGATCTTGGCGTGCAGGTCCTCGACGTCGACCTCGCCGTCCTCGCGGGTCTTGACGACGACGACCTTCATGCCCGCCATGACCGCACTGGCCGCGTTCGTGCCGTGCGCGGACGACGGGATCAGGCACACCGTGCGCTGGTCGTCGCCGTTGGCCCGGTGGTACGCCCGTACCGCCAGCAGGCCCGCGAGCTCGCCCTGCGAACCGGCGTTGGGCTGGATCGACACCGCGTCGTAGCCGGTGACCTCCGCGAGGCGCTCCTCCAGCTCGTGGATCAGCGTCAGGTAGCCCTCGGCCTGCTCGACCGGCGCGAAGGGGTGCACCGCGCCGAACTCCGGCCAGGTGACCGGCTCCATCTCGGTGGTCGCGTTCAGCTTCATCGTGCACGAGCCGAGCGGGATCATGCCACGGTCGAGCGCGTAGTCGCGGTCGGCCAGCTTGCGCAGGTAGCGCAGCATCGCGGTCTCGGACCGGTGCTGGTGGAAGACCGGGTGCGTCAGCACCGCGTCGGTACGCAGCAGCCCCTCGGGCAGCGCGTCGGCCACCCGGGCGTCGAGCGCCTCGATGTCGGCGTCGACGCCGAAGGCCGCCCAGACCGCGGCGATCTGCGCGCGGCCCGTCGTCTCGTCGCAGGCCATGGAGACGTGGTCGGCGTCGACCGGGTACAGGTTGACCCCGGCCTCGCGGGCCGCGGCGACGACGTCGGCCGCCCGGCCGGGCACGCGCGCGGTCAGCGTGTCGAAGTACGCGCCGTGCACGACCTCGACGCCGCCGGCGCGCAGGCCCTCGGCGAGGAGGGTCGCGTACCGGTGCGTGCGGCGTGCGATGCCGCGCAGGCCGTCGGGGCCGTGGTAGACGGCGTACATGCCGGCCATGACCGCCAGGAGCACCTGCGCGGTGCAGATGTTGCTGGTGGCCTTCTCGCGGCGGATGTGCTGCTCACGCGTCTGGAGTGCCAGCCGGTACGCCTTGTTGCCGTCCGCGTCGACGGAGACGCCGACGAGCCGCCCGGGCAGGCTGCGCGCGAACTTCTCCCGCACGGCCATGAACCCGGCGTGCGGACCGCCGAAGCCCATCGGCACGCCGAAACGCTGCGTGGTGCCCACCGCGATGTCCGCGCCGAGCTCGCCCGGCGAGGTCAGCAGCGTCAGCGCCAGCAGGTCGGCGGCGACGGTCACGATCGCCCCGAGCTCGTGCGCCTGCTCGATGACGGGCTTGATGTCCCGCACGGCGCCCGAGGCGCCCGGGTACTGGAGCAGCACACCGAAGACACCACGCTCGGCCACCTCGGCCGGGATGCCGTCCGACAGGTCGGCGACGACAACCTCGACACCGGTCGGCTCCGCGCGCGTCTGAATGACGGCGACCGTCTGCGGCAGCGTGTCGGAGTCGATCAGGAAGACGCCGTTCTTGACCTTGCCGACGCGGCGCGCGAGCGACATGGCCTCGGCGGCGGCGGTGCCCTCGTCGAGCAGCGACGCGCCCGAGGTCGGCAGCCCGGTCAGGTCCGCGACCATCGTCTGGAAGTTGAGCAGCGCTTCGAGCCGGCCCTGTGAGATCTCCGGCTGGTAGGGCGTGTACGCCGTGTACCAGGCCGGGTTCTCCATGACGTTGCGCAGGATCACCGGCGGCGTGAAGGTGCCGTAGTAGCCGAGCCCGATCATCGGGGCGAGCACCTGGTTGCGGTCGGCGAGCGTGCGCAGCTCGGCCAGTACCTCGGCCTCGGTCCGCGCGTCGGGCAGCCCGAGCGCCTCGGCGCTCTTGATGACGTCCGGCACCGCGGCCGCGGTCAGCTCGTCGAGCGAGCCGTAACCGACCTGGGCGAGCATCTTGGCCTGAGCTTCGGCATCGGGCCCGATGTGGCGCTGCTCGAAGGGGATGCCACGCTCAAGCTGCGAGAGCGGAATGCGGTTTGCGGTCATCTGCGGAAGGCCTCCTGGTCTGACGCGACCTGCGAGGGGCACCACGGCACGGGTACCCGGACGGCCTCCCCCTCTGTCATCTCAACCTGAGAGCTTCACCGGAAGACCGCGCGGACGTCGCTGACGTCGAGGATCGTTCCGGCTTTCACCGTCGGTGAGGACGGGATCCGTGACAGGTGCTGTGCCTTGTTTCCGGCACGTGCCCGTCCCGGCCCGTCCTGCTTTCCAGAGTGACCTCGTCCGTGCGGTACGTGGGCCTGAGAGATTCCGGGGAGGATTTGCTCCTTCGGCGCCTCCGGCACGTTCACCGGAGACTCTCCCGCACGGGGTCAGCAGCCACTGGCCAGCCTACCAGCGAGGCCCGTCATGGATCCCTCGAGTGGCCGAGTCCACAGTTGTGCCCTTTCGTAGCCTTAACGGGGTTACGGAGCAGGTGCGAGCAGTTGGAGGGACCGTGCAGACCGACATCGATCCGCGCAGCCTGATCGGCCGCAAGGCGTTCGACCGCAACGGCGACAAGATCGGAACGGTGGACGAGGTGTACCTCGACGACGCCACGGGGGTGCCCGAATGGGCCGCCGTACGCACCGGACTCTTCAGCCGGGACGCCTTCGTGCCCCTGGAGCCCAGCAAGGTGGTCGACGACTCCCTGCGCGTGCCGTACGACCGCTCCCTGATCAAGGAGGCACCCGACTTCGGCGTCGGCCGCCACCTCTCCCCCGAGCAGGAACTGCAGCTCTACCACCACTACGGGCTCGACATCTCCTCGCCGGCCCCCGACCGGGACTTCGGACGGCTGGCGGGCGAGGACCCCGCCTGATCCCCGGCCGCCCGGACCAGCGGGAGCGGGTCCGACGGCGACAGGTCCGGATCGTCCACCGGGAAGGTCCGCACCCGTCCGGGCGGCGACGTCGGCTCCTCGAACCGCACGGTCACCCGCCCGACGCCGCTGCCCTGCACCCATCCCGCTCCGTACTCCGGGTGCCGCACGTCCTGGCCGGCCAGCCACCGCCGCCGCGGCTCCGGCTCCGGTACGGGCGGCGCC
>NZ_VBVX01000402.1 GCF_005981925.1 Streptomyces albidochromogenes
CCCCACCCCCACCGGCATGCGCCGCGCTCTCAGGCGGGCCCGGGACGGGGTCGCGCTCGACACCGCCGAGGCCGCCGTGCTCCTCCAGGCGCGCGGTGACGACCTCCGCGACCTCGCCGCCTCCGCCGCGCGCGTGCGGGACGCGGGGCTGGAGGCGGTGGGGCGGGCCGGCGTCATCACGTACTCGCGCAAGGTCTTCATCCCGCTCACCCGCCTGTGCCGCGACAAGTGCCACTACTGCACCTTCGTCACCGTCCCCGGCAAGCTCCGCCGCGCCGGCCACGGCATGTTCCTCTCCCCCGACGAGGTGCTCGACATCGCCCGGCGCGGCGCCGAGCTGGGCTGCAAGGAAGCCCTCTTCACCCTCGGCGACCGCCCCGAGGACCGGTGGCCCGAGGCGCGGGAGTGGCTGGAGGCGGAGGGGTACGACGACACCCTCGCGTACGTCCGCGCCATGGCCATCCGCGTCCTGGAGGAGACAGGGCTCCTGCCCCACCTCAATCCGGGCGTCATGTCCTGGGCCGACCTCCAGCGGCTCAAGCCCGTCGCGCCCTCGATGGGCATGATGCTGGAGACGACCGCCACCCGCCTGTGGTCCGAGCCCGGCGGCCCGCACCACGGCTCGCCCGACAAGGAGCCCGCCGTACGCCTGCGGGTCCTGGAGGACGCCGGGCGGTCCAACGTCCCCTTCACGACCGGTCTGCTCATCGGCATCGGCGAGACGTACGAAGAGCGCGCCCACTCCCTCTTCGAGCTCCGCAGGACCGCCCGCGCCTACCACGGCATCCAGGAAGTCATCGTCCAGAACTTCCGCGCCAAGCCGGACACCGCCATGCGCGGCATGCCCGACGCCGAGCTGGAGGAGCTGGCCGCCGCGATCGCCGTGGCCCGCCACATCCTCGGGCCGGCCGCCCGCATCCAGGCCCCGCCGAACCTCGTCGACTCCGAGTACGCCCTGCTCATCGGTTCCGGCATCGACGACTGGGGTGGCGTCTCGCCCCTCACTCCCGACCACGTGAACCCCGAGCGCCCCTGGCCGCACATCGACGAACTCGCCGCCAGGACCGCCGCCGCCGGGTTCGAGCTGCGGGAACGGCTGACCATCTACCCGGAGTTCGTCCAACGCGGCGAGCCCTGGCTGGACCCCCGTCTCCTCCCGCACGTACGGGCGCTCGCCGATCCGGAGACCGGGCTGGCCCGTACGGACGTACGCCCCACCGGCCTCCCGTGGCAGGAACCCGACGGAGGGTTCAACCCGCCAGCGGCCGCCCCCTCCACTACCGCGGCCCCGTTCGCCACCGCTGCCCCATCCGCCGACGCCGGTACCGGACGCACCGACCTCCACCGCACCATCGACACCATCGGCCGGACGACCGACCGCCGTGACGACTTCGACGAGGTGTACGGCGACTGGGACGCCCTGCGCGAGGCCGCCGCGCCCGGCATGGTGCCCCAGCGCCTCGACACCGACGTGCGCCAGGCACTGAACCAGGCGGCCGACGACCCCACCCGGCTCACCGACGACGAGGCGCTCGCGCTCCTCCACGCGGACGGTCCCGCCCTGGACGCCCTCACCCGTATCGCCGACGAGCTGCGCCGGGACGTGGTCGGTGACGACGTCACGTACATCGTCACGCGCAACATCAACTTCACCAACGTCTGCTACACCGGCTGCCGCTTCTGCGCCTTCGCGCAGCGCCGCACCGACGCCGACGCGTACACGCTCTCCCTCTCCCAGGTGGCCGACCGGGCCGAGCAGGCGTGGGACGTGGGCGCGGTGGAGGTGTGCATGCAGGGCGGTATCCACCCCGACCTGCCCGGCACGGCGTACTTCGACATCGCGCGTGCCGTGAAGGAGCGCGTCCCCGGCATGCATGTGCACGCGTTCTCGCCGATGGAGGTCGTCAACGGCGCGACGCGTACCGGCATGTCGATCCGCGAGTGGCTGACGGCGGCGAAGGAGGCGGGGCTCGACTCGATCCCCGGCACCGCCGCCGAGATCCTCGACGACGAGGTGCGCTGGATCCTCACCAAGGGCAAGCTGCCGACCGCGAACTGGATCGAGGTGATCGAGACGGCGCACGAGCTCGGCATCCGGTCCTCGTCGACCATGATGTACGGGCACGTCGACCAGCCCCGCCACTGGCTCGGCCACCTGCGCACGCTGGCGCGCATCCAGCGGACGGCGCTGTCGAAGAACGTCGGCGGTTTCACGGAGTTCGTCACCCTTCCCTTCATCCACACCAACGCCCCGGTCTACCTCGCCGGCATCGCCCGCCCCGGCCCGACGAACCGCGACAACCGCGCCGTCACCGCCATGGCCCGCCTCCTGCTCCACCCGTACATCACGAACATCCAGACCAGTTGGGTGAAGCTGGGCGCGGAGGGCGCCGCCGAGATGCTGCGCTCGGGCGCGAACGACCTCGGGGGCACGCTGATGGAGGAGACCATCTCCCGGATGGCGGGCTCCGGTTACGGCTCGTACCGCTCGATCCAGGACTTGGTGGCGATCGCGGACTCCACCGGCCGCCCCTCCAGGCCCCGCACGACTCTGTACGGCGAAGTGCCCGCCGAACGCCAGCGGTGCGCCACGGCGTCGGACGGCCACCTTCCGGAACTACTGCCGGTCCTGGAGTGAACCGGGACTCGGGCTCGGAGCGGGCACCGAGCCCTGGCTCGGGTAGCGGCGAGGGCATCGACGGCATCGGCGGCGTTGTCCGGTGCCGTCGACGCTGAAGTGAAGCGGCATCAAGGGGGCGTGAAGATTGCCGGAGTCCGGCAATGCTTTCTGTCAGTCCTGCGTGAGACGATCCCTTTGGTTCAAGAGCTCGGCGCACACGGGGGAGGGCGAGCGGGATGACGGTGTTTCTCGGTCTCGGCATTGCGGGGATCGTGCTGCTGGCTCTCTCGTTGATCTTCGACGGGATTCTGGAAGGGCTTTTCGGGGGAGTCCTCGACGGCCTTTTCGACGGGCTTCTTTCACTGCCCGTCATTGCCGGGTTCATATCGATGTTCGGCTTCGGCGGTGCCATCATGCTCGGCACCACGGGGCTCGGTGCCGGGGTCGCCACGGGGGTCGGTGTGGCGGCGGGGGTGCTGGCGGGCTGGCTCGCGTGGAGGTTCAGCCGTGCGCTGATGCGCGACCAGACCGACGCCACCCCGCGCGGCACCGACCTCGTCGGCACCGCCGGGTCCGTCGTCACCGCGATTCCGGCCGACGGGTACGGCGAGGTGCTGCTGCGCCTCGGCGGCCAGCCGGTCAAGCTCGCGGCCAAGAGCGCGGTGCCCGTTGCGCGCGGCGCCGAGATCTGGGTGGAGGCGTCACTGTCGAGCACCTCTGTCGCGGTGCGCCCGGTCGAACGCTGAACGCCACACCCCGGCCGTTGCACTCCAGGCCCTGAACTCCCGACCCTGGACACGAACGCCGAACGCCGAACCCCGAACGCCCGGCGGCCGCGCGTCGGCCGGGTGTCCGGGGTGGGCAGGGCACCTGACGCCGTCACGGCGGGCGTGCCGTGGCTGTCCCGTCCCGGCGTCGACGCCCACGCCGGGGCCCATGTCCGCACACAGCTGTACCAGTCCTTCATCGCTCCAACTGCTGCCTCCCCTGGGAAGGCAGGGGGGAATGCCTCATGAGTCCAGTCGTCATCGCCGTCGTGGGAGTCGTCGTACTCCTCGTTCTGCTGGCCCTTGTCGTCATCACGCGCTACAAGGTCGCCGGCCCCAGCGAAGCGTTCATCATCACCGGCCGCCGCGGTAAGACCTCCGTCGACCCGGTCACCGGCCAGACCTCCACCGACAACAGCGGCCAGAAGGTCGTCGTCGGCGGCGGCGTCTTCGTCGTGCCGTTCGTCCAGCAGAAGTTCACGCTCGACCTCTCCAGCCGGCACATCCCGATCTCCGTCCGCGGCGCCGTCACCCTGCGCGGTGTGAAGGCCAACCTCGAAGGCGTCGCGATCGTCAAGGTCGGCGGCAGCGAGGACGCCATCCGGGCCGCGGCCCAGCGTTTCCTCCAGCAGCAGGACGGCATCGTCGGCTTCACGCAGGAAGTGCTGTCCGGCGCGCTGCGCGCCATCGTCGGCCGCATGTCGGTCGAGGACATCATCCGCGACCGCGCCGCCTTCGCCGGTCAGGTCGCCGAGGAGGCCGAGGCCAGCCTCTCCGGCCAGGGTCTGATCCTCGACGCCTTCCAGATCCAGGACATCACCACCGAGGGCTCCTACCTGGAGGACCTCGGCCGCCCCGAGGCCGCCCGCGCCCGCCAGGAGGCCGACATCGCCGAGGCGATCGCCAAGCGGGCCTCGGAGCAGGCCCGGCTGAAGGCGGCCGAGGAGATCGCCGTCGCCGAGCGGACCTTCTACCTCAAGCAGGCCGAGATCCGCGTCGAGACCGAGGCCGCCTCCGCCAAGGCCAACGCCGCCGGCCCGCTCGCCGACGCCGCGCGCCAGCAGGAAGTACTCGCCGAGCAGGAGAAGGTCGCCGAGCGCCAGGCCGCGCTGACCGACCGCGAGCTCGACACCAAGGTCCGCAAGCCCGCCGACGCCGCGCGCTACCAGGCGGAGCAGGAGGCCGAGGCCCGGCGTATCGCGCAGGTCAAGGAGGCCGAGGCGGACGCCGAGCGCTCCCGCCTCACCGGTGAGGGCGAGAAGCTGCACCGCGCGGCGCTCGCCGAGGCCGTACGCATCGAGGGCGAGGCGGAGGCGGCGGCCATCGCCGCGAAGGGTTCGGCCGAGGCCGAGGCCATGCGCAAGAAGGCCGACGCGTTCGCGCAGTACGGCGACGCGGCCGTCCTGCAGATGCTCGTCGAGGTGCTCCCGCAGGTCGTCGCCAAGGCGGCCGAGCCGATGAGCGCCATCGACAAGCTGACCGTGATCTCCACGGACGGCGCGAGCCAGCTCTCCCGTACGGTCACGGACAACTTGGCCCAGGGCATGGAGATGCTCAGCTCCACCACCGGCGTCGACCTCGCCGAGCTGCTGAAGGGCATCACCCAGCGCGGCGGCAAGCCGGCCCAGGAGCCGGCCGACGCCAACGGCAAGATCCAGATCACGGACTGAGCCGCCCCGGCTCCGCCACCGCCC
>NZ_VBVX01000403.1 GCF_005981925.1 Streptomyces albidochromogenes
GTGTATAAGAGACAGAGTTTGCGTGCCTCCAGGATGCCGCCGATGTGGCCGAGGTCCGGCTGGATGATGTCGGCCGCCTGGGACTCGAACAGTTCGCGGAACTCAATCCGGTCGTGGATGCGCTCGCCGGGGGCGACGGGGATCGATCCGGTGCACCTGTCGCTGAGCCAGCTCACCGTGCGGTCCGTGTTCGGGGCCCCGTCGTCGGCGTGGTCGTTCGCCGTGCGGGCGTTCGGGGCCGGTCTCCAGCCGGTGCTCGCCGGGCCGCTCGATCACGACCGACCGGCTGCTCACTTCGGTTTCCTCCGCTCCCAGCCCTCGGCCCACAGGTCGAACCGCGCCTGCTGCTGGGGGAACTCGGCGGCGGCGTCCACGTCGAGTTCGACGCCCAGGCCCGGGGCGTGGGAAACCTCGAAGCAGCCGTCGACCACCTCGGGCGCTCCCCGCACCACCTTCTTGATCTCCGCGTCGGCGAAGTCGTTGAAGTGCTCAAGAATCTTGAAGTTGGGTGTGCAGGCCGCCAGCTGGAGGCTCGCGGCGGTCAGGACGGAGCCGCCCACGTTGTGCGGCGCGACCTGCACGTAGTGGGTCTCGGCGGTCGCGGCGAGTTTGCGTGCCTCCAGGATGCCGCCGATGTGGCCGAGGTCCGGCTGGATGATGTCGGCCGCCTGGGACTCGAACAGTTCGCGGAACTCGATCCGGTCGTGGATGCGCTCGCCGGTGGCGACGGGCATGTCCACCTTGGCGGCGACCTTCTCCAGCGCCTTGAGGTTCTCCGGCGGGACCGGCTCCTCCAGCCAGGCCGGCCGGAAGGGCGCCAGCTCGTGGGCCAGCCGCACCGCCGTGGCGGGGGAGAAGCGGCCGTGCATCTCCAGCATGAGCTCCGCGTCGGGGCCGATCGCGTCCCGCACCGCCTCGATCAGCGACACCGCGTACCGCGTGGCGGCCTGGTCGAGTTCGTAGTGCCCGGTGCCGAAGGGGTCGATCTTCAGCGCGCGGTAGCCCCGCTCGACCACAGCCCGCGCGGCCTTGTGGTATGCCTCGGGAGTGCGCTCCGTGGTGTACCAGCCGTTGGCGTACGCCTTGACCTTGTCGGTCACCTTGCCGCCGAGCAGCTGCCAGACCGGTACGCCGAGCGCCTTGCCCTTGATGTCCCAGCAGGCCATCTCCACGACGGCGATGCCCGACATGACGATCTCGCCGGCCCGCCCGTAGTCGCCGTACTTCATGCGGCGCACCAGGTCCTCGACGGCGAACGGGTCGGAACCCGCGATGTGGTTGGCCTCCGCCTCGCGGAGGTAGCCGAGCAGCGCGTCGGTGCGGCCGAGCATCCGGGTCTCGCCGACGCCGGTGAGGCCTTCGTCCGTGTGGACGACGACGTAGGTGAGATTGCGCCAGGGTGTCCCGACGACATGCGTGCTGATTCCCGTAATACGCAAGGCAGTTGCCCCTTGGAAGTGTTCGAGATTTCGTCACACGTTCGAAATGCTGGCGTGACCGTAATCAGCGGCTCCAGGGGGTGTCAATGGCTCGTGCACGGTGAAGCGTTGCCCATTGCCGGGCCAACCGGCGTGTGGTTAGCCTGTGTTCGTCATACCGGCCAATGGTCGGAGTTTCGAACGGAAGGGGTGGGTGGCCGATCATGGGACGACTGGTCCCGGCGGTGACGAGGTCGCTGGACATACTGGAGCTGTTCCTGGAGGGGGACGGCACCCTGTCCGCGCCCGACGTGACGCGCAAGCTCCAACTGCCCCGCACCACCGTGCACGAGCTGCTCACCACGCTCGCCGCGCGCTCCTACGTGGTGCCCGTCCCCGACCAGCCCGGCCGCTACCGGCTGGGGGTGCGCACGTACCAACTCGGCAGCCGGTACGCCGAACAGCTCGACCTCGCGGCGGAGGGGCAGCAGGTGGCCCGTGAGGTGGCCGAGACGTGCGACGAGACCGTGCACGTCGCCATCCTGGAGGACACCGACGTCATCTACATCGCGAAAGTGGACTCCACGCACGCGGTCAGGATGGTCTCCGCCGCCGGCCGCAGGCTGCCCGCGCACTGCACCTCCGTCGGCAAGATGCTGCTCGCCTCACTGCCCGAGGCGGAGCTCGAAGCACGGTTCGCCGGCCGGTCCTTCGCCGCCATGACGCCCAACAGCATCACCGATCCGGACGAACTGCGCACCGCCCTCGCCCGCATCCGGGAGAGCGGCCTGGCGTTCGAGCACCGGGAGTCGAACCCGGACGTGAGCTGTGTGGCCGCGCCGGTGCGCGACAGTGCGGGGCGTGTCGTGGCCGCGCTCTCCATCTCGGTGCCCATGATCCGCTGGAGCGAGGCGCGGGAGGCCGAACTGGCCGAGATGGCGGCCAAGGGTGCGGCCGACCTGTCCGTCCGCCTGGGCCACCGGATCCGGCCGTGACCTCCGGGGCCGTACGCGTCGCGGTGCGCGAGCGGGCGTCGCTGGGCGAGGCACCGACCTGGGACGCGGCGGCCGGCCGACTGATCTGGGTGGACATCCTGTCCGCCCGGATCCACACCTACGACCCGGTGACCGGCCGCCGTACGGTCATGACCACCGAGCAGCACGTCGGCGCGGCCAAGCCGCGGGCGGGCGGCGGCCTGGTCGTCAACCTCCGTGACGGAGTGGGGCTGTACGGGCCCGGCCCGGCCTTCTCCTGGCTGGTGCGTGACCCCGCGCCCGGCCGCCGCGGCAATGACGCGGCCGTGGCGCCCGACGGGGCGCTGTGGGCGGGCGCCATGCGGTACGACGAGGCGCCCGGCGGTGGCGGTCTCACCCGGATAGCGCCGGACGGCACGGCGACGCGGGCCGTGTCCGCGACCGTCAGCAACGGCACGGGGTGGAGCCCCGACGGGCGCCTCATGTACTACGTCGACTCGCCGACCCGTCGCGTCGACGTCTTCGACATGGCCGGTGAGCGCGCGGTGAACCGGCGCGCGTGGGTGACGGTCGAAGAGGGCGCGGGCTACCCGGACGGCCTGACCGTGGACGCCGACGGCTGCGTGTGGGTGGCGCTCTGGGACGGCGCGGCCGTCCGCCGCTACACGCCGGACGGCCGGCTCGACCGGGTCTTCGCGCTTCCCGTACGCCGCCCCACGGCGTGCGCGTTCGGCGGCGCGGACCTGCGCGACCTGTACGTCACCACCGCCCGCACCGGCCTCGCTCACCCACACCCGCTCTCCGGCTCCCTGCTGGTCCTCCCGGGCGCGGGCCGAGGGCTGCCCGGCACACCCTTCGGCGGCTGACCCGGGCCCGCCTTGTACGAAGGGCTTCGTAATTTCACGGTCGTCGTAGTACGGTGTGTGTCGTACTAAGCGCATCGATCCGGCTGCCCCGGCTGAAACGGAGTCCTTCTCGTGAGTGCCCTCTTCGAGCCCTACACCCTGCGTTCGCTGACCGTTCCCAACCGGATCTGGATGGCCCCCATGTGCCAGTACAGCGCGGAGGTGTTCGGGCCGAATGCCGGAGTGGCGCACGACTGGCACCTCGCCCACTACGGCGCCCGCGCCGCCGGCGGCACCGGCCTGATCCTCGTCGAGGCCACGGCGGTGAGCCCGGAGGGCCGGATCAGCCCCGCCGACCTGGGGATCTGGAACGACCGGCAGGCCGAGGCCCTCAGTCGCGTCGCGTCGTTCCTGGAGAGTCAGGGCACGGTCCCGGGCATCCAGCTGGCGCACGCCGGACGCAAGGCGTCGACGGACCGCCCCTGGCGCGGCGGGGGCGCCCTCGTCACGGGACCCGAGGCCTGGCAGCCCGTCGCCCCCAGCGCGTCGGCGTACGCCGAGAGCCACGCGGTGCCCACCGCGCTCACGACGGATCAGATCAAGGAGGTCGTCGGCCAGTTCACCGATGCGGCGCGGCGCGCCCTGGCCGCCGGCTTCAAGGTGGTCGAGATCCACGGGGCGCACGGCTACCTGATCGGCGAGTTCCTCTCCCCGCACAGCAACCACCGCACCGACGAGTACGGCGGCTCCTTCGAGAACCGCACGCGCTTCGCCCTGGAGGTCGTGGACGCGGTGCGGGCCGTCTGGCCCGAGGAACTGCCGCTGTTCTTCCGCGTGTCCGCCACCGACTGGCTGACCGAGAACGACGAGGACGAGCGGACCGGCTGGACCGGCGACGACACCGTGCGCCTCGCCCGCGAACTGCGGGCCCACGGCGTCGACCTCCTCGACGTCTCGACCGGCGGGCTCGCGCCCGGCGCGCGGATCCCCGTCGGCCCCGGTTACCAGGTGCCGTTCGCCGAGCGGGTCCGCACCGAGACCGGCCTGCCGGTCGCCGCCGTCGGCCTGATCACCGACCCGGTGCAGGCCGAGAAGATCGTCGCCGAGGGCATGGCGGACGCCGTGCTGCTCGGCCGGGAGCTGCTGCGCGACCCCTCGTTCGCCCTCCACGCGGCACGCGAACTGGGCGGCGAGGTGCGCGTACCCGACCCGTACGGGTGGGCGATCTGAGGTTCCCCCGGCCGGGCGGGAGCGGCGCACCCGCCGTGCCCGCCCGTCGGCGGTCGTAATTACGAAGAGCGTCGTACAATGGGTTCCCCGGACGAACTGGAGACGCCGTGACCACCGCCACGAGCACGCGTGAACTCGCGCACCCGACGCGCGACGAGATCCGTCTCGAAGGGGTGCTGCACGCGCTCTCCGACCCGATGCGTCTGCTCATCGTGCGCGAGATGGCGGTGGCCGAGGCCGACCTGGCCTGCTCGTACTTCACCCTTCCCGTGACCAAGTCGACGACCACCCACCACTTCCGCGTCCTGCGGGAGAGCGGGGTGATCCGCCAGGCGTACCGGGGTACCGCCAAACTCAACGGGCTGCGGCGCGAGGACCTGGACGCGCTCTTCCCGGGCCTCATCGAACGCGTCCTGGAAGCGGCCGCGCTGGAGGCGGACCGGCTCGGCACGGACGGCTGATCGACGCGGGCGTGCGCTTCGAGCGCACGGTGCCGGACGGCGCCGGGGGCATTCGCGGCACGGGCACCTACGAGGACATCGAGGCGCAGCTCGTGCTGCGCTCGGTCGGCTACCGGGGGACTCCGCTCCCCG
>NZ_VBVX01000404.1 GCF_005981925.1 Streptomyces albidochromogenes
AACACAGTGGACGCGAGCAACTGAGGACAAGCCCTCGGCCTATTAGTACCAGTCAGCTCCACCCGTTGCCGGGCTTCCACATCTGGCCTATCAACCCAGTCGTCTACTGGGAGCCTTAACCCCTCAAAGGGGGTGGGAATACTCATCTCGAAGCAGGCTTCCCGCTTAGATGCTTTCAGCGGTTATCCTTTCCGAACGTAGCCAACCAGCCATGCCCTTGGCAGGACAACTGGCACACCAGAGGTTCGTCCGTCCCGGTCCTCTCGTACTAGGGACAGCCCTTCTCAATATTCCTACGCGCGCAGAGGATAGGGACCGAACTGTCTCACGACGTTCTAAACCCAGCTCGCGTACCGCTTTAATGGGCGAACAGCCCAACCCTTGGGACCGACTCCAGCCCCAGGATGCGACGAGCCGACATCGAGGTGCCAAACCATCCCGTCGATATGGACTCTTGGGGAAGATCAGCCTGTTATCCCCGGGGTACCTTTTATCCGTTGAGCGACAGCGCTTCCACAAGCCACTGCCGGATCACTAGTCCCGACTTTCGTCCCTGCTCGACCCGTCGGTCTCACAGTCAAGCTCCCTTGTGCACTTACACTCAACACCTGATTGCCAACCAGGCTGAGGGAACCTTTGGGCGCCTCCGTTACTCTTTAGGAGGCAACCGCCCCAGTTAAACTACCCATCAGACACTGTCCCTGATCCGGATCACGGACCGAGGTTAGACATCCAGCACGACCAGAGTGGTATTTCAAGATTGACTCCACACACACTGGCGTGCATGCTTCACAGTCTCCCACCTATCCTACACAAGCCGAACCGAACACCAATATCAAACTGTAGTAAAGGTCCCGGGGTCTTTCCGTCCTTCTGCGCGAAACGAGCATCTTTACTCGTAGTGCAATTTCACCGGGCCTATGGTTGAGACAGTCGAGAAGTCGTTACGCCATTCGTGCAGGTCGGAACTTACCCGACAAGGAATTTCGCTACCTTAGGATGGTTATAGTTACCACCGCCGTTTACTGGCGCTTAAGTTCTCAGCTTCGCACGCCCGAAAGCGCACTAACCGGTCCCCTTAACGTTCCAGCACCGGGCAGGCGTCAGTCCGTATACATCGCCTTACGGCTTCGCACGGACCTGTGTTTTTAGTAAACAGTCGCTTCTCGCTGGTCTCTGCGGCCACCCCCAGCTCACGGAGTAAATCCGATCACCAGTGATGGCCCCCCTTCTCCCGAAGTTACGGGGGCATTTTGCCGAGTTCCTTAACCATAGTTCACCCGAACGCCTCGGTATTCTCTACCTGACCACCTGAGTCGGTTTAGGGTACGGGCCGCCATGAAACTCGCTAGAGGCTTTTCTCGACAGCATAGGATCATCCACTTCACCACAATCGGCTCGGCATCAGGTCTCAGCCTTAACGAGGGACGGATTTACCTACCCCTCGGCCTACACCCTTACCCCGGGACAACCACCGCCCGGGCTGGACTACCTTCCTGCGTCACCCCATCGCTTACCTACTACCACCTTGGGCCGGCGGCTCCACCACTTTCCTTTCCCCGAAGGGTCCGGAACGGCTTCACGGCCTTAGCATTAATGGATTCGATACTGGGCGTTTCAAAGCGGGTACCGGAATATCAACCGGTTGTCCATCGACTACGCCTGTCGGCCTCGCCTTAGGTCCCGACTTACCCTGGGCAGATCAGCTTGACCCAGGAACCCTTAGTCAATCGGCGCACACGTTTCTCACGTGTGTATCGCTACTCATGCCTGCATTCTCACTCGTGAACCGTCCACAACTCGCTTCCGCGGCTGCTTCACCCGGCACACGACGCTCCCCTACCCATCCACACTCCCGTTGGGGATATATGTGTGAATGACACGACTTCGGCGGTACGCTTGAGCCCCGCTACATTGTCGGCGCGGAATCACTTGACCAGTGAGCTATTACGCACTCTTTCAAGGGTGGCTGCTTCTAAGCCAACCTCCTGGTTGTCTCTGCGACTCCACATCCTTTCCCACTTAGCGTACGCTTAGGGGCCTTAGTCGATGCTCTGGGCTGTTTCCCTCTCGACCATGGAGCTTATCCCCCACAGTCTCACTGCCGTGCTCTCACTTACCGGCATTCGGAGTTTGGCTAAGGTCAGTAACCCGGTAGGGCCCATCGCCTATCCAGTGCTCTACCTCCGGCAAGAAACACACGACGCTGCACCTAAATGCATTTCGGGGAGAACCAGCTATCACGGAGTTTGATTGGCCTTTCACCCCTAACCACAGGTCATCCCCCAGGTTTTCAACCCTGGTGGGTTCGGTCCTCCACGAAGTCTTACCTCCGCTTCAACCTGCCCATGGCTAGATCACTCCGCTTCGGGTCTAGAGCGTGCAACTCAATCGCCCTGTTCGGACTCGCTTTCGCTACGGCTTCCCCACACGGGTTAACCTCGCTACACACCGCTAACTCGCAGGCTCATTCTTCAAAAGGCACGCAGTCACGACGCATTGAGTAAACTCAATGCGCGACGCTCCCACGGCTTGTAGGCACACGGTTTCAGGTACTATTTCACTCCGCTCCCGCGGTACTTTTCACCATTCCCTCACGGTACTATCCGCTATCGGTCACCAGGGAATATTTAGGCTTAACGGGTGGTCCCGCCAGATTCACACGGGATTTCTCGGGCCCCGTGCTACTTGGGTGTCTCTTAAACGAGCCGTTGATGTTTCAGCTACGGGGGTCTTACCCTCTACGCCGGACCTTTCGCATGTCCTTCGCCTACACCAACGGTTTCTGACTCGTCTCACAGCCGGCAGACTGTGACAAAGAGATCCCACAACCCCGCATGCGCAACCCCTGCCGGGTATCACACGCATACGGTTTGGCCTCATCCGGTTTCGCTCGCCACTACTCCCGGAATCACGGTTGTTTTCTCTTCCTGCGGGTACTGAGATGTTTCACTTCCCCGCGTTCCCTCCACATACCCTATGTGTTCAGGTATGGGTGACAGCCCATGACGACTGCCGGGTTTCCCCATTCGGAAACCCCCGGATCAAAGCCTGGTTGACGGCTCCCCGGGGACTATCGTGGCCTCCCACGTCCTTCATCGGTTCCTGGTGCCAAGGCATCCACCGTGCGCCCTTAAAAACTTGGCCACAGATGCTCGCGTCCACTGTGCAGTTCTCAAGCAACGACCAGCCACCCATCACCCCGCCCTTACGGACGAGTGCACTGGGGCCGGCATCGCGAAGATAAAGACCGAAGTCCGTACCCTCAGATACCCAACAGCGTGCCCGACCCGATCCCTCTTCGATCAACTTTCCACGCCCGAGGGCAGTACTTGCTGTCTGAAGAGACCGTGCCGAGTAGTCAACGTTCCACCCATGAGCAACCACCGCAGAACGTTTGCCTGCGTAGTGGCCTCTGACTCGGCGGACCGAGTAAGAAGTGCTCCTTAGAAAGGAGGTGATCCAGCCGCACCTTCCGGTACGGCTACCTTGTTACGACTTCGTCCCAATCGCCAGTCCCACCTTCGACAGCTCCCTCCCACAAGGGGTTGGGCCACCGGCTTCGGGTGTTACCGACTTTCGTGACGTGACGGGCGGTGTGTACAAGGCCCGGGAACGTATTCACCGCAGCAATGCTGATCTGCGATTACTAGCAACTCCGACTTCATGGGGTCGAGTTGCAGACCCCAATCCGAACTGAGACCGGCTTTTTGAGATTCGCTCCGCCTCGCGGCATCGCAGCTCATTGTACCGGCCATTGTAGCACGTGTGCAGCCCAAGACATAAGGGGCATGATGACTTGACGTCGTCCCCACCTTCCTCCGAGTTGACCCCGGCGGTCTCCTGTGAGTCCCCATCACCCCGAAGGGCATGCTGGCAACACAGGACAAGGGTTGCGCTCGTTGCGGGACTTAACCCAACATCTCACGACACGAGCTGACGACAGCCATGCACCACCTGTATACCGACCACAAGGGGGCACCTATCTCTAGGTGTTTCCGGTATATGTCAAGCCTTGGTAAGGTTCTTCGCGTTGCGTCGAATTAAGCCACATGCTCCGCTGCTTGTGCGGGCCCCCGTCAATTCCTTTGAGTTTTAGCCTTGCGGCCGTACTCCCCAGGCGGGGAACTTAATGCGTTAGCTGCGGCACCGACGACGTGGAATGTCGCCAACACCTAGTTCCCAACGTTTACGGCGTGGACTACCAGGGTATCTAATCCTGTTCGCTCCCCACGCTTTCGCTCCTCAGCGTCAGTAATGGCCCAGAGATCCGCCTTCGCCACCGGTGTTCCTCCTGATATCTGCGCATTTCACCGCTACACCAGGAATTCCGATCTCCCCTACCACACTCTAGCCTGCCCGTATCGAATGCAGACCCGGGGTTAAGCCCCGGGCTTTCACATCCGACGCGACAAGCCGCCTACGAGCTCTTTACGCCCAATAATTCCGGACAACGCTTGCGCCCTACGTATTACCGCGGCTGCTGGCACGTAGTTAGCCGGCGCTTCTTCTGCAGGTACCGTCACTTTCGCTTCTTCCCTGCTGAAAGAGGTTTACAACCCGAAGGCCGTCATCCCTCACGCGGCGTCGCTGCATCAGGCTTTCGCCCATTGTGCAATATTCCCCACTGCTGCCTCCCGTAGGAGTCTGGGCCGTGTCTCAGTCCCAGTGTGGCCGGTCGCCCTCTCAGGCCGGCTACCCGTCGTCGCCTTGGTAGGCCATTACCCCACCAACAAGCTGATAGGCCGCGGGCTCATCCTTCACCGCCGGAGCTTTTAACCTCTTCAGATGCCCGAAGAAGTGTTATCCGGTATTAGACCCCGTTTCCAGGGCTTGTCCCAGAGTGAAGGGCAGATTGCCCACGTGTTACTCACCCGTTCGCCACTAATCCACCCCGAAGGGCTTCATCGTTCGACTTGCATGTGTTAAGCACGCCGCCAGCGTTCGTCCTGAGCCAGGATCAAACTCTCCATGAATGTTTGCTCGTAATCGAGCTAGCACCACGAAAGAGCGGAACAGATCGGGCCGGAATGTGGCCCGCTGTTCTCAGCGTCCTCGCT
>NZ_VBVX01000405.1 GCF_005981925.1 Streptomyces albidochromogenes
GTGCGGGTGGCTGCGGGTGCGGGTGCGGGTGAGAGTGCGGCTGCGGCTGCGCGGGGGTGCTGGTGCCGGGGCTTCGGGGTCGGTGCCGCGCCGGGGCGTCTCCTCGGGCGCCGAACGTTCGGGTACTGCTCACGGTCGTTCGGCGTGGTTGCGTTCGACGCCCTGCGGGGAGCGCCCCGACACGTCCCCTCCGGGCAGCTCGGAGCGCGAAGCCGGGTCTGTCGCGGGACGTCCTCTCCTGGCTGCTCGGAGCGTGATGCCGGGTCTGTCCCGGGATGTTCTCTCCTAGCTGCTTGGGGCGTGATGCCGGGTCTGTCGCGGGACGTTCCGGCGCCGCTCAGCTTGTCGTGCGACCAGCTCCCGGGGTATGCCTGGCCCTGCCGCGTGACACCATCGTGGGCATGGAGCAGGTGGAGAAGGCGATATCCGCGGCGGTGTACGCCGAAGGCGACGCGGGCCTCGACCTCGGCGCCTCGCTGATCGCCGCCGCGCCCTGGCCCGCGGCGGGGCGCGAGATCCTGCGGCGCGGCGAGGAGCTGGTACGCCGGGCCTGGGAGCGGGGCTGGCAGCCCGCCGACGTCGTACGCCTCGTCCGCCGCGACCTCGACGACCGCCACGTGCGCCTGACCACCGACCTGATCGCCGCCGAGAACCGCAGGTACGCGCGGACGGCCCCCCGCTGGGAGGCACAGCTGCGCGAGCTCGAAGCGGTCCGGCCCTGGTGGCACGACGACGAGCGGTACGCCGACGAACTGGCCGCGCGCGAGCGGACGGACCGCTTCTCGCTCGCCACGGCGCACCTCGAACTGTTCCGCCTCCTCGTCCGCCTCCCCTCGATCGAGCCGGTGGGCCCGCCCCCGGGCGAGTCCTCACACGTACGTGCGCACGCGGCCACCCCCGACGAGCCGCGCATGCTCAGCCGCATCCGCGCGCTGCTGGCCAAGGCGGAGGCGACCGACTACCCGGACGAGGCGGAGGCCCTCACCGCCAAGGCGCAGGAGCTGATGGCCCGCCACAGCATCGACGCCGCGCTGCTGTCCGCGCAGGGGCACACCGGCGACGTGCCTGCGGCCTGCCGGATCGGCGTGGACGCGCCGTACGAGACGGCCAAGGCGGTCCTGCTCGACGCGGTCGCCGGCGCGAACCGCTGCCGCGCGGTGTGGAACAGCGGCTTCAACTTCTCCACGGTCGTCGGCTTCGAACCCGACCTGGAGTCCGTCGAGCTGCTCTACACCTCCCTCCTCGTGCAGGGCACGGCGGCGATGACACGGGCGGAGGCGGCGCAGCGGGCCGGCGGCCGCAAGCGCACGAAGGCGTTCCGCCAGGCCTTCCTGACGGCGTACGCGAGCCGGCTCGGCCAACGCCTGTCGGAGGCGACGGGTCACGTGACGCAGGAGACGGACGGCTCGCTGCTGCCGGTGCTCGCGGCGCGGGACCTGGCGGTGGAGGACCGGGCGGAGCGGATGTTCCCGGCGACGACGTCCACGCGGGTGCGCGGCGTCAGCGACCACGCGGGCTGGGAACACGGCACCGCGGCGGCCGACCGCGCCAGCATGGGGCCCCGCCCGGGCGTGACCCGCTGACCGTCCCGGCCCCGGCCCGCCCCGGGCCCTGTACGACGAAGGGCCGCGGCCCCCGGAGGGAACCGCGGCCCGCGCGTACTCGCCGACGTGTCGTCAGGAACCCGGCAGCTTCGGCAGATCCGAGGGCATCCCCTCCGGCAGCTTGTCGCCGGCGGCGGACTTCCTGAAGGTGTCCTTGATCCCGCTGCCCCACTTCACGGTGATCGAGTCGCCGCCGGCGCCCGGGGTGACCACCCCGGTCGTACGGTCGGCGTTGCCGTCGGCGCACTTCAGCCTCAGCGTCACCTTGCCGCCCTCGGCGACCGTGCCGGTGCAGACGTGCTCACCGGCCACCGCCGCGTCGGACCCCTGGATGATCAGCGCGATGATCTTCCCGTCGGTCGTGGCGACCCAGGACCCGGCGACGTCCGCCGACGTCCCCTGATCCCCGCCGGGCGGGGTGCTGTTCTGTCCGCCTCCGCCGCTCGTGCCGTTCGCGCCGGTGTCCTTGCCCTTGTCGCCGCCGGCGTCCGCGCCGTTGTCGCCGCTGCAGCCGGTCAGGACGAGGGTGGCGGCGACGGCCGCCGCCGCGACGGTGGTACGTACGTACTCACGCACTCCGGACTCCCCAGATTCGGTAGGTCGGGACGCGCCAAGCTACCAGGAGGACTTGCGTACGCCGGGGAGGAAACCGGCATGCGCCTGCTCCCGCATCCGGACCCGGGAGAGCCCGAACCTCCGGAGGTGGCCCCGCGGCCGGCCGTCCACGCTGTCGCGGTTGCGCACCCGCGTGGCGCTCGCGTCGCGCGGCTGGCGGCGCAGCTCCGCCAGGGCGGCGGCGCGGTCGGTGTCCGGCGTTCCGGGCCTGCGGAGGATCTCCTTCAGCTCCGCCCGTCGCTCGGCGTACCGCTCGACGACCGCCTTGCGCCGCTCGTTGCGCGCGATCTTGCTCTTCTTCGCCATCAGACCTTCACCCCCCGGGCGCGGATGCGGGCCACGGCCGCCTCGACGCCGATCACGTCGACGGTCTTGATCGCCCGGGCGCTGAGCACGAGCCGCACATGGCGGCCCTCGCTCGCCAGCCAGTAGCGCTTGCGCTGGATGTTCGGGTCGAAGCGACGGGACGTGCGCCGGTGCGAGTGGGAGATGTTGTTGCCGAATCCCGGCTCGGCGCCGGTCAGCTGGCAGTGCGCGGACAAGGTGCGATCACCCCTTCTTGAAAATGGGAACCATTTCCATATACTAACCACATGGCACGCGACGAAGTCCGCCCGATCATCAAGCTCCGGTCCACGGCGGGGACCGGCTACACGTACGTGACCCGCAAGAACCGCCGCAACGACCCCGACCGCATGACGCTGCGCAAGTTCGACCCGGTCGTCCGCCGGCACGTCGACTTCCGCGAAGAGCGCTGACCGGACCAGAAGCCAGACCAGAAGGGGGCATCAGCACATGAAGCCCGGAATCCACCCGCCGTACGGCCCCGTCGTCTTCCGCGACAAGGCCGGCGGCTTCGCCTTCCTCACCCGCTCCACGATGACCAGCGACAAGACGGTGGAGTGGGAGGACGGCCGTACGTACCCCGTCGTCGACGTCGAGATCTCCTCGCGGAGCCACCCCTTCTACACGGGCACGGCCCGGGTGCTGGACACGGCGGGCCGCGTGGAGCGCTTCAAGCGCCGCTACGGGGCGAAGTAGTGGCCGCGAAGGGAAAGCTGCCCGTCGTCATCGTCGGCGGGCTGCACTCCGACGCCCGCAAGGAGGTCGTGGAACAGCTCCTGCGACGGGTCCCCGGGAGCGTCGCGCTGCACCACGACCTCTCGACCGCGGCCGGGGGAACGGTGCGCCGCACGGTCCGCGACAGCCTCGGCGAGAGCGCGTCCGGCGACGCTCCGCTGGTCAACGACTGCGCGTGCTGCGCGCTGCGCGAAGACCTCGTACCGGAGCTGGAGCGGCTGGCCGGCGGCGGTCTCACCCGCCTGGCGATCGTCGAGCTGTGGGACTCGGTCGAGCCGAAGGCGATGGCCGAGGTCGTCGTCGCGCACGGCGGGGACGTGCTCGCCCTGACCGCCGTCATGACGGCGGTCGACCCGGCGCTGCTCCTGCCGTACCTCGGCTGCGGCGACGATCTGGCGGAGGCCGGACTGGCGGCGGCGGCGACCGACCGGCGGACGGTCGCCGACACCTGGGCGCGTCAGCTGGAGTACGCCCCGGTCCTCGCCGTCGTGGACAGCGAGGAGGCGGACGAGCAGGACGAGGCGCTGCTCGCGCAGCTGCACCCGACCGCCCGCAGGGTGGCGGCGGCGTCCGGCGAGCTCGCGGAGGCGGCCTTCGCCGGCTTCGACATCGAGGCGGCGGCGGCCCGCCAGCATCCCGCCTGCGCGCTGCTGCCGCAGGACGCGGACGATCACGGCGTCGGCACCCTGGTGTGGCATCGGAAGCGGCCCTTCCACCCGCAGCGCCTGTACGCGGCGCTGGAGGACCTGACCTGTGCGGCCGCCCGCAGCCGGGGCCGTTTCTGGCTCGCGGACCGCCCGGACACGCTGATGGCGTGGGACGCGGCGGGCGGCGCGCTGTGCGTGGAGAGCGTGGGGCCGTGGCTGGCTTCGCTGCCGGACGCCGCGTGGGAGATGGTGCCGCCCGTCCGCCGGGCGGCGGCCGCGCTCGACTGGCATCCCGAGCACGGGGACTGCTGTCAGCACCTGGTCTTCACGTCGCCGGGACTCGACCGCGGCGGGCTCGAAGAGCTCCTCGAATCGTGCTTGTTGACCGACGCCGAATACGCGGCGGGACGCGATGCGTGGAAGCGCCTGCCGTCCGCTTTTGATTCCCTTCTGGAGGCATGATGTCCCGCCCGTCCCGAGGTAAAGACCCCCGTAAGCCCCTCAAGTCCCGCCCCAATCCGCTGGACGAGGCGGGGATTACGTACATTGACTACAAGGACACCGATCTCCTGCGGAAATTCATTTCGGACCGCGGGAAGATCCGCGGCCGCCGTGTGACAAGGGTCTCGGCCCAGCAGCAGCGGCAGCTCGCCCGGGCCGTCAGGAACGCCAGGGAGATGGCCCTGCTGCCGTACTCCTCGCGCTGACCCCGGGTATCTGTAACCGAGGGAGCACCCCGCGTGCACGTGCATCTGCCCATGCATCAGCAAGTGAACAAAGCTATGATCCGGGGCAGTTGACATCTGCACTTTCCGGGAGCGATCTGTGCACCACGCGTACAACGGCATGGCCGCCACAGAGCTCCACGGGGTGGTCTGGCAGAAGAGCAGGCACAGCAACTCGCAGGGATCCTGCGTGGAGTTCGCCAAATTGCCCGGCGGGAATGTGGCAGTCCGCAATTCGCGGCACCCGGACGGGCCCGCCCTGGTCTACACGCCCGCCGAGATCGAGGCGATGCTGCTGGGGATCAAGGACGGCGAGTTCGACCACCTGACGGCCGGCGGCTGACCGGAACCATCCGGTCCGCCGCCCCGCCC
>NZ_VBVX01000406.1 GCF_005981925.1 Streptomyces albidochromogenes
GGGGTGGACTCCGACGCGAGGGGCGCGGGAGGCGCGGACGCGAGAGACGGCCCTGAGGGCTGCGGGCCGGACGGCTGAGGACCGGAGGGCTGGGCGGCGGGAGGCCGGGGCGCGGAGGACATGGCCTCATCCTGCCCGGGGCGCGGTGTCCTCGCGAGCCGGTTTCGCGGCGGTCACGGGGCGAGTGCGACGACGAGGTCGGCGCGGTGCCGGCCGGCCGCGACCAGGCGCGCGTTGGCCTCGTCCGACCGGTGCACGAAGCGCTCGGCGGCCGCGCGGGGCTTGCCGAACCGTTCGTGCCGGTCGACGAGACGGCGTACCCGCTCGTCCTGGTCGAGCTCCAGGTACCAGGTCTCGTCGAGCAGGTCCCGTACGCCGGCCCAGGGGCCCTCGTCGAGCAGCAGGTAGTTGCCCTCGGTGATGACGAGGGGTACGTCCGCCGGGCCGGGCACCGCGATGCTGCCGGCCACGGGCTCCTCGATCGCCCGGTCGAAGGCGGGCGCGTAGACGACGGCGCCCGGCGGATGCGGGGTGCGCAGCCTGGCCAGCAGGGCGGCGTACCCGGCGGCGTCGAAGGTGTCGGGGGCGCCCTTGCGGTCCGTACGGCCGAGGCGCTCCAGCTCGGCACCTGCCAGGTGGAAGCCGTCCATGGGGACGAGTACGGCGAGTCCGCCGAGGTGGTCGACGAGATGTGCGGCGAGGGTGGACTTGCCCGCCCCGGGCGGCCCCGCGATGCCGAGGACGCGGCGGCGGCCGGGGACGACGAGGCGGCGGGCGCGGTCGACGAGGCGGTGCGGTTCCATGAGGGCATTGTGGCCTCGGGAGGCCGGCGACGGGTGGCGTGGGGTAGGAAGGGGCCATGCAGCACATCGCTCTCGTCACCCTCGTCGTCCGTGACTACGACGAAGCCGTCGCCTTCTACACCGGCGCGCTCGGCTTCGACCTGGCCGAGGACTCCGACCGGGGCGACGGCTCCCGCTGGGTCGTCGTCCGCCCACCCGGCTCCGCCGACGGCACGGGGCTGCTGCTGGCGCGCGCGAAGGACGACGAGCAGCGCGCGCGGGTCGGCGGCCAGACGGGCGGGTGGGTCGGCTTCTTCCTGCACACCGACGACTTCGCGCGCGACCACGCCCGGATGACGGCGGCCGGCGTCCGCTTCCTGGAGGAGCCGCGCCACGAACCGTACGGCTCGGTCGCGGTCTTCGAGGACCTGTACGGCAACCGCTGGGACCTTCTGCAGCCCGCCTGAGGTGGTGGCGGGCCCGCGCGCCGTTCCGCCCGGCCCGCCCGAGGACGGCACGGACGGCGGACGCCGGAGGAGGACAAGGGGGAGGGGCGGCGGACAACCGCCCGGGCTGGGTATCACCGAGGTGACCGGCCCGTACGACGTCCGCCGTTTCCACCACGGGAGCCGCCCCATGCATGACGACCGAAGCATCGTGGAACACCGCCTGCGCCGCGTCCTCACCGAGCGCCTGGGGCCCGCCGTCCATTCCCGGAGGTCGCCGCTGACCGTCGGGAAGTGGGAGGTCCCGGGCGAGCCCGTGCCGGTCGCCGAGGGCCTGTCCGCCGTGTACGAACCGGCCGCGCCGGGGCAGCCGTGGGGCCCGGCGTGGGGCACGACCTGGTTCCGGGTCACCGGCCGGGTGCCGGACGAGTGGCGGGGACGCACCGTGGAGGCCGTCGTCGACCTGGGTTTCGACCGGGGGATGCCGGGCTTCCAGTGCGAGGGGCTGGTCTACCGCCCGGACGGACAGGCCGTGAAGGCCCTGAACCCGTTCAACGACTGGGTGCCGGTCGCCGACCCGGCGCGGGGCGGCGAGGAGGTGCTGCTGTACGTCGAGGCCGCCGCCAATCCGGTGCTGGCCGGCCAGACGCCGACGTACGAGGGTGACCGGCTGACCTCGTCCGCCGAACCGCTGTACCGCGTCGGGCGGACGGAGCTGGTGGTCGTCGAGACCGAGGTCTGGGAGCTGGTGCGGGACCTGGAGGTGCTGGGGTCGCTGATGCCCGAGCTGGCGGAGGGCGACGCGCGGCGCTGGGAGATCCTGCGCGCGGTCGAACGCGCGCTGGACGCCGTCGACCTGGCCGACGTCGCCGGTACGGCCGCCCGCGCCCGCGCGGAGCTGACCGGGGCCCTCGCCTCGCCCGCGAACGCGTCCGCGCACCGGATCAGCGCGGTCGGGCACGCGCACATCGACTCGGCGTGGCTGTGGCCGCTGCGCGAGACGGTGCGGAAGGTGGCCCGTACCTGCTCCAACGTGGTGGCTCTGATGGACACTCACCCGGAGTTCGTCTTCGCGATGTCGCAGGCGCAGCAGCTCGCCTGGATCAAGGAGCACCGGCCCGAGGTCTTCGCGAAGGTGAAGAAGAAGACCGAGGACGGGCAGTTCGTTCCGGTCGGCGGCATGTGGGTGGAGTCGGACACCAACATGGTGGGCGGGGAGGCGATGGCCCGTCAGTTCCTGTACGGGAAGAAGTTCTTCCTGGACGAGTTCGGCGTCGAGACCGAGGAGGTCTGGCTGCCGGACTCCTTCGGCTACACGGCGGCGATGCCGCAGCTCGTCCGGCTGTCGGGTTCGAAGTGGTTCCTGACGCAGAAGATCTCGTGGAGCCAGTCCAACACCTTCCCGCACCACACCTTCTGGTGGGAGGGCATCGACGGGACGCGGGTCTTCACACACTTCCCTCCCGTCGACACGTACAACAGCGATCTCGGCGGCGCGCAGCTCGCGCACGCGGCCCGCAACTACCGGGAGAAGGGCCGGGCGTCACGCTCACTGGTCCCCTTCGGGTGGGGGGACGGCGGTGGGGGCCCCACGCGCGAGATGCTCGCCCGGGCCGAGCGGCTGCGGGACCTGGAGGGCTCCGCCAGGGTGGTGGTCGAGAAGCCGGCCGCCTTCTTCGCGAAGGCACAGGCCGAGTATCCGGACGCGCCGGTGTGGGCGGGCGAGTTGTACCTGGAGCTGCACCGGGGCACGTACACCTCGCAGGCCAGGACCAAGCAGGGCAACCGGCGCAGCGAGTCGCTGCTGCGGGAGGCGGAGCTGTGGTCGGCGACGGCGGCGGTGCGGGTGGCCGGCCACGCCTATCCGTACGACGACCTGGAGCGGATCTGGAAGACGGTCCTGCTGCACCAGTTCCACGACATCCTGCCGGGCTCGTCGATCGCGTGGGTGCACCGGGAGGCGCGGGAGACGTACGCGCGGGTGCGGGCGGAGCTGGAGGCGATCAGCTCGGCCGCGCAGGAGGCGCTGGCGGGCGAGGGGTCGTCGCGGCTGACGTTCAACGCGGCGCCGCACGCGCGCCGTTCGGTCCCGGCGGGCGGTGCGGCGGTCGTCCCGCCCCGCACGTCGCCCCCGGTCACAGCGGTGAGCCGCGAGGCCGGCGGGTACGTCCTCGCCAACGGCCTGCTGCGGATCGTCGTGGACGCGCGCGGGCTGGTGGTGTCGGCGTACGACATCGGGGCGGGCCGGGAGGCGGTGGCGCCCGGCGGGGCGGCCAACCTGCTCCAGATCCATCCGGACTTCCCGAACATGTGGGACGCGTGGGACATCGACGCGTTCTACCGCCACAACGTCACCGACCTGGTGGACGCCGACCGCCTCACCCTCACCGAGTCGGGGGACGAGCGGGCGGTGGTGACGGTGGAGCGCTCCTTCGGCGCCTCGGCCGTTGTCCAGCGCCTGGCCCTGCGGTCGGGCGCGAAGGTGCTGGACATCGAGACGGACGTCGACTGGCACGAGAGCGAGCAGCTCCTGAAGGCGGCGTTCCCGCTCGACGTGAAGGCCGACAGGTCGGCCGCCGAGACGCAGTTCGGCCACGTGTACCGGGCCACGCACACCAACACCTCGTGGGAAGCGGCGAAGTTCGAGATCTGCGCGCACCGCTGGATCCAGGTGGAGGAGCCGGGGTGGGGGGCGGCGCTCGTCAACGACTCGACGTACGGCCACGACGTGACCCGTACGGTACGGGAGGACGGCGGGCAGACCACGACCGTCCGCCTCTCCCTCCTGCGCGCCCCGCGCTACCCGGACCCGGCCACCGACCAGGGCGCCCACCGGCTGCGTTTCGCGCTGGCGCCCGGCGCGACGGTCGCCGACGCGGTGCGGGAGGGGCACTGGATCAACCTGCCGGAGCGTACGGTCGCGGGCTCCGGCGCCCCGGTCGAGCCGCTGGTCGTGTCGGGCGACGAGCGGGTGGTCGTGGAGGCGGTGAAGCTGGCGGAGGACCGTGGCGGGGACGTGGTCGTGCGCCTCTACGAGGCGTCCGGCGGGCGCGCTTCGACCACGCTCGCGACCGGTTTCCCGGTCACCTCCGTGACGGCGACGGACCTGCTGGAGCGCCCCCTGGCGGACGCACCGGCGTACGAACCGGGGCCGGACGGCACGCTGGAGCTGACGCTGCGCCCGTTCCAGATCCTGACGCTGCGGATGGGGCGCGGCGCGTAGGGCCGCAGGGGCGGGTCGCCGGGCCCCCGGGAAACGCCCGGCGGGGCAACCCGTGCGCAGCGTCCCGCCGCATGCCCCGCGCCGCCGGGAACCGGGCCGCCCGCGTCACCCCTGAGCCCCGTCCAGCGCCCCCGTCAGCCGGCCCAAAAGCTGCTGGAGGCCGAGGATCTCCTCGACCGAGAGGCCGGTCGCGGCCAGGATCCGACGAGGCACGGGCAGGGCCCGCTCGCGCAGCTCCGCGCCCTCCTCGGTGAGGTGAACCGTCACCGAGCGTTCGTCCTCGGGGCTGCGCTCGCGTCGCACCAGGCCGGCCGCCTCCAGCCGCTTGAGCAGCGGGGAGAGCGTTCCGGAGTCGAGCCGCAGCTGCTCGCCGATCGCCTTGACGGGCTGCGGGCCGTGCTCCCAGAGAACCAGCATGGCCAGGTACTGGGGGTAGGTGAGCCCGAGGTCCTTGAGCGCCTCCCGGTAGACGCCGCCGAAGGCACGGGAGGCCGCGTGCAACGAGAAGCAGACCTGGTGGTCGAGGCGGAGCAGCTCCGCGTCGGACACGGTGGGGCGGGCCGGGCCGGTGGTGGGC
>NZ_VBVX01000407.1 GCF_005981925.1 Streptomyces albidochromogenes
CCCCTCCGCCCACCGCAGACCACCGCACAGCCAGCCCATACCCGCAGGCTAGCGGCCGCCACTGACAACCGGCCGCCGACGACCGCCGCCCCTCAGACCGACGGCTCGTCGTTCCTCGCCCGGTCGGCGAGACGGCGCTTCGCGTCGTCCCAGCCGATCGGCAGCTCCGTGGCCGGCACGTCCCAGAAGGTGAACGTCGAGACCCTCATGGTCGCGCGCAGCCCGGTCATGATGCCCCGGTGCGGTTCGGCCCTCGCGTACGCGTAGAGCGCTTCCCGGCTCTCCCAGGCGGAGAGCGTGTAGAAGACGCGCTGGGTCGGCCGGGCGATGAGCGACGCCCCGTACGCTCCCGGGGCGGACCGCACCTGCCGCCACGCGGCGAGCGACTTCCAGAGGAACCGGGGCACGTCCCGCAGGGACCGCACCTCGAACCGGGAGGCCATGACGACGGCCCGGGCGTGCGGCGGAGCTGCGTGGGGAGTGATCCAGGGGAGCGTCGGCATCGTCCGTCTCACCTTCGTGGCTGCGGCGGGGCCGCTCCGCGGAGCCGCACCCCGGCAATCTTGTCACTGTCCAGATTAGACCCCGCGCCCCGCCCCGGCCGGCGAACAGCCAAAAACGCGCCTCGACGAGCCGGCGCCGGACTCCGGGAGCACACCGGCGAGTTGCCCGGAGGACCACGCCGGTCACTGCCACCGGTGCGGCGGCTCTCCCTTCGGCCCGAACGCGGTGCAGCATCCCCTGCCACGGCCCGGTCCTCCCCCGCCCGGGACACCCGTCACCCGTGCGGCTCACTCCTGGTGGTCGCCGTACCTGGCTCTCGTACTTCACCGCGACGGTCCCTCCGGCGGAACGAGACGCGTGACCGTAACGTCCCAGGTGCATGACACTGTCGCGCCACGCCGCCGTCCACAAGCCGTATCCGTATGACATCAATACGCACTGCGGGATCAAGTGGGTCAAGTTCGACAGCCGTTGGTGGGTGCTCGACTCTGTGTTTCCCGGTGTCGAGCAGGTCAAGGGGGAGCCATCCTCACCGCACGGTCAGAGGCTCGCCGGTTACATGACCCTGATCGGCCCGGACACTGCCAACTTCGACGCTGTCGGCATGCCCACGATGCAGTTCGTGCCGACCGAGGACGACCCGCCTGGCTGCGCCTAGGCCGACCGGCGTAAGCGCAGGCGTCACCCGAGACCGGCGAGCTCTCCGAGATCACCGGATCCGGCGTGCCGGGCGTCGGATCCTCCACCGCGCTGACGCGGTTGCTGAACTTCGCCCTCGCACGGGAAACACCAGAGGCCCTCAGGATTTCTCCTGAGGGCCTCTGGCCTGCTGTGCACTCGGCAGGATTCGAACCTGCAACCTTCTGATCCGTAGTCAGATGCTCTATCCGTTAAGCTACGAGTGCTTGGCGTTGGGGGCTTTTTCCGCCCCGTCGGCGTTGCGAGAACAACATTACATGACCTGCGCCGTGACGCGAAATCCATTGGCCACACCCGCGCTGAGCTGCGGAAACGACCTTCAGACGGGCATCGAACGACCGAAGCCCCGGTCCGTGGACCGGGGCTTCGGTGATCAAGCGCGGAGGCGGAGGGATTTGAACCCTCGATGGGCTTTAAGACCCAAACCGCATTAGCAGTGCGGCGCCATAGACCGGACTAGGCGACGCCTCCAGCACACTCTCTCGCCTGCGCGAGTGGGTGCGTGCAGATGATGACACAGCCTTGCGGGATGCCACCAATCGCAGACCACGGTACTAGGCGGGCGGGTGCCAGGGCAAAGTCTTACCGGTTGCGCAACGCCGGGGTCTGCGGAGCGTTAGAGAGTGCGGGGCACTCCCGCCCCCTCTTGAACCTCAGGAGCCTCCATGCTGCGCCGTCTCACCCTCACCGCCGCCGCGTCCTTCGCCGCGCTGTCCGCCGCCACCCCCGGCGCGTCCGCAGCGGCGGCGCCGATCCCGCTCCCCGTGCTCCAGGAAGTGCTCCAGAGCGCGGACGACAAGGAGCGCGACACGCAGGACCGGCTGACCGTGACGACGGCCGAGACGGGAAACCGCGCCGCCAACGGGACGTACGAGCTGACCTGCGGGCCGGCCGGCGGCACGCACCCGGAGGCGCGGGCCGCCTGCGACCGGCTCGAAGAGCTCGCGGGGGAGGACGGCGACCCGTTCGCGCCCGTGCCGCAGGACCGGATGTGCACCCACCAGCACGGCGGGCCGGCCACCGCGCGGATCACGGGTACCTGGAACGGGCGAAACGTCGACGCGAAGTTCAATCAGGGCAATGGCTGCGAAATCTCCCGCTGGCGCCAGATGGAGCCGGTGCTTCCCAGCGTGCGTTGAACGCTGCGCGCGGGTCCGCCCCGGTGGCCGCCGTGGGGCACTCGTACCTGGTCAGGGCATACGCCGCCGCGTCCGATGTGCCCCCAAGCGCACACAACCTTGGTGAGAGCTCCCCCTCATCCGCCGTCGCGGGCATGTCCCCTGCCTTTAGACTCCCTCCAGTGACAGCTTGCGGCCCGAGGGGCAAAATGAGGCCGGCTGTCGGCAAGGTGCAGTAGTTCAGGGAGGAACCGTCGTCGTGAGCAGCAGGCCATCCCGAGGCGCTGCTCGCCTCGCAGCGATACTCGACGCACTTCCTGACGGGCTGTTGCTCGTCAACTGCAACGGCACCGTCGTCAACGCCAACACCATCGCCCTGGAGACGTTCGAGTCGCCCGGCACCGGACTCGTCGGGCGCGGACTGCTCGACCTCCTGCCGACGTTCGACTCGAAGCTGATCCCCGGATCGATGCGACGGGCCGACGGCGCGGACGATCAAGGGCGTACGAAACCGACCCGCATGATCGCGCGGCGCACGGACGGGACGGAGTTCCCGGTCGAGGTGACCAGCGCGAACCTGGAGGACGGCCGGGACGCCTACGCGTCCCACACCGAGCGGTCCGGCTACACCGGCGACGAGCTGCTGATGCTCGTCGTCCGCGATCTTTCCGGGACCGTCGACACCGAGGCCGAACTGGCCCGCTCCCAGCGCCAGACCGAGATGATCCTGCGCGCCGCGTCCGAGGGCGTCGTCGGGACCGACACCGACGGACGCGTCGTCCTGGTCAATCCGGCCGCCGCCCAGATACTGGGTTACCGCGCGAGCGACCTCGGCGGCAAGGAGCTGCACCCCCTCGCGATCCACTCGAAGGCCGACGGCACGCCCTTCCCGTACGAGGACTCGCCGCTGGCCGACACCCTCAAGTCCGGGCGCAAGCACCGGGTGCGCGGTCAGGTCCTGTGGGCGAAGAACGGCAAGCCGGTCGCCGTGGACCTCACCACCGCGCCGGTGCGGGACGGCGACCAGCTCGTCGGCGCCGTGATGACCTTCACCGACCGGCGGCCGTACGACGAACTGGTCGAGAAGCAGGCGGAGGTGCTCGACCGCGAGACCAAGCGGTACGAGGAGATGGCCGGGCGGCACGCCCAGCTGACCGCCGTACTGGGCGACTCGCTGCGCGGGCCGCTGGAGGAACTGCGGGGCGAGCTGGGAACCCTGGCCTCCGACCCGGCCGGGCAGCTGTGGCCCGAGGCGAACCAGATCCTGCATCACCTGGCCGCCGGATACGCCCGTATGACCACTCTTGTCGACAATGTCCTGGGCTTTCAGCGGCTGGCGGCGGGCACCGAGCAGCTCGACAAGCAGAAGGTCCTGCTGGACGGCGTCGTGGCGGCCGGTGTCGAGGGCGCGATCGAACTGATCGGTCCGGGGCGCGCCCAGTTCGCGGTGCACGCGCCGCCGATCGAGGCCGAGGTGGACGCGGGACGGCTGGCGACGGCGCTCGCGCACCTCGTCGCCGACGTGGCGGGGATCGACTCGACGGGCAAGGCCCCGACGGCGGCGCCCGGCGGCGGCTACGCGGACTCGACGATCGTGGTCGCGGCGGCGCAGCGCGGCGAGGTCGTACGGATCGAGGTGCGCGGCCCGTACGCCGGGGGCGACCCGGTGCACGAGCCGATCGTGCGCGGCATCGTGGCGGCCCACGGCGGCGTGCTCCAGACGCACGAAGTGCCGGGTATGGGCGGGAACGCGTACGTGCTGGAGGTGCCGCTCGGGGCGGGCTCCGGTGCGATCGCCCCGCCGCAGGGCAAGGCTTCCGTTCCGGACCCGGTGCCGGTGCCGGCGCAGCAGTCGGCTCCGGCGGACGGCGGCGGGCGGCGGGCACGGCGCTCGTCCACGGACGCCTTCCTGGAGCCCGACGGCAAGCGCGACGCGGGCGCCGACGGCGAGGCCGCCGCGCCCACCGGCTACGCCGAGGCACGCGGCCTGTGGCACAGCACGCCCGTGGACAAGCTCTTCCCGCCCACCATCAAGGGCGACGGCGCGGGCCCCGGCGGCGCCGACCGCGTCTGGACGCGCGTCGCCGTCGCCCCCGACAGCGGCTGCGCGAAGGCCCTCGACCCGCTGCTGCTCAAGGCGGTGGAGCCGGTCGGCTGCCTGCGCCTGCTGCGCGCCACCTACACCGACGCCACCACCAGCAGCGTCACCACCGTCGGCCTGCTGTTCACCGAGGCCGACGCCCCGGCCATGAACGCGCTGCGGGCCCGCTTCAGCACCGAGGGCCTCGCGGACCGCACCGACCTGATGCCCCGCACCTACCCCGCCGAGGGCACCGTCGCCGCCGGTTTCGGGGACCGGCAGCGCGCGAGCTGGACGGTGCGTGTGCTCACCGACGTACCCGTCGTGGTGTACGCCGTCTCCGGCTTCGCCGACGGCCGCGCCGTCGCCGACCCGCAGCCCGCCGGCCGGGCCACCGTCGCCGGCGCGACGAACGCCCCCGCCCAGGCGGGCCTCGGCCACGAGGCGAAGGGCATCGCCGACCGCGTCGAACGAGGTCTGCGCAAGACCGCACAACCGGCCACGGAGCCGCCCCGATGAACCACCCGCCCGCCGCCGTCACCGTGATGGTCGACGACCCGGCGCAGCTGGACT
>NZ_VBVX01000040.1 GCF_005981925.1 Streptomyces albidochromogenes
CGCCCGGACCGGCCCCGCCGCGGACGAGTTCGGCGCGCTGCGCCTGCGCTGGGTCGAGCTCTCCCTCGGCTCGGGGTTCGACCCGGCCGCCGAGCCCTACGCCTCGCGCCTCAAGGAGACCGGCCGCCTCGCCACCGGCTTCCGCGCCACCATGGCCCCGGCCGACACGTCCCTGTGGCCCGGCTACTCCTTCGACCCGCCCGCCGGCATCACCCAGAGCTACAGCCGCCTGTGGACCATGACCCAGGCCTACCTCCAGCCCGGCACGGGCCTCACCGCCGACGCCGGCCTCCTCGCCGACATCCTCCGCGGCCTCGACCACCTCTCCACCCGCGTCTACAACCCCTCCACCACCCGCTACGGAAACTGGTGGGAGTGGCAGATCGGCAGCCCCCGGCTCCTCATGGACATTGCAGCCGCCCTCCACGACCGGCTGACCGACGCCCAGCGCCTGGCCGCCTGCGCCGCCGTCGACCACTTCGTCCCCGACGCCGTGCTGAAGAACTACTCCGGCACCAGCACCGGAGCCAACCGGGTCGACCTCTGCCGCTCCGTCGCGCTGCGCGGTGTCCTCGGCCGCGCCCCGGCCAAGATCGCCCTCGCCCGCGACGCGCTGTCGCCCGTCTTCCCATACGTGACCGAGGGAGACGGCCTGTACGCCGACGGCTCCTTCGTCCAGCACACCTGGGTCGCCTACTCCGGCACGTACGGCCAGGTCATGCTCGACGGGCTGGGCCGCCTCTTCACCCTGCTCGCGGGCTCCACCTGGGCCGTCACCGACCCGAATCGCCAGATCATCCTCGACTCGGTCGAGAACGCGTACGCGCCCCTCATCTACAACGGCCTGATGATGGACAGCGTCAACGGCCGTGCCATCAGCCGCGGTTACCTCAAGAGCGACGACCGCAAGGTCATGCGCAGCGACCACTTCCACGGCCAGGGACTCATCGCCGCCGTCCCGCTGCTCGCGGGCGGCGCGTCCGCGGCCGAGCGGGAGCGCTGGACCGCGATGGTCAAGGGCTGGATCGAGCGCGACCGTACGACGCCCCTGCTCACCGCGCCCCAGTTCGGCGTCGCCGACCTCTCCCGGCTGCACGCCGTCGCCGCCTCGCCCGTCCCCGCCGCCCCCGAGCCGGTCGCGCACAAGCTCTTCGCCTCCATGGACCGGGCCGTGCACCGGCGCCCCGGCTGGGCGGCCGGCATCGCGATGGCCTCGGAGCGGATCTCGTACTACGAGTGCGGCAACGGCGAGAACCCGCGCGGCTGGCACACCGGTGCCGGAATGCTCTACTGGTGGCCGGGGGAGGGCGAGAACGGCCGCAACGACCAGTACACCGACTGGTTCTGGCCCACCGTCGACTTCTACCGGCTGCCCGGCACCACCGTGTCCACCCGGCGGCTCGCCGACCGGGCGGGCGGCGAATGGGGCGCCCCCAAGCCCGCCGTGAAGTGGGTCGGCGGTGCGACCGACGGCGAGTTCGCCGCTGTCGGGCAGCACCTCAAGGGCCTCGGCTCCACCCTCGAAGCCCGCAAGTCGTGGTTCTGTGTAGCCGACGCCGTCGTCTGCCTCGGCGCCGGCATCTCCTCCACCGACGGCGTACCCGCCGAGACGATCGTCGACAACCGCATGCTGGGAGAGGCCGGTACGAACGCCCTCACCGTCGACGACGGCCGCGCCGCCCCCCGCTGGGCCCACCTCGAAGGCCACGGCGGCTGGGTCTTCCCCGGAGCGGCCGGAGCGGACCTGAAGACGCTGCGGGAGGACCGCACGGGTTCCTGGAGCGACATCAACACCACCAGCACCGCCGAACGCCGCACCCGCCGCTACCAGACCCTCTGGCTCGACCACGGCACCGACCCGGTGGACGCCGGCTACGCCTACCTCCTCATGCCCGGCGCCTCCCGGCGCACGGTCGCCGCCCGCGCGGCCGACACCGGCTGGCTGAAGACGCTCGCCAACACCCGCGCCGTCCAGGCGGTGGCGATCCGATCCCTCGGCGTCACGGCCGCCAACTTCTGGCAGCCCGGTACGGTGGAGCGGCTGGCCGTGTCGGCCCCGGCGAGCGTGCTCGTCCGCGCGAAACGCCGCACCGCGACCCTCGCCGTCAGCGAGCCGACGCGCACCGGGCAGCCGCTGGAGGTCACCTGGGCGCACCCTGGCGCCCGCGTCGTCTCGAAGGACCCCTCCGTCGAGGTGCTGTCCACCGGCCGTACCCTGAGGCTTCGCGTCACGCCGGGAACGGCCGGCGCGAGCCACCGCTGTGAGGTGGCTCTCAGCTGACCGCGCCGGACGCGCTTGTCGGACCTCCACAACGGCCGACGGCTCTGAGCTGGTAGTTAGGCTGCACGGCCGGATGGTTCTGTTCGGTGGTGACAGGAGAACGGGCCGGAGACTGTGAAGAGTCGACGGCCTGTTTTTCTTGTACTCCTCCGTAGGGTCGGTACATGACCGTTTTGGACCAGACGCCGAGCGAGCCCACCGACGCCCGTGGCCGGGTGGCCGAACTGCTCGCGCTGCGCGAGCAGGCCCGCCGCGGCCCCAGTGAGCGGGCGACCGAAGCCCAGCACGCCAAGGGCAAGCTGACCGCCCGTGAGCGCATCGAGCTGCTGCTCGACCCGGGTACGTTCAAGGAGGTCGAGCAGCTGCGCCGGCACCGGGCGACCGGGTTCGGCCTGGAGGCCAAGAAGCCGTACACCGACGGTGTCGTCACCGGCTGGGGCACGGTGGAAGGCCGTACGGTCTTCGTCTACGCCCACGACTTCCGCATCTTCGGCGGCGCGCTGGGCGAGGCCCACGCCACCAAGATCCACAAGATCATGGACATGGCCATCTCGGCCGGCGCTCCGCTGGTCTCCCTCAACGACGGCGCCGGCGCCCGTATCCAGGAGGGCGTCTCGGCGCTCGCCGGCTACGGCGGCATCTTCCAGCGCAACACCCGCGCCTCCGGTGTCATCCCGCAGATCTCGGTGATGCTCGGCCCGTGCGCGGGCGGCGCGGCGTACAGCCCCGCCCTCACGGACTTCGTCTTCATGGTCCGCGAGACCTCGCAGATGTTCATCACGGGCCCGGACGTCGTGCGCGCCGTGACCGGCGAGGAGATCACCCAGAACGGCCTCGGCGGCGCCGACGTGCACGCCGAGACCTCGGGCGTCGCGCACTTCGCGTACGACGACGAGGAGACCTGCATCGCCGAGGTCCGCTACCTGATCTCGATGCTGCCGTCCAACAACCGCGAGAACCCGCCCACCGTCGAGTCCGAGGACCCCGAGGACCGTCGCTCCGACGTGCTCCTCGACCTGGTACCGGCCGACGGCAACCGCCCGTACGACATGCGCAAGGTCATCGAGGAGCTCGTCGACGACGGCGACTTCCTGGAGATCCACGAGCGCTGGGCCACCAACATCATCTGCACCCTGGCCCGCCTCGGCGGCCAGGTCGTCGGCATCGTCGCCAACCAGCCGCAGTCGCTGGCCGGTGTCCTCGACATCGAGGCCAGCGAGAAGGCCGCGCGCTTCGTCCAGATGTGCGACGCGTTCAACATCCCGATCGTCACCCTGTTGGACGTCCCCGGGTTCCTGCCGGGCGTCGACCAGGAGCACGGTGGGATCATCCGCCACGGCGCCAAGCTGCTGTACGCCTACTGCAACGCCACCGTGCCCCGGATCTCCCTGATCCTGCGGAAGGCCTACGGAGGTGCGTACATCGTCATGGACTCCCAGTCCATCGGTGCCGACCTCACGTACGCCTGGCCCACCAACGAGATCGCGGTGATGGGCGCCGAGGGCGCGGCCAACGTCATCTTCCGCAAGCAGATCGCCGACGCCGACGACCCCGAGGCCATGCGCGCCCGCATGGTCAAGGAGTACAAGGCCGAGCTCATGCACCCCTACTACGCCGCGGAGCGCGGCCTGGTCGACGACGTGATCGACCCGGCCGAGACGCGCGAGGTGCTGATCGCCTCCCTCGCCATGCTCCGCAGCAAGCACGCCGACCTGCCGTCGCGCAAGCACGGCAACCCCCCGCAGTAATCCTGCGACGAAGAGGAGAACCTCAGTGAACGAGTCTTTGCTGCGCGTCGAGAAGGGCCACGCCGAGCCCGAGGAACTGGCCGCGATCACCGCGGTCCTGATGGCCCGCGCCGCGAACCGCTCCGACGAGGCCCCGGCCCACCACGGCCGCTCCACGGCCGGCTGGCGCCGCCTGGAGCGCACCCCGGGCTTCCGCGCCCCGCACAGCTGGCAGGGCTGAGCCCGACCGCCTTTCCCGGCGCGTACGACGAAGGCCCCCGTCCACTCTCGCGAGTGGCGGGGGCCTTTCTCGTACGCGCGCTGGCGTACGCCTACCGCAGCCGCGCCATCAGGGCGTGCTCGACCAGCGTGATCAGCGCGCTCTTGGCGTCCGCGCGGTGGCGGGCGTCGGTGGTGAGGATCGGGGTGTCGGGGCCGATCTGCAGGGCCTCGCGCACCTCGTCGGGGTTGTACGGCTGGTGGCCGTCGAAGCCGTTGAGGGCGATGACGAACGGCAGCCCGCTGTTCTCGAAGTAGTCGACGGCGGGGAAGCAGTCGGCGAGCCTCCTCGTGTCGACCAGGACGACGGCGCCGATCGCACCGCGCACGAGGTCGTCCCACATGAACCAGAAGCGGTCCTGACCGGGCGTACCGAAGAGGTACAGGATCAGGTCCTGGTCCAGGGTGATGCGGCCGAAGTCCATGGCCACCGTGGTGGTGGTCTTGTCTCCGGTGTGGGTGAGGTCGTCGATGCCCGCCGAAGCGGACGTCATGACGGCCTCGGTGCGCAGCGGGTTGATCTCCGAGACGGCTCCGACGAACGTGGTCTTGCCCACGCCGAAACCGCCCGCCACCACGATCTTCGCGGAGGTTGTGGAGCGGGCTGCTCCGCTGCTAGAGCTTGCGAAGTCCACTGAGCACCCTTTCGAGCAGTGTCACGTCTGGCTGACCGCCGGCGGACTCGTCGCCGCCGGGCTGGTGAATGGCTACAAGTCCGGCCTCGGCCAGGTCGGCGACGAGGATCCGGGCCACCCCGAGGGGGATGGTGAGAAGTGCCGAGATCTCGGCGACCGACTTGATCTCCCGGCACAGATGGCAGATCCGCTGGTGCTCGGGCAGCTGCCCTTGCAGACGTGACGGGTCCGCCGTGGTGCTGACCAGTGCCTCGATGGCGAGCTGGTAGCGCGGCCTGGTGCGGCCGCCGGTCATCGCGTAGGGCCGGACCAGCGGGTTGTGGTTCGCCTGCGAGGCGGCGGGCGCGGGGGCCCGCCGCGACTGCGCCGGCTGGACCCGCTGCTGCGGCTGCCGCTGGTGCGGCTGCTGCTGCTCGTACTGCTGCGGCCGGCTCGGCGCGGAGGGGAAGTTGAACCTGTTGTGCGAGGTGTCACCCTGATTCTGACCCTGGCCGTAAGGCCAGTTGGCCGAAGAACCGTCCGGGGGTGTTGCCACGTTTCCTCCTCCGACTGCCGGGCGCCCGATCGCTGAGGTGCCACGTTCCCGAACATTAAAGCCCGTGGACACCAAAGCGCACTCTTTGTCTGCTAGTTGAGAAGACTTCCTTGCAGCTCGGCGCGCAGGTCCGGAGTGAGGACACTGCCTGCCCTGTCCACCAGGAGAGCCATTTCGTAGCCCACCAGGCCGATGTCGGCCTCCGGGTGGGCGAGTACGGCCAGCGAGGAGCCGTCCGAGATCGACATGAGGAAGAGGAAGCCGCGCTCCATCTCCACCACGGTCTGGTTGACCGCGCCGCCCTCGAAGATCCGGGACGCACCCGCCGTAAGCGAGGTGAGTCCGGAGGCCACCGCTGCCAGCTGGTCGGCGCGGTCCCGGGGGAAGCCCTCGGACATCGCCAGCAGGAGTCCGTCGGCGGAGACCACCACCGTGTGGGACACCCCGGGGGTGTTGTCCACGAAGTTGGTGATCAACCAGTTCAGATTCTGCGCCGCCTGGCTCATCGGGCTCACACTAACGCTCCTGGTTGTAGGTGTTGCCATGGCCACCGTTCTGATCGTAGGTGGCCGCCGTGTTCGTGTCCGTTCCCGCGTTGCGACCCTGCTGGACACCCCGGCGCAGGTTGCTCAACCTGCCCCGGACGTCCTCGGGAGCGCGGGAGACCTGTGGGCCGCCCTGCGGGGTCTGCTCCGCGGTTCCCTCGACCAGGTTGGCCTTGGGTACCCGCCGGGGAAGACCGGAGGAGGTCACTCCGCCCGCCTTGGGCTCACGGAGCTTCTCCGCCCGCTGCCAGCGCTCGTCGTTCGACGAACGCCAGTCGTCGGTGCCGGTGCTGCCCTTCCCGGCCCCGTCCTGCTGCGGCTGCTGGGCGACGACCGGCTGCTGCGTCACGTCCTGCCCGACGGAGTCCCCACCGGGCTGCCAGTGCTGCTGGCCGCCGCGGCGCGGGAGACCGGCGTCGGTCATCTCGTGGCCGGGGGCCGGGGCGGAACCCGGACGGTCGAAGCCTACGCGCTCCCGGTCGTTCTCGGGAGCGCCCGGCGCAGATTCCGCTTCCGACCCGAACTCCGGTTCGTAGGCTCCCTGATAGGAACCCTGATCCGGCCAGTTCCCCTGGTGGGAGGTGGAATCGTACGAGTCTTCGTACGTCGCCTGCGGTGCAGCCTGGTCCTGGTAGTCGGAGTCCGGATACGTCTGGTACGCCGGGTACTCGTCGTACCCGCCCTGGTCGTACGCCGGCTGCTGGGGCTGCTCGTACTGCTGCTGCGGGTCGTCGTACGACGCCTGCGGCGCCTCGTCGCGGAACAGCGGGCGGTCGCCGGTGGCCTGGGCCTCCAGCTGGGCGCGCCGCTCCTCGCGGAGCAGCGAGCGGCCCACCGGGTCCAGCTGCGCCTCGTCGGCCTCGTTGCCGTAGCGCGAGTCGTCGAAGCCCAGCTCGGCCGCGGTGCGCATCGGGGCGCTCTCGTAGACCTGCTGCTCGGGGATGATCGAGGAGACGGTGAAGTCGTCGTGCGGGAGCTGCTCGCCGCCACCACCGTGGGTGATGGCGTCCGGCAGCATGACGAGCGACGTCGTACCGGCCTGCTCGCCCGACGGGCGGAGCTGGACGCGGATGCTGTGGCGGTCCGCGAGGCGGCCGACCACGAACAGGCCCATGCGCTGCGAGACGGCGGCGTCCACGGTCGGCGGGTTCGCCAGCTTGTGGTTGATGTCCGCGAAGTCCTCGGCGGTGAGGCCGATGCCCTTGTCGTGGATCTCGATCATGACGCGGCCGTCGGGCAGCCGGGTCGCGGTGACGCGGACCTTCGTCTGCGGCGAGGAGAACGTGGTGGCGTTCTCCAGGAGCTCGGCGAGCAGGTGCACGAGGTCGGTCACGGCCTGGCCGTGGATCTCCGACTCCGGCACGCCGCTGAGCTCGATGCGCTCGTAGCTCTCCACCTCGGAGGAGGCGGCGCGCAGCACGTCGACGAGCGGGACCGGCTGGTTCCAGCGGCGGCCCGGCTCCTCACCGGCGAGGACGAGGAGGTTCTCACCGTTGCGGCGCATACGGGTCGCCAGGTGGTCCAGCTTGAAGAGGTTCTCCAGCTGGTCCGGGTCGGCCTCGTTGTTCTCCAGATCGGTGATCAGCGTCAGCTGGCCCTCGATCAGGGACTGGTTGCGGCGCGAAAGGTTCGTGAAGATCGCGTTGACGTTGCCCCGGAGCATGGCCTGCTCGGCGGCGAGCCGGACGGCCTCGCGGTGCACCTGGTCGAAGGCGCGGGCGACCTCGCCGATCTCGTCGTGCGACGTGATCGGGATCGGCTCGACACGGGTGTCGACGCGGCCGGGCTCCGTACGGGAGAGCTGGTCGACCAGCATCGGCAGGCGCTGCTCGGCGATGCCGAAGGCGGCGGTCCGCAGCCGGCTCATCGCGCTGCTCATCTGGCGGGCCATGAGACCGGCCAGGATGACCGAGGTCAGCAGAGCGATGACGACGATCAGACCGTTGACGATGGCGTCGGTCTTGGCGTCGGAGGAGATCGTCGCCGCCTCGTCCACCGCCTTGTCGACGAGGCCCTGCTCGATCTCCGTGTAGCCGTCGAACTTGGCCGTGGCGGCGGCCATCCAGACCTCGGATGTGACGCCCTGGGCCTTCAGGCCCGAGGGCTTGCCCTGGCCGATCGCCTCGGCCATGCCGTCGAGGATCGAGCCGCCCTTGCTCGGCGGCGCCTTGAAGGGCACGCCGGCCTGCTGGGCCTGCTGCTTGGCGGCGGCGAGCTTCTTGGCCCCGTCCTCCGCCTTGCCCTTCATGATGCGTTCGAGCTTGTCGGTGTCCGCCTGCGTACCGCCGGAGACGTACTCGCCGAGGGCGATCTGCTCCAGGTAGTTGTACGAGTTGAACGCGACCGTCTGCTTCGCCAGCTTCTCCGGGTCGCCGCTCGGGCGGACCAGGAGGTGCACGCCGATGGAACGCTGGAGCGACGTGGCGGCCTTGGCGAGCTGGACGGCGTAGACCGTACGGCCGTACGAGGTGATGTTGCCGGTGCCCAGACCCAGCTCGTTCGACAGCTCCATCAGGTAGTGATGGATCTGGACGTAGCCCTCTTCGGTCTTCACCGGGTCGAGGGCCTCGCTGTACGCGGCCTTGCGGAGCGCGGCGAGCTTCGGCTCCTCCTTGGCGAAGAGGCCGAGGCGGCGTTCGAGGCCCTGCTTCCCCGGGATGTCCTCGGTGGCCTCCTGGAACTTCTCCGCGGCCTCGTCGGTCGCGGCGTACGCCTCGGCGACCTCGGGGCTCTTGCGCTTGCCGCGCAGGAGGGGGTCGGCGGTCAGGTCGCGCTCGTTGAGCAGCGCCTGTCCGTACTCCGAGGCGGCGCGGACGAGGACCGCGGTCTTCTCGGCGTCCTGCGCCTCGCGCCAGGTGTCGATCGAGCCCTTGACCTGGAAGCCGCCCATGACGAGGCCGACGGCCACGGGTATGAGCAGGATCGCGTTCAGCCTGGTGGGCACGCGCCAGTTGCGCGGCGAGAACTTGCTGCTGCTGCCGCCACTGCCACCGCTGCCCTTGGGCGCGGCGGCCGGCGAGGCCGCGGGCGACGTCGTTGTGCGCGGCGGCGGGGTGAAGTTGCCCCGCGCCTGCTGCTGTGCGGAGCTCGTCTTGCTGCTACGCCTCACTCGACCAACAACCTCTCGGCGCCGGCACCTACGTTGTGCCGTTTTTCTCGTTCAGGGCCGTACTACTCGGGAGTTCGACGAATTCCAGCACGGGGAGCGGCTGCGTTCCAAACAGGGGGAACCCGCCATTCCGAGTGTTGTAAGCCTCAGATAAAACGGTCAAAAAGAGCGAGCCCCGCCAAAAGGCGGGGCCGATGTGAGCACAGCGGCACCGTGCGGTCGCTTGCGGTGGCGGCGGCGGCGCAATTCTCTTTCGAAACGTTATGAACACAGGGGCGGAGAGTGTCAAAGGACACAGTCCGCCCCTGAGGCGTCGCCTGAACGGCTACGACAACTGCCGTATACGAGGGACTACTTGAGACGTGCCATGAGCGCGTGCTCCACAAGCGTGATCAAACCGCTCTTGGCGTCGGCGCGGTGGCGGGCGTCGGTGGTGATGATCGGGGTGCCGGGACCGATCTGCAGGGCCTCGCGCACCTCGTCGGGCGTGTAGGGCTGGTGCCCCTCGAAGCCGTTGAGGGCGATGACGAACGGCAGCCCGCTGTTCTCGAAGTAGTCGACCGCGGGGAAGCAGTCCGCGAGACGGCGGGTGTCGACCAGCACGATGGCGCCGATCGCGCCGCGCACGAGGTCGTCCCACATGAACCAGAAGCGGTCCTGACCGGGCGTACCGAAGAGGTACAGGATCAGGTCCTGGTCCAGCGTGATGCGGCCGAAGTCCATGGCGACGGTCGTCGTCGACTTGCCACCGGTGTGCGTGAGGTCGTCGATGCCCGCCGAAGCGGACGTCATGACGGCCTCGGTGCGCAGCGGGTCGATCTCGGAGACGGCACCCACGAACGTGGTCTTGCCGACGCCGAAGCCGCCCGCCACCACGATCTTCGCCGAGGTGGTGGAGCGGGCCGCTCCGCTGCTAGAGCTTCCGAAGTCCACTGAGCACCCTTTCCAGCAGCGTGACGTCCGGCGTGCCGCCGGCCTCTCCGTTGCCCGGCTGGTGGATCGCCACCATGCCGGCCTCCGCCAGGTCGGCGACGAGGATCCGCGCGACGCCCAGCGGCATCGACAGCAGCGCCGAGACCTCGGCCACCGACTTGACCTCGCGGCACAGGTGGCAGATGCGCTGGTGCTCCGGCAGCAGCGAGGAGAGGTGCGCCGGGTCGGCGGTGGTGCTGACCAGCGCCTCGATGGCGAGCTGGTAGCGCGGCCGGGTCCGGCCGCCGGTCATCGCGTACGGACGTACCAGCGGCTGGTCGCCTTCGTGATCGTACGACGCGTCGAGGCGCGCTCCGTACGGATCATGAGAGGCGGGGGGCGGGGTCATGGATCGATCCTCCGGGCATGACGACAGGGGATGGGCCTGCCGTCTGACGGGGCCGGGGTGGGGGGCTGGGCCTTGGGTCTGTTCTCGGCAATACCTGGGGTGCGCTGCCTAGTGGAGAAGGCTCCCCTGGAGCTCCGCGCGGAGGTCCGGGGTCAGAACGCTGCCGGCCCGGTCGACCAGCAGCGCCATCTCGTAGCCGACGAGGCCGATGTCGCAGTCGGGGTGAGCGAGTACGGCCAGGGAGGAGCCGTCGGAAACGGACATGAGGAAGAGGAAACCGCGTTCCATCTCGACGACGGTCTGGGTCACAGCCCCGCCCTCGAAGATCCGGGAGGCCCCCGCGGTCAGCGAGGTCAGACCGGAGGCCACGGCCGCCAGCTGGTCGGCGCGGTCGCGCGGGAAACCTTCGGACATCGCCAGAAGGAGTCCGTCGGCGGAGACCACCACCGTGTGGGACACCCCTGGGGTGTTGTCCACGAAGTTGGTGATCAACCAGTTCAGATTCTGCGCCGCCTGGCTCATCGGACTCAACTAACGCTCCTGCTGGTGAGTGGGGTCAATGTTGAAACTCCCGGTCGACGAGCCGCTGCCGGCCTGCCGACCCTGCTGGATACCCCGACGAAGATTGGTCAGCCGGCCGCGTACGTCGTCAGGCGCACGCGAGACCTGCGGACCGGTCTGGTGGTTCTGCTGCTGCGCTGTACCCGGCACCAGATTGGCGCGCGGGACGCGACGCGGCAGACCCGAGGTCGTGACACCGCCGGCTGCGGGCTTCTTGACCCGCTCGGCCTGCTTTACGAGTTCGTCGTTCGGCGAGGTGCGCCAGGCGGCGCCGTTGGTGGCGTTCGTACCGTTGGTGGTGCTGCTCGCGGCACCCGTGTCACGCGCCTGGGCGCGCTGCGGCATCGGAGGGGTGGCGGAAGGCGCGGCAGGAGACTGCTGCGCGGACCGCCCGGACTGCTGCTGGTGCTGCTGGGGTGCGGCCGCCTGCTGCTCACCCTGCTGCTGCTGGAACCAGTTCGATTCCAGCGTGTCGAACAGCGGCGTACGACCGTCCCCGGGACCGGGTGCGGGCGGCAGCTCGTGCTGCTGCTGCTGCGGCTGCGGAGGCAGGCTCGCGGCGGGCTGACGCGGCGCGCCGCCGCCGGGGTTGCCGGCGTTGTCGCGGCCGTGCCGGCGCGGGGCCGGTGCGAGGGCCTGGGGACCGGCCTGCTGGTGGCCCTGGTTCTGGCCGCCCTGGTCCTGGCCGGACTGGGGGCGGACCGGACGCCGGCCCTGGCCCTGCGGCTGGACCGGCCCGCCGTACGCACCGGCCGGGTTGGCCTGCTGCGGGGCGTTGAAGTCCGGCCGGGGGAGCTGCGCGGTGGACGCGGGGTCCAGAGGGCCGGGCAGCTCGGGCCGCTGGTACTGGCCGGCCGGGGCGCCGCCCTGCGGAACGCTGCCGTGGGGGGCGTTGTTCTGCGGGGCGTTGCCCGTGGGCCGGGCGAACTGGCCCGCCGACGCGGGGTCCTGCGGACCGCGCCGGCCGGGGCGCTCGTACTGGCCGGTGGACGCGGGGCCCACCGGACCGCGCACGTCGGAACGCTCGAACGCACCGGTGGAGGCGGAAGTGTCCGGCGCGTCGAAGTTCGGGCGCTGGAACTCGGCGGTGGCGCCGGGGCCCTGCCGGGACGCCAGGTCCGCTTCCTCGTGGCCGCGGGGCTGGTCGGCGCCCCAGCTGGCCGCCTGCGGCCGCGCCGGACGGTGCTGGCCCGGGTTGCCGCCGGGCAGCTCGGCGCGGGCGCCGCCCCGGTTCGGCTGCTGCGGCTGCTGCGGCGCACGGCCCTGATCGCCCTGGGCGGGGCCGTTCTTCTGGAAGGCGTTGGGGCGTGCCTCGGGACGCTCACGGTTCCCCGTCTGCCGGGAGCCGCCGAAGGCACCGGCGAGGCCGCCGCCCTGGCCCCCGCTGGGCTGCTGCCCCTGCGCGGGGGCGCCGTCGCGTCCGGGCAGCGCGGCCCGCTGACCGGAGCCCGCGACCTGACCGCGCGCACCGCCGGGACCGGTCGGCAGCCGTCCCGCCGGAGCGGCTTGGCCGGCGACCGCACCCGGACCGGCCGGCATGCGCGCACCGGGGCCGGAGGGCACCTGGGCCTGAGCGGCGGCGCCGGTCTTGGCCGGTGCCTTCTTGCCGCCCTGGGCGACGTCGACGGGCAGCATGACCAGCGCGGTCGTGCCACCGGAGTCGGACGGGCGCAGCTGGATGCGGATGCCGTGACGCAGGGACAGGCGGCCGACCACGAACAGACCCATGCGGCGCGAGACCGAGACGTCCACGGTGGGCGGCGAGGCGAGCCGCTCGTTGATCGCCGCGAGGTCCTCGGGCGAGAGGCCGATGCCCGTGTCGTGGATCTCGACGAGCACCCGCCCGTCGGGCAGCGCGTGACCGGTGACGCGGACCTTGGTCTGCGGGGAGGAGAACGAGGTGGCGTTCTCGAGCAGCTCGGCGAGGAGGTGCACGAGGTCGTTGACGACGCGGCCGGCGACCTCGGTGCCGGGCACCGAGGACAGCTCGATGCGCTCGTACTGCTCCACCTCGGACGCGGCGGCACGCAGCACGTCGACGAGGGGCACGGGCCGCGTCCAGCGCCGCCCGGGCTCCTCACCGGCGAGGACGAGGAGGTTCTCACCGTTACGGCGCATGCGGGTCGCGAGGTGGTCGAGCTTGAACAGCGAGGACAGCTGGTCCGGGTCGGCCTCGCGCGACTCCAGCTCGGAGATGAGCGAGAGCTGGCGCTGGATGAGGCCCTGCGAACGGCGCGAGAGGTTGGTGAACATCGCGTTGACGTTGCCTCGGAGCAGCGCCTGCTCGGCGGCCAGTCGGACCGCCTCGCGGTGCACGTCGTCGAAGGCCGCGGCCACCTGGCCGATCTCGTCGCGCGAGTGGACGCCGACGGACTCCACGGACGTGTCGACGTCCTGCGGGTCGGCCTCGGAGAGCTGCTTGACGAGCTCGGGGAGACGTTCCTGGGCGACCCGGGTCGCGGTGTCCTGGAGGCGGCGCAGCGAGCGGATCATGGAGCGGGCCACGACGAACGCGCCGACCAGCGAGACGCCGAGGACGAGCAGGATCAGGACACCGTTGAGGATGGCGTCCCGCTGCGACTCGTTGCGCAGCTCACGGGCCTTCTGCTCCATCTCGTTGAGGAGCGTGGCCTCGATCCGCTTCATCGCCTGGAGCTTGGTGGTGTCGGCGTCGATCCAGTCCATGTACGAGCGCTCTTGCTCGCTCTTGAGCCGGTCCGGCGTCTGCAGCACACGGTCCGCATACTTGTTGGCGGCCTCGATCGTGGCGTCGTTGCCGCTCTCCAGGGAGGCGGTCAGCTGCTCGTTGTCGCCGACGTAGACCTGGTCGAACTGCTTGAGCGCGGCGGCCTCGCTGTCCTGCGCGGACTTGGCGTAGAGGCGGTCGTTCTCGGTGAGCGTGCCGACCTCGCGGTCGTTCGCCGGCAGGGCGGCGGCGATGATCGCGCGCTGGATGGACGCGTACTCCTTGGCGGAGGAGAACGCCGACAGGGCGCGCGTCCGCTTGATCATCTCCGGGTTGGAGGTGGCCTGCGCCATGTCCTGGGAGAGGCTCAGCAGCGAGGTGATCAGCTGGCTGTAGTTGTTGACCGTCTGCGAGTTGGTCGTCTTCTTCTGGTACGCGCCCTCGCGGATCTGGCGGATCGAGTTCAGGCGCATCGCGATCTGGGTGAGGCTCCCCCGGATGCTCTGCAGGCTCTCGTCACCGTTGGGCTTGACCTGCTGGGTGCCCTCGATGAAGGCGTCCTTGGCCCGGTCGGTCTTCTCGCGGGGGCCCTTGACCTTGAAGTCGGCGGGGCTGGTGCCGTTGGCGAGCGGACCGGCCGACCGGTCGCGCTCCTCCTGGAGCGCGAGGGCGAGCTCGGTCGCCTGCTTGGTCATGTCGGTCAGCAGCTGCATGTGCTCCAGCTGCTCCATGTCGTTCATGGACTCGTTGATACGCAGACCACCCAGCGTGGTCGCCGCGACCACCGGGAGGGCCAGCAGGGAGACCAGACGGGTACTGATGCGCCAGTTGCGCAGGGCTATTCGAGAGCCCGTAGAACTGGGTTCCTTGGCCCTCGGGGCAGCCGCCTGCTCACCGCCGCCCTTGGCCCCGCCGTGCGCGGCTCGATCGCCGCCGCCGGCCGGGGCCAATGCGTGATTTTGGGCGTGCTGGGGTGCGGATCCGCGGTCTGTCCCGCGCGGCTCCTGCTCCGCCGCAGCGCTGCCATCCCTCTTGAAACGTCCCTGCACTAGCGTCGCAACCTCTGGACCAGGCGTTCCTCCGCGCGAACGGCGGAACGGTGTCGAGTCGTGGGGTACCGAGCGGCCCCATGGGTGGTCGTGAGTGACCGGCGCTTCTCCCCTTCCCGCCGCCACTCGGCGCTGCGTTGCGCCCTGCGCGCCGGCTGGAATCTCGCGGCGGTCCGGGGAATTCCAGCACAGTGCAGGATCTCCAACAAGGCCCGCGTGTCGCCGCGCGGGCCCAGTGACGCCGTGTGAGTGACGAGTCACCTGGTGTAGAAACCGTTCGGGCTGAAAAGGGGCAAAGGTGCGCGAGTCGCTTAGGGGTAGGGGGTGTCCCAGTCCTGATGATCAGGAGCGGAATGGTGGCTTCAGTGGCGCAATGTCCGTTTCCCGGGTCGATGCGCACCGCCCGATATGGTCGGTTTGACCGTCATCTCGTGAGGAAACTCACACGGCATTCCCGACTGCTTCACATCTTCGGCGGGGATCCGGATGTTTAGCCTGACGCTTTACAGGGATGGCGAATCCGACAATCACCGCGCCCGGCGGGCGCCCGTACCGACAAGGCCTGAACAGCAGATGAAGACCACGACCGCGTCGATGTTCCGCAGCACCGCGAACCCCCGCCGCACCACGCTGGTGCACCTTGCGGACGCCGCTGAACTGCGGGAGCCCGAGCGGCCCCAGCACGCCGTCGACCTCCCCTCGGAGACCGCCAACCCGCGCCGCACCATCCTGATGGAAGCCCCCGCCGCGTAGCCGGGCACGGCGCCGACACGGGAGGCGGGACGCCTCGGCCGCGTTAGCCTGAGGCGTTCAGTCTCCAGCCAGCAAGTAAGGGGCGGCAGCATCCCGTGCGTATCGCCAGGTTCTCCATCGACGGCAACGTGGCCTTCGGCGCGATCAGCGCCGCCGCCGGCGAACGCGGTCCCGACGACCTCGTCCTCGACATCATCAAGGGCATCCCGTACGCCGACTTCGAGCTCTCCGGCGTCAAGGTCCCGCTGAGCAAGGTGCGCCTCCTGCCGCCCGTGCTCCCCAGCAAGGTCGTGGCCGTCGGCCGCAACTACGCGGAGCACGCGGCGGAACTGGGCAACGAGGTCCCCGACCTCCCCCTCACCTTCTTCAAGCCGTCCACCTCGGTGACCGGCCCCGGCGACGACATCGCGTACCCCTCCTTCTCCAGCGAGCTGCACCACGAGGCGGAGCTCGCCGTCGTCATCGGCCGGATGTGCCGCGAGGTCCCGCGCGAGCGCGCCAAGGACGTCATCTTCGGCTACACCTGCGCCAACGACATCACCGCGCGCGACGTCCAGCAGCGCGAGAAGCAGTGGGCCAGGGCCAAGGGCTTCGACACCTCGTGCCCGCTGGGCCCCTGGGTGGAGACCGACCTCGACCCCGCTGACCTGGCCGTCCAGTGCACGGTCAACGGACAGCAGCGCCAGCTCGGGCGTACGAGCGACATGATCCGCTCCGTCGAGGACCTGATCGTGCACATCTCCGAGGCCATGACACTGCTCCCGGGCGACGTCATCCTCACGGGGACCCCGGCCGGAGTCGGACCCCTGAACGTCGGCGACGAAGTCGCCGTCACCATCGAAGGCATCGGCACTCTCACCAACAAGGTGATCAAGCGTGGATAGCGCAACCCCCTCTCCCGTCCGAGTACGTTTCTGTCCCTCGCCGACCGGCAACCCCCACGTGGGCCTGGTCCGCACGGCCCTGTTCAACTGGGCCTTCGCCCGGCACAACGGCGGCACGATGGTCTTCCGCATCGAGGACACCGACGCCGCCCGCGACTCCGAGGAGTCGTACAACCAGCTGCTCGACTCGCTGCGCTGGCTGGGCCTCGACTGGGACGAGGGCCCCGAGGTGGGCGGCCCGCACGCCCCGTACCGCCAGTCCCAGCGGATGGACATCTACAAGGACGTCGCCCAGAAGCTGATGGCGGGCGGCTACGCGTACGAGTGCTTCTGCACCGCCCTGGAGCTGGAGGTCCGCCGCGACGCGGCCCGCGCCGCCGGCAAGCCCTCGGGGTACGACGGCACCTGCCGCAACCTGAGCGCCGACCGCGTCGAGCGGTACAAGGCCGAGGGCCGCGAGGCCATCGTGCGCTTCCGGATGCCCGACGAGCCGATCACCTTCACGGACCTGGTCCGCGGCGAGCTGACCTTCAACCCGGACAACGTCCCGGACTACGGCATCGTCCGCGCCAACGGCGCCCCGCTCTACACGCTCGTCAACCCGGTCGACGACGCGCTCATGCAGATCACCCACGTCCTGCGCGGCGAGGACCTGCTGTCCTCCACCCCCCGCCAGATCGCGCTCTACAAGGCGCTGATCGAGCTGGGCGTCGCCAAGGAGATCCCCCGGTTCGGGCACCTCCCGTACGTCATGGGCGAGGGCAACAAGAAGCTCTCCAAGCGCGACCCCGAGGCGTCCCTCAACCTCTACCGCGAGCGCGGCTTCCTCCGGGAGGGCCTGCTGAACTACCTGTCCCTCCTGGGCTGGTCGATCGCCGAGGACCGCGACATCTTCACGATCGAGGAGATGGTGGCGGCCTTCGACATCAAGGACGTCAACGCCAACCCGGCGCGCTTCGACCTGAAGAAGTGCGAGCACATCAACGCCGAGCACCTGCGCAAGCTCTCGATGGACGACTTCATCGCCGCCTGCGAGCCGTGGCTGAAGGCGCCGTACGCGAACTGGAAGCCGGAGTCCTTCGACCGCGCGGCCTTCGAGCGGATCGCCCCGCACGCCCAGACCCGCGTGACGGTCCTCTCGGACATCACCGCCAACGTCGACTTCCTGTTCCTCGACGAGCCGGTGGAGGACGAGGCGTCCTGGGCCAAGGCGATGAAGGGCGAGCCCGTACCGCTGCTCACCACCGCCCGCGCCAAGCTCGAAGCGGCCGACTGGACCAGCCCCGAGTCCCTCAAGGAGGCCGTCCTGGCCGCCGGCGAGGAGCACGGCCTGAAGCTCGGCAAGGCCCAGGCCCCGGTCCGCGTGGCGGTCACCGGCCGCACCGTCGGCCTGCCGCTCTTCGAGTCCCTGGAGATCCTGGGCAAGGAGAAGACCCTGGCCCGCGTCGACGCGGCCCTGGCCAAGCTCACGGCCTGACCGCCCCCGCCGCACCGACGAGGCCCGGACCCCCACGAAAGGGGTCCGGGCCTCGCGCGCTGTCCGCCCCCGCTCGCGGAGGGGATCAGCCCTCGGCAACGACCTTCCGGGCCGCCGCCACCTTCTTGCTGTGCAGATCGCGCAGTCTGTCCAGCGCCTCGGTGTGCTCGGTGATCATCGTCTTCTGGACCCGCGACTCCGCGGTGAACCACACGTCCAGGAGATCGGTGCTCCGCTTGCAGGCGACGTCGGCTCGTGCGGTCGCCTTCTCCTGCGCCGTCACGGGACCTTCGCGGAATTTCTTCGCGTTGAAAGGCTCGCCGGGCGATCCGTAAGCGAATCCACTTTTCTTCATGCAGGCCGACCACTTCTTGAAGGCGGCCTGCACCTCGGGTAGAAGCATGGATTCGCGGTAGCTTTGCGACGATATCCGGCTGGCCATCTCGGCGCCTTCCGGATAGGCGAACGTCTTGCCGAAATCTTCCTTGGCCTGCCCGAGGCATCCGTTGTCCGGCACCTTTTTTCCTCGGTACTCGAGCGGTGCCGACTTCCCGGGTCCCTCTCGCTTTCCGAACAGCACTGTGCGTTCGTCCTTGCTGAGCTGCAAGGTCTGATGCGTCGCCCGGTAGGAAGAATCGGGGCGGTAGCCGAAAAGGGTGGCGCTTTTCTCCTCGGACAAGCCGTACCTGCGATCGGCGCCCGGCTTCGCGGGGGCCGGCCTGGGGGGACGGTAGGTCAGCGAATAGCGTGCCATGCATGCGCCGGCCAGCGTGTTCTCGGCCGCGTCGATGGACGCGTACTCGGCGTCGGTGTAGCTGTAGGCGGCGATGGGCAGTCGGTAGGTGTAGTTCCGCTCGGCGGCGGTGGAGTCCTTGGCGCGGCTCGCCCCGGGCCGTGCTCCGGTGTCCCCCTGCGGTCCCTGAGCCGTGCATCCGACCAGGGCGAACAGGGTCAGCGCGGGTGTCACCAAACGTCTCATCAGGATGCTTCCCCTGCGGAGCCCCGCGTGGGCCGTGGCCGCCACGCGGGGCTGACGTGCAAAGAAGGAACGGTCGCCCGTCAGTTGAACTTGTAGCAGTTCGAGCCGGACGCGCCGAACATGAACGAGGCGTTCTCGTTGTACGTGTTCACCAGGCGGTGGGCGTTGGTGTAGGGCGCGACAGTGTCACAGGGCCCGTTGGCGTTGCTGTTGAAGAAGATCGTGGTAGGAGTGGGGCTGCCGTTGTAGAAGGAGGCGGCGCCATTCTTGACCGGCGTGCCCTTGCCGGCTCCCGCGTCCAGGAACTTGTAACCCGCAAGGTCGCTGATGCTGCCGTTGATGCCGCCACTTCCGGTGAAGGTGGTGCGTGAGCCGGTGAGGCCGGAGTTGTAATAGAAGCTTCCGCAATTTGCCTCACCGGTGCAGTAAATACCAACCCCGGCCTGGGCCGGCGAAACACTGAAAGCAATGGCGGCTGCGGCGGGAAGAGCAACTGCGAGGGTGCGTCGAATTACTGCCATGGATTCCTCCGAGGAGCTTGATCATCTTCGTATCGGACGGAGTGTAGGCGGACGAAGAGCCACCCCGTCAACTGGAACTAAGGATTCCGCCAGGAATGCTGGATTCCAGTTCATCCCGCACGGACGTCGCGTACGTTCGAAGGCATGCCGATCAGAGCTGTCCTCTGGGACGTCGACGACACCCTCTTCGACTACGCCGCGGCCGACACCGCCGGCATACGGGCCCACCTCGCGGCAGAGGGCCTGCTGGGGCGTTACGAGACCGCCGAGCTCGCGCTGGAGCTCTGGCGGCGGGCGACCGAGCGCCACTGGGCGCGCTTCGGGACGGGCGAGACGAGCTTCGAGGAGCAGCGCCGGGACCGGGTCCGGGAGTTCCTGGACACGCCGTCGCTGACCGACGCCGAAGCCGACGCCTGGTTCGACCGCTACATCGGGCACTACGAGTCCGCCTGGGCCCTCTTCCCCGACACCGTCCCCGTCCTGGACGTGCTCGCCCACGACTACCGGCACGCCGTCCTGTCCAACTCCAGCGTCCGCAATCAGGACCGCAAGCTGCGGATCCTCGGCGTGCGCGACCGCTTCGAGGTGCTGCTGTGCGCCGCCGAGCTGGGCTGCTCCAAGCCCGCCGCCGAGGCGTTCCACGCCGCCTGTGACGCGCTCGGCCTGCCTCCGCGCGAGGTCGCGTACGTCGGTGACCAGCCCGACATCGACGCCCGGGGCGCCGTCGACGCGGGACTCGTCGGCATCTGGCTCGACCGCGCCGGACTCGGCGGCCGTCCGGAGCTGATCCGGATCACCGGCCTTGAGCAGCTACCAGGGCTGTTGCGGCGCGATACCCGTTTTGGAGCGCCGTCCACCTTCGGGTAATGTTCTTTCTGCGCCGCCCGAGAGGGCCGAAAGGTCCGGCCGGGAAGCGCAAACCAAACAAACCCCCACCAGGGGGTTGTGTTGTGGTGGGCTATGGTGTAATTGGCAGCACGACGGTTTCTGGTTCCGTTAGTCTAGGTTCGAGTCCTGGTAGCCCAGCTCGCAGGAGCTGTTGAAGTACATGCAGTGTCTGCAAGGCCCCCGTTGTGTAGCGGCCTAGCACGCCGCCCTCTCAAGGCGGTAGCGCCGGTTCGAATCCGGTCGGGGGTACAGATCCTTTCTTTCCATCGCCTTCGGGTCGCTCCCGGATGCGCTGACGCGAGGATCGCTAGGGCCCCCGTTGTGTAGCGGCCTAGCACGCCGCCCTCTCAAGGCGGTAGCGCCGGTTCGAATCCGGTCGGGGGTACGGGTTGAAACCGCATTGGTCTAAACCATTTTGGGCTATGGTGTAATTGGCAGCACGAGGGTTTCTGGTTCCCTTAGTCTAGGTTCGAGTCCTGGTAGCCCAGCTCGCAGAGCACATCTGCAAGGCCCCCGTTGTGTAGCGGCCTAGCACGCCGCCCTCTCAAGGCGGTAGCGCCGGTTCGAATCCGGTCGGGGGTACGTACAGAGAAGGCCCTCCGCATCATGCGGGGGGCCTTCTCGCATGCGTCCGCACGGAACGAACCCGGTGGCCGGCCGCCGGTCCCCGGCGAACCCCTCGCACGCCCAACTCGACCGGCCGGGGCGGCGGTTCCGGGCCGACGGCGAAAACGCCGGAAGGGCCGGCGACCCGGCCCCTCCGGCGTTCGAGGCGGCGCCCCGGGCGGCCCCTGAGGGCCACGCTCCGGGCGTCGTCAGCCGCCGGAGCGGCGCAGGGCCTCCGACAGGCGCGCGGCCGAGTCGATGACCGCCTGGGCGTGCATCCGGCCCGGGTGGCGGGTCAGGCGCTCGATCGGTCCGGATACCGAGACGGCCGCGACCACGCGGTTGGACGGCCCGCGCACCGGCGCCGAGACCGACGCCACGCCCGGTTCCCGCTCGCCGATCGACTGGGCCCAGCCCCGGCGGCGTACGCCGGACAGCGCCGTCGCCGTGAAGCGGGCGCCCTGGAGGCCCCGGTGCAGCCGCTCCGGCTCCTCCCAGGCCATCAGGATCTGGGCGGACGAGCCCGCTTTCATGGTGAGCGTCGAGCCCACCGGGACGGTGTCCCGCAGTCCGGACAGCCGCTCCGCCGCCGCGACGCAGATGCGCATGTCGCCCTGCCGGCGGTAGAGCTGCGCGCTCTCGCCGGTGACGTCACGCAGGTGCGTGAGCACCGGCCCCGCCGTGGCCAGCAGCCGGTCCTCGCCCGCCGCGGCGGACAGTTCCGACAGCCGCGGACCGAGGATGAACCGGCCCTGCATGTCCCTCGCCACCATCCGGTGGTGTTCCAGTGCCACGGCAAGGCGATGTGCCGTGGGTCGTGCAAGCCCTGTCGCCGCGACCAGCCCGGCGAGGGTGGCCGGACCGGACTCCAGTGCGCTCAGTACCAGAGCTGCCTTGTCGAGAACGCCGACGCCGCTAGAGTTGTCCATGCGTCGATACTCGCGTCTCACTCTGTGAAACGCAAGTTCAATTTTCTCCCGAACTTGCGAATCTGTAGATGAGGCCGCACAACGGCTCAGCAGCCACCGCCCCGGACGGGGGTCTCGGCGGGGGCGATCCGATCTCTAGATGGGCCGGCGAAGACGCCGGTCGAAGGGAAAGCGATGGGTAGGACACTGGTGGAGAAGGTCTGGGACGACCATGTCGTCAGGCGCGCCGAGGGCGAGCCGGACCTCCTCTTCATCGATCTGCACCTGCTGCACGAGGTGACCAGCCCGCAGGCCTTCGACGGCCTCCGCAAGAGCGGCCGCCAGGTGCGGCGGCTCGACCTCACCATCGCCACCGAGGATCACAACACCCCGACGCTCGACATCGACAAGCCGATCGCGGACCCGGTCTCCCGGGTCCAGCTGGAGACGCTGCGGAAGAACTGCGCGGAGTTCGGTGTACGTCTGCACCCCCTCGGCGACGTCGAGCAGGGCGTCGTCCATGTGGTGGGACCGCAGCTGGGCCTGACCCAGCCGGGTACCACCGTGGTCTGCGGCGACAGCCACACCTCCACGCACGGCGCGTTCGGCGCGCTGGCCTTCGGCATCGGTACGTCGCAGGTGGAGCACGTGCTGGCGACCCAGACCCTGCCGATGGCCCCGCCGAAGACCATGGCCATCACGGTGGAGGGCGAACTGCCCGCCGACGTAACCGCCAAGGACCTCATCCTGGCGATCATCGCGAAGATCGGCACCGGCGGCGGTCAGGGCTACGTGCTCGAATACCGCGGTTCCGCCATCGAGAAGCTCTCGATGGAGGCCCGGATGACCATCTGCAACATGTCGATCGAGGCCGGGGCGCGCGCGGGCATGATCGCCCCTGACAGCACCACGTTCGACTACCTCCAGGGCCGCGCGCACGCGCCCCAGGGGGAGGACTGGGACGCCGCCGTCGCCTACTGGAAGACGCTGCGCTCCGACGACGACGCCGTCTTCGACGCGGAGGTCGTCATCGACGCCGCCGCATTGGCGCCGTTCGTCACCTGGGGCACCAACCCGGGCCAGGGCGCGCCGCTGTCGGCCAACGTCCCCGACCCTGCTTCGTACGAGGACGCTTCGGAGCGCTTCGCGGCCGAAAAGGCGCTGGAGTACATGGGGTTGACCGCCGGCCAGCCGCTGCGCGAGATCAAGGTGGACACCGTCTTCGTAGGTTCGTGCACCAATGGGCGCATCGAGGACCTGCGGGCCGCCGCCGCGCTGATGGACGGCCGCAAAGTCGCCGACGGCGTACGGATGCTGATCGTCCCCGGTTCCGTCCGGGTGGCGCTCCAGGCCATCGAAGAGGGCCTGGACAAGGTGTTCACCGCCGCCGGGGCCGAATGGCGGCACGCGGGCTGCTCGATGTGTCTGGGCATGAACCCGGACCAGCTGGCGCCCGGTGAGCGCTCCGCGTCCACCTCCAACCGCAACTTCGAGGGCAGGCAGGGCAAGGGCGGCCGCACCCACCTGGTGTCGCCGCAGGTCGCCGCCGCCACCGCGGTGCTGGGCCACCTGGCCGCGCCCGTGGACCTGTCCGACGTACCGACGCTCGTGGAGGCCTGATCACCGTGGCCATGGAAGCTTTCACCGCACACACCGGCCGGGCCGTCCCGCTGCGCCGCAGCAACGTCGACACCGACCAGATCATCCCCGCCCACTGGCTGAAGAAGGTCACCCGCGACGGATTCGAGGACGGGCTCTTCGAGGCGTGGCGCAAGGACCCCGAGTTCGTGCTCAACCGTCCGGAGCGCAAGGGCGCGACGGTCCTGGTCGCGGGCCCGGACTTCGGTACCGGCTCCTCCCGTGAGCACGCCGTGTGGGCCCTGCAGAACTACGGCTTCAAGGCCGTCATCTCCTCGCGGTTCGCGGACATCTTCCGCGGCAACTCGCTCAAGAACGGCCTGCTGACCGTCGTACTGGACCAGAAGACCGTGGACGCGCTCTGGGACCTGGTCGAGGCCGACCCCGCGGCGGAGATCACCGTGGACCTCGAGGACCGTCAAGTCCGTGCCGGAAGCATTACGGCTGATTTTGAGCTTGACGAGAACGCCCGCTGGCGGTTGCTGAACGGTCTGGACGACATCAGCATCACCCTCCAGAACGAGCCGTCCATCGCCGCGTACGAGGCGTCGAGGCCCTCCTACAAGCCCAGTACCGTGCAGCTCTGACGCTCTTCCGTCACTCCGTTGCCCCCTGCCGTCCGCGGCGGGGGGCAACGTCGTGTTTGGGCTCCAACTGCCGTGGTAAGCGAGGGACATGACGTTCGCACCGCAGGTGTCCAGGGCTCCTTTTGGCCGTCCGGACGCCACTAGTTGCCCCCGCCGGAGGCGACAACTCGCCCCAGATGGCACAATCGGTGCATGGAACGCGACAGCCAACTCGAGCTCTATGCGGCGGTCGCGGCCCGGTTGAAAGAAGCACACACAAGGGTGCGCGCACTGCAAGTCCCGGAGGGCGTACGGATGGCGCTGAGCCGGAAGCTGCTGGTCATCACGGCCGCGGCGAAACACGATCTCGCCGATGCGGCAAGGCGCCTGGACAGGTTGATGAAGGACCTCGACGAGGGTCGATTCCCCGAAGGCGACTGAGACCTGTGGAACTCCCGCCGGTCTACTTCGTTGCGGCACTAGGGTGATTAGCCCGTTTCGTGTTTGATTTGCGGTATATATCTGCCTAACGTGCGAAAAAGCTTGAACGCATTCGTTCTGGCAATGTCTCCGAAGGGGAAGACGTGAACAAGGCGCAGCTCGTAGAAGCGATTGCAGACAAGGTCGGCGGCCGTCAGCAGGCCGCGGACGCGGTCGACGCGGTACTCGACGCGATCGTCCGTGCGGTGGTCGGCGGCGACCGTGTGTCGGTCACCGGCTTCGGATCGTTCGAGAAGGTCGACCGTCCGGCCCGTTACGCCCGCAACCCGCAGACGGGCGAGCGGGTACGGGTCAAGAAGACCTCTGTTCCGCGCTTCCGTGCCGGTCAGGGCTTCAAGGACCTGGTCAGCGGCTCGAAGAAGCTCCCCAAGGGTGGCGAGGTCGCCGTCAAGAAGGCGCCCAAGGGCAGCCTCTCCGGCCCGGCCCCCACCATTGCCAAGTCGGCCGCCAAGAAGGCCGCCACCAAGCGGGCCGCCGCCAAGAAGACGACCCCGGCGAAGAAGGCCACGCCGGCCAAGAAGACCACCGCCACGGCGAAGAAGGCGACCCCGGCGAAGAAGACCACGGGCGCCGCCAAGAAGACCACCGCGACGGCCAAGAAGACCTCGGCGACGGCGAAGAAGACCACGGGCGCCGCCAAGAAGGCCACGCCCGCCGCCAAGAAGACCACCGCCAAGAAGACCGCGCCGGCCAAGAAGGCCACGGCGAAGAAGGCCCCCGCCAAGAAGGCCACGGCCCGCAAGACCACCGCGAAGAAGACCGCCGCCGGGAAGTAGGAGCGGTACCAAGGACTCACGCGCCGGGCCGGGCTCCCTCCGGGGAGCCCGGCCCGCGGTGTGCCCGCAGGCGTACGGCGCCGGCCCCTGACGCGCGCCCGGAGCCGAGGCGGTGGCCCGGTCGACAAAGGCGCGGCCTCGCACGGGGTCCGGCCTCCGACGGGCAGGGCCGCGGCGTCGCAGGTCAGAAGGTCTGCAGCGTCACCAGAGTGATGCGCAGGTCCGCGCCCTCGCCCTCGCCCTCGACGCGCACCCGCTGCCCGGGCCGCAGCAGCCGCAGGCCGCCCGCGTCGAACGCCGTGGCGTCGAAGTCCACCGGGGTGCCGTCGTCGAGCAGCACACTGCCGCTGCGGGTCTCGGAGTCGTACGTGTACGCGGTCGCCTGCATGACCGCAGCGTATCTGCCGGTGACCGCCGTGCTCAGCCGGGCCGTGCGCGGACCCACGCCGAGCGCCAGAGCCGCCCGCAGGTCGTCGCCGGTGTCCACGTCCCGGCGTACGGAATCCACTCCGGTCAGAGGTATTTCCCGGGCGCCCGCGGCCGAATGCCGGGCACGTGATGGGCCGCCGAAGAACGGCGCCAATTCCACCCCCGGCGCCGCGGAAAGCAGCGTCGTACCGATTCCGGTGGCGTCGGCGAGAAATGCGCGCGGAAATTCGGCCGCGTAATCGAGCACCTGCAGCAATTCCGTCGGCCGCAGTGCGGGCAGATCCGCGTTCAGCGCCGCGACCGGCGCCCCGGGCCGCAGCGCGCGCACCGTGCGGGCACCGTGCGCCAGAGCGGCGTTGAGACCGGCGGCCGGGGTGTCCGGGGCGATGCGCGCCCCCAGCGCGGCGAGCGCGGCGCCCGCCGGGCCGTCGTCCGTGACGACCACCACATCCCGTACGGCCGCACAGGCCAGCGCGGCGGCCACGGTGTCCTCCGCGAAGGCCAGGGCCAGCCTGCGGCGCAACGCGTCGCCCGCCGACGGAGCGAGCCTGCTCTTGGCCAGCAACAGGGGCTTCAGAGGGACGACCAAGGACCACGGAGCGGTCCGGAGCGTGTTCAGTGGCCAGCCCTCCGTCCAGTGCGCGTGGGGCCCCATTGTGGCCTGCCGGTACGGCGGGCAGGGGCTCCGGGGGCGCTGCCGGGGCGTACGGTGTTCTCGACAGACAGGGGACCTGGCGCGACACTTGTGCGGCTGACCAGGCACATGTGTACAGCAGCCCGGTCCTAGAGGAAGGTGTCCGAGTGTCCCGCCGCAGAATCGGCTTCTGGTACCGCCTGGCGGCGGTCATCGCTAAACCGCCGCTGGTGGTTCTGTTCAAGCGGGACTGGCACGGAATGGAGCACATTCCGGCCGAGGGCGGATTCATCACCGCGGTCAATCACAACTCGTATCTGGACCCGCTCTCCTACGGGCACTTCCAGTACAACACGGGCCGTGTTCCGCGCCTGCTGGCCAAGGCGGGCCTCTTCAAGACGCCGTTCGTGGGGATGATGCTGCGCGGCACGGGCCAGATCCCGGTCTACCGCGAGACCACCAACGCCCTCGACGCCTTCCGTGCGGCGGTCGCCGCCATCGAACGCGGCGAATGCGTCGCCTTCTACCCCGAGGGCACGCTCACCCGCGACCCCGACATGTGGCCGATGGCCGGCAAGACCGGGGCGGCGCGGGTGGCCCTCATGACGAAGGCGCCGGTGATCCCGGTGGCCCAGTGGGGCGCCAACTTGGCGATGCCGCCGTACGCCAAGGAGAACAAGCTTCAGCTTTTCCCGCGCAAGACGCTTCAGGTGAAGGCGGGCCCGCCCGTCGACCTGGACCGGTTCTACGACAAGGAACCGACGCCCGAAGTGCTGCGCGAGGCGACCGAGGCCATCATGGCCGCCATCACGGAGCAGCTCGCCGGCCTGCGCGGCGAGCCCGCGCCCGCCCAGCCGTACGACCACCGCATGGCCCGCGCGCAGCAGCGGCGCAAGGCCGAGGGAGAGAACGCGAAGTGACACGCCAGCCGGTCAAGGCGGCCGTATTCGGAACAGGCTCCTGGGGCACGGCCTTCGGCATGGTGCTCGCCGACGCGGGCTGCGACGTGACCCTCTGGGGCCGCCGCGCCGAAGTCGCCGACGCCATCAACAACGGCCGTACGAACCCCGACTATTTCCCGGGCGTCGAACTGCCCGCCCGGCTGCGCGCCACCACCGACCCCGCCGAGGCCGCCGAGGGCGCCGACTTCACGGTGCTCGCCGTCCCCTCGCAGACACTGCGCGGCAACCTCGCGGCGTGGGCCCCGCTGCTGCCCGCCGACACCGTCCTCGTCTCCCTCATGAAGGGCGTCGAACTGGGCACCGCCAAGCGGATGAGCGAGGTCATCGAGGAGGTCGCGAAGGCGCCCGCCGAGCGGGTCGCGGTCGTCACGGGCCCCAACCTCGCCAAGGAGATCGCGGCCCGGATGCCCGCCGCCGCCGTCGTGGCGTGCAGCGACGAGTCGGTGGCCACCCGGCTCCAGTCCGTCTGCCACACCCCGTACTTCCGCCCGTACACCAACACCGACGTCGTCGGCTGCGAGCTGGGCGGCGCCGTCAAGAACGTCATCGGCCTCGCCGTCGGCATCGCGGACGGCATGGGCCTCGGCGACAACGCCAAGGGCTCCCTCATCACCCGCGGCCTCGCCGAAACGACCCGCCTCGGCCTGGCGATGGGCGCCGACCCGCTCACCTTCTCGGGGCTCGCCGGGCTGGGCGACTTGGTCGCCACCTGCTCGTCGCCGCTCTCGCGCAACCACACCTTCGGCACCAACCTGGGCCGCGGGATGACGCTCGAAGAGACCATCGCGGTCACCCGGCAGACCGCCGAGGGCGTCAAATCCTGCGAGTCGGTGGCCGATCTGGCCCGCCGCCACGGGGTCGACATGCCGATCACGGACACGGTCGTCGACATCGTCCACAACGGGAAGCCGCCGATCGTCGCCCTGAAGGAACTGATGGCGCGCAGCGCCAAGCCCGAGCGCCGCTGACGGCCCCGGGGGAGCCGGGCAGCGCGCCGCGCCCGCGCCCGCACTCCCCGGCGCCGGATGTGCACGGTACCCTCAACGCGATATGAGCAGCGAGAACCTCCCCCAGAGCCCCGCACAGGAGCCCCGCAAGCCGCGCGTGGCCGTCGTCTTCGGCGGCCGCAGCTCCGAGCACTCCATCTCGGTCGTCACGGCCGGCGCCGTACTGCGGGCCATCGACCGCGAGAAGTACGACGTCCTGCCCATCGGCATCACGACGGACGGCCGCTGGGCGCTGACCGCCGACGAGCCCGACCGGATGGCCATCGCCGACCGGACGCTGCCGAGCGTCGAGAACCTCGCCGAGTCGACGGACGGCGGCGTGGTCCTCTCGGTCGACCCGGGCAACCGTGAAGTCGTCCTCAGCGAGCCGGGCTCGGTGCCCAAGGCGCTGGGCGAGGTCGACGTCGTCTTCCCGATGCTGCACGGCCCGTACGGCGAGGACGGCACCCTCCAGGGCCTCCTGGAGCTGTCCGGCGTCCCATACGTCGGCTCCGGTGTGCTCTCCTCGGCCGTCGGCCAGGACAAGGAGTACATGAAGCGGGTGTTCGTCTCCTTCGGGCTGCCGGTCGGCCCGTACGAGGTCATCCGACCCCGGGAGTGGGAGAACGACCCCTCCGCCGCCCGCAAGAAGATCGTCGACTTCGCCGGCGAGCACGGCTGGCCGCTGTTCGTGAAGCCCGCCCGCGGCGGCTCCTCCATGGGCATCACCAAGGTCGACGACCTCTCCGGCCTCGACGAGGCGATCGAGGAGGCCCGCCGCCACGATCCGAAGATCCTCGTCGAGTCGCTGCTGCGCGGCCGCGAGATCGAGTGCGGCGTGCTGGAGTTCGAGGACGGGCCGCGCGCGAGCGTGCCGGCCGAGATCCCGCCGGTCACGTCCCACGACTTCTACGACTTCGAGGCGAAGTACATCGACTCGGCGGCCGGCCTGGTGCCCGCGCCGCTGACCGACGAGCAGACCGCCGAGGTCCGGCGGCTCGCGGTCGACGCGTTCGACGCGGCGTCCTGCGAGGGCCTGGTGCGCGCGGACTTCTTCCTGCTCGACAGCGGGGAGTTCGTGATCAACGAGATCAACACCATGCCGGGCTTCACGCCGATCTCCATGTACCCGCGGATGTGGCAGGAGACCGGGGTGTCCTACCCGGAGCTCGTCGACCGGCTGATCCAGGCCGCGCTGCGCCGCCCGACCGGCCTGCGCTAGCGGCGCCGGGCCGGACGGCCCTACAGGCTGTCCGGCACCGTCTTCTTCACCGGCCCCGCGAAGGCCGCCAACGGCGTCACGTCGTGGGCGTACTTCGCGGGGAGGCTCACCTCGACGTAGACCTCGCGGTAGGTCGTGGTGAACCGCGGACCGCCGTCCTCCTGCCGCTCCAGCATCCAGTTGACGCCGTCCGCCTCCACGCCCTCCGACGCGGCGTCGCTCATCTTCTCGGGTCGCGGGACGCCGCAGCGCAGTACGATCGCCGGATCTCCCCATACGGCGGTGAGGTCCGACTCCGGTTCGGCGGTGCGCCGCTGCTGCCCGTCGACCGTCTCCGGCAGCTCACCGTGGAGCGCCCGGCACACCTCGGCCTCCTCCGCGGAGGGGGTGGGAACCGGGACCGCCACGGCGTCGTCCGTGAGGGAGCAGCCGGCGACAGCGAGGAGCAGGGCGGCGCACGAGAGCGCCGGCACCGGCGGGTACGACAGAAGCCGGCGGGAAGAGAAAGTCACCGGCCAAGAGTAGACGGGGGCTAGATGTGCACGACCGGGCAGGTCAGAGTGCGGGTGATGCCGTCCACCTGCTGGACCTTGGCGACCACCAGCCGGCCGAGATCGTCGACGGTGTCGGCCTGCGCGCGCACGATCACGTCATAGGGTCCGGTCACGTCCTCGGCCTGGATCACTCCCTGAATCTTGCCGATGGTCTCGGCGACGGACGACGCCTTGCCCACCTCGGTCTGGATGAGGATGTACGCCTGTACCACGGAACCTCCAGGGCGGCCACGAGGATCATGTGGGAGATAAAGAGACGCCACCGTATCGCGTCGTCGCGGGCAGCGGGGAGACCTGCGCGGCCGTCGGCGCACGGAGCGTGGCGTACGAAGACCAGAAGTTGACGTATGTGTTGACGGTACCTACAGCAGTGATGGCTCGCGACCGCAAGCGCACTGGGGCAGAAGGGGCACATCCATGAAGGGCACTGTGGGCGAACTGGGGGAGTTCGGGCTCATCCGAGAGCTCACCTCCCGGCTCACCTCCACCCCGGCGGTTCGGCTGGGGCCCGGCGACGACGCCGCCGTCGTGGCCGCACCCGACCGGCGGGTCGTGGCGAGTACGGACATCCTGCTCGAGGGGCGTCACTTCCGGCGCGACTGGTCGACGGCGTACGACGTGGGCCGCAAGGCCGCGGCGCAGAATCTGGCCGACATCGCCGCCATGGGGGCCGTGCCGACCGCGCTGCTCCTGGGCCTCGTCGTCCCCGCCGAACTCCCCGTGAGCTGGCCGACGGAGCTGATGGACGGCATCAGGGACGAATGCGCGGTCGCGGGCGCCGCCGTCGTCGGCGGTGACGTCGTACGCGGCGAGACCATCACGGTGGCGATCACCGCCCTCGGCGACCTGCGCAACCACGAACCGGTGACGCGCTCGGGCGCCCGGCCCGGCGACGTCGTCGCCGTCACCGGCTGGCTCGGCTGGTCCGCTGCGGGCCTCGCCGTCCTCTCGCGCGGCTTCCGCTCACCGCGCGCCTTCGTCGAGGCGCACCGGCGCCCCGAACCGCCGTACCACGCGGGCCCCGCGGCCGCCGGACTCGGCGCCACCGCCATGACGGACGTCAGCGACGGGCTCGTCGCCGACCTCGGTCACATCGCGGAGGCCAGCAAGGTGCGCATCGACCTGCGGTCCGGGCTCATCGACATCCCCACCCAGATGTCCGACATCGGCCAGGCGGTCGGCGTGGACCCCCTCCAGTGGGTGCTGACCGGGGGAGAGGACCACGCGATCGTGGCGACGTTCCCGCCGGACACCAAGCTGCCCGCCCGCTGGAAGATCATCGGCGAGGTCCTCAACCCGTCGGCGCTGCCGCAGGTGACGGTCGACGGGGCGCCCTGGACGAGCAAGGGCGGCTGGGACCACTTCGGCGACATCGAGACCGGACCGTAGACCCGGCCCGGGCCCGGGGCGTACTAGATTCGCCCGTATGCGAATACTTCCCTGCGTCCTCACCGTCGCCGGATCCGACTCCGGCGGCGGTGCCGGCATCCAGGCCGACCTCAAGACGATGCTGGCGCTCGGCGTGCACGGCATGAGCGTGCTGACCGCCGTGACGGCGCAGAACTCGCTGGGCGTGCAAGGCGCCTGGGACCTGCCGGTGGAGGCCGTACGGGCCCAGTACCGCAGCGTCGTCGACGACATCGGCGTACAGGCCGTCAAGACCGGGATGCTGTCCTCCGCCGAACTCGTCGAGACGGTCGCGGAACTGCTCGCCGGCACCGACGCCCCGGTGGTCGTCGACCCCGTGGGCGTCTCCAAGCACGGCGACCCGCTGCTCGCCACGTCCGCGCTGGAATCCGTACGGACGAAGCTGCTGCCCACGGCGACCGTCGCCACCCCCAACCTCGACGAGGTGGCCCAGCTCACCGGCGTACGCGTGGAGTCCGAGGACGGACTGCGGCGGGCGGCCGGCGCGCTCCTCGAATTCGGTCCGCGCTGGGTCCTCGTCAAGGGCGGCCATCTGCCGGGCGACGCGGTCGACCTGCTCACGGACGGCGCCGAGGAGCACTGGCTCCGCGCCCCCCGGCACGACAACCGGCACACCCACGGCACCGGCTGCACCCTGGCCTCCGCGATCGCCTCGGGGCTCGCCAAGGGTCTCGACGTACCGCAGGCCGTGGCGGCGGCGAAGGAGTACGTGACCGAGGCCATCGCCGCCGGATTCGCGCTCGGGGCCGGGATCGGGCCGGTCGACCACGGCTGGCGGCTCAGGAACAGCCCCGCGGTCTGACGGCGGCCGCCCCGCCAGGGGCGTACGGGAACAAAAAAGAACCGGTCCACCACGAGGGTGGACCGGTTCTCAAGCAACCAGCTAGGTGGCCGCGCTTGGCATACGTCAGCGCGAGACCTTGCCGGCCTTGATGCACGAGGTGCAGACGTTGAGCCGCTTCGGCGTCCGACCGACCACTGCACGCACGCGCTGGATGTTGGGATTCCAGCGACGGGACGTACGGCGGTGCGAGTGCGAAATGTTGTTGCCGAAGCCCGGCCCCTTGCCGCAGACGTCGCAGTTGGCAGCCACGGGTCACTCCAAAGACTTCAGATGCACTTACAGTGGATCCCGGCATGCCGGGATCGAAGAATCGAGTGGCGTAGCCGGGGGAATGTCCCGATTCTCATCGGGCAACCGGAGCAGCATACATCGCCTGCTCCCGTAGAACGAAACTACCACGACCGCCGGGCCACCCCGTCCCGTCCCCC
>NZ_VBVX01000408.1 GCF_005981925.1 Streptomyces albidochromogenes
ATACGGAAGGACCGTGGCTCACCACCCACTCACCCCAGCAACCAGCCTGTAGTCCCGGCGGTCTCCGGTGGGGGTGGACGCCACACCACCCGAGTCACCCCATTCCACTACCGCGCCCCACCCGCGCACGAATGAGTCCGCAGGTCGCCCGGACAGGTCGGCCCACCACCGGCCGGTGTGCATGTGTACGTCGGATTGGTGGTGTCGCACCAACAACTGTCGCCGCAGTCGCTGAGACTGGGGCCGCACCACCCCTAGACCGACCGCGCCCCCACCCACTCACCCGACGGCCACCAAGCCCACCCGCATTGCATGCGGCCTGCCGTGCTGGGCGTTTTTCTTGGGCCGTCCCCTGTTTGAGCGTCAGCGGTGGGCCGGGGTGGTGGGTCAAGGGTGGAGCGAAGCGAAATCGCCGCAGGCGACGCGACGCAGGAGCGCCCTTGACGCACCACCCCGGCCCACCGACCATCGAGCGCCAGGGACGACCCGAGAACCACCCCGCCGCACAACCAGTGGTACGCCCCCCTCAGAACCCCGGCGGCTCCGTGTAGATGCCCCACTCGTCCCGCAGTACGCCGCAGATCTCGCCCAGCGTCGCTTCCGCGCGTACCGCTGTGAGCATCGGCTCGATCATGTTCGAGCCGTCGCGCGCCGCCGTCAGCAGCGCGTCCAGCGAGGCCCGCACCTTCGCGTCGTCGCGGGCCGCCCTGCGCTCCGCCAGCGTGTGTACCTGCACGCGCTCCACCTCGTGGCTCACCCGCAGGATCTCCAGGTCGCCCGTCACCGACCCGTGGTGGCAGTTCACGCCCACCACCCGCTTGTCGCCCTTCTCCACCGACCTCTGGTACTGGAACGCCGACTCCGCGATCTCGCCGGTGAACCAGCCGTCCTCGATCCCGCGCAGGATCCCGGACGTCATCGGACCGATCGGGTGGCGGCCGTCAGGATGCGCCCGCAGGCCCCGCTCCTTGATCTGGTCGAAGATCTTCTCCGCGTCCGCCTCGATGCGGTCCGTCAGCTGCTCGATGTACCACGAGCCGCCCAGCGGGTCCGCCACGTTCGCGACGCCCGTCTCCTCCATCAGCACCTGCTGCGTCCGCAGCGCGATCTCCGCCGCCTGCTCGCTCGGCAGCGCCAGCGTCTCGTCCAGCGCGTTCGTGTGCAGGGAGTTCGTACCGCCGAGCACCGCCGCCAGCGCCTCGACCGCCGTACGGACCACATTGTTGTACGGCTGCTGCGCGGTCAGCGAGACGCCCGCCGTCTGGGTATGGAACCGCAGCCACTGCGCCTTGTCCGTCTGCGCGCCGTACACCTCCTTCATCCAGCGCGCCCAGATCCGCCGCGCCGCGCGGAACTTCGCGATCTCCTCGAAGAAGTCCACGTGCGCGTCGAAGAAGAACGACAGCCCCGGCGCGAAGTGGTCCACGTCCATGCCCCGGCTGAGTCCCAGCTCGACGTAACCGAAACCGTCCGCCAGCGTGTACGCCAGTTCCTGCGCGGCCGTCGCCCCGGCCTCCCTGATGTGGTAGCCGGAGACGGACAGCGGCTTGTACGCGGGGATGGTGCGCGCGCAGTGCTCCATCAGGTCGCCGATCAGGCGCAGGTGCGGCTCGGGCTGGAAGAGCCACTCCTTCTGCGCGATGTACTCCTTGAAGATGTCCGTCTGGAGCGTGCCGTTGAGGACGGCCGGGTCGATGCCCTGCCGCTCCGCCGCGACCAGGTACATGCAGAACACCGGGACGGCCGGGCCGCTGATGGTCATGGAGGTGGTGACGTCGCCCAGGGGGATGTCCTTGAACAGGACCTCCATGTCGGCGGCGGAGTCGATCGCCACACCGCAGTGGCCGACCTCGCCCAGCGACTTCGGCTCGTCGGAGTCCCGTCCCATCAGCGTCGGCATGTCGAAGGCGACGGAGAGGCCGCCGCCGCCGTTGGCCAGGATCATCTTGTAGCGCTCGTTCGTCTGCTCGGCATTGCCGAAGCCGGCGAACTGGCGGATGGTCCACGTCCGGCCCCGGTAGCCGGTCGGGTGCAGGCCGCGGGTGAAGGGGTACTCCCCCGGCCACCCGATCCGCTCGAAGCCCTCGTACGTGTCGCCGGGGCGCGGCCCGTACGCCGGGTCGACCGGGTCTCCGGAGAGCGTGGTGAAGTCCGCGTCGCGCTTGCGGGCCTTGTCGTAACGGGCCTGCCAGCGGCGGCGGCCTTCCTCGATCGCTTCAGCGTCCATACCTTCGAATTTACTAGGACGTCCTAGTAAATGTCGATGGCAAACCGCCACGAGCCTCTCTCGTGGCGGTCGGGTGTTCGCTGCCGGGCGGCCGAGGCCGCGCCGGGACTAGGCCTTCGCCGTGGCCGGGGCCGCGCCCGCCACCAGCGGACGAGCCTCGCGCGTGATCTTCGGCTCGACGAAGAAGGAGGCGAACGGGATGCAGCCCGCGGCCAGCACCCACAGCAGCTTGCCGAACGGCCACTTCGCCTTGGTGCCGAGATCGAAGGCGAAGACCACGTAGACGATGAACAGCACACCGTGGATCTGCGAGATCAGCATGGTGTCGCCGGTCTGGAACCCGTACTTCGCGATGATCGCGGCGGTGAACACCAGCAGCCAGACGGCGGTGATGTACGCCATCACCCGGTATCGGGACAGCACATTCGACTTCATGCCCTTGAGCGTAACGGGGCGCAATGGGCGATCTTCGGGCGGGGCGGGCGGTCGCCGGTCGTGTCGGGGAGGCCGGTCACCGCCCCGCGTCGGCGAAGGCGGCCCGCCCCGACCGGTGGGCGCTACGGCTCCTCCGGGCCCGGTCACCGCGGGCGGGCTACTTCTCCTCGAAGTCGTGCGCCGCGATCCGCAGCGGCCGCAGCATCGCGAAGATCTCCGCGCACTCCTCCGCGTCGTACGCCCCCAGCCCGAAGTCCATCGCCATCAGGTCGCGGGTGGCCGCCTCGACCACGTCGCGGCCCTTCTCGGTGATCGAGGCGAGGGTGCCCCGGCCGTCGTTGGGGTTCGGGCGCTTGTCGACGAGGCCGGACCGCACCAGCCGGTCGACGGTGTTCGTGACCGAGGTCGGGTGGACCATCAGCCGCTCGCCGATCTTGGACATCGGCAGCTCGCCCTGCTTGGAGAAGGTGAGCAGCACCAGCGCCTCGTACCGCGCGAAGGTCAGCCCGTACGGCTTGACGACCGCGTCGACCTCCGCGAGCAGGATCTGGTGGGCGCGCATGATGGACGTGATCGCGCCCATCGACGGGACGGGTCCCCAGCGCTGCTGCCAGAGTTCGTCGGCTCTGGCGATGGGATCGAACGGGAGGCTGAGCGGCTTCGGCACGGCGTCGACCTTACCGGCCGGTCATATCGTGAACATCCCCGTCTCGCGCTTCGGTCGAATTCGGTCCCGGTCCGCCTTTCCCGGCCCCGTCGAGCGCGTTCGTACGCCGCACCGTACGCCGCACTGCGGTAGGCGAGTCTTCGGTACGCAGGCCCTCGGTACGCAGGTCCTCGGGAGGCACGTCCTCGGTACGCAGGTCGTCAGGAGGCAGGTCCTCAGGAGGCACGTCCTCGGTGTGCCGCACTCCGGTAGACAGGTCTCCGGTACGCCCGCCCTCGGTGCGCCGGACCTCCCTCAGCAGTGCGAGCACGCACCCCGTGCCCACGATTCCGAAGCCGGCCACGACGTGGTGCACGGGCAGGAACTCGGCGGCCAGGCCCGCCGCCGCCATTCCGACGCCCTGGACCGTCATCATCCCCGCCGTCATCACGGTCATGGCCCGCCCGCGCAGTTCCTCCGGCACGGCCTCCACGAACCACTGGTCCAAGCCGAGGGTGTACGCCGACGCCAGACCCGTCAGGACGAGCACCGGCACGGCGAGCGGCACGCCGGGGCGTACGGCGTACACAGCCAGCGGCAGCAGGCACACCGCCGCCACCGGTACGACGATCCGCTCGCGCCCCCGGGGACCCAGCGCGGAGCCGGCCCACACCTCGCCCGCGATGTGCCCCACCGGCATCGCGCACATCAGCAGGCCGACGGCGGCGGTGCCCGCGCCGATCCGGTCGGCGTACGGCGCGGCGAGGGCTTCCGGCGCCACGACGAACGCCGGCGGCACCCAGAACATGAGCATCAGCGCCCGGACCCGGCGGTGGGCGAAGACCGCCCGGGCGCCGAGGAGCGAGTCGCGCAGCAGGGTGGCCCCCGCGCCGCCGCCGCGCGCAGGGCGGCGGCGGGTGCCCAGGCGCAGTACGGCGGCCGAGCCGAGGAAGGTGACGGCGGTGATCCCGATGGCCGCTCGCGCCGGCACCAGCGCGAGCAGCACCCCGCCCGCGCCGAAACCGACGAGCAGCGCGCTCTGCGACACGATGCGCAGGAGCGAACGCCCGAGGACGAAGAGGTCGCCGTCGCCGAGGATGTCGGCGAGGGTGGCGATCCGGGTCCCGTTGAAGACGGGCGACACCGCGGCGACCGCGCAGCGCAGCGCGAGGAGGGCGGCGACGGGGGTGACGGGCAGCACCATCAGGGCCGCGCAGGCGGCGCAGACCAGGTCGCAGACGACGAGGACGCGCCGGGCGGGGTAACGGTCGGCCGCTCCGGCGAGGAGTGTGCCGCCGACGAGGTAGGGGAGGAACCCGGCCGCGAAGGCGAGCGCGCTCATGAGCGGGGACCCGGTGAGGTCGTACACCAGAACGGTGAGTGAGATCTCGCAGACGACGACACCGAGCAGCGACATCAGGTGCGCGGCGAAGACCGCCCGGAACTCCCGCACCTGGAAGACGGCGCGATAGCCGGCGGGCGGCGCGGACTCCGCCGCGGCGACCGGTGTGCCGGCGGGAAGCGCGGGGCCGTTGGCCGCCGCCCGCACTCCGGCGGGTGGTGCGCCCCCGCGGCGCGGACGGGGGCCGGGACGTGAGCGGAGGCGGCGGGGTGCGGGCATGGGAAGCAG
>NZ_VBVX01000409.1 GCF_005981925.1 Streptomyces albidochromogenes
GATCACAGCTGCGTGAACAGGGACAGCGACGGCGAGGACGGTCGGCGCGACAGCGACAGCGGCCGGGGCGGGGCCGGGGGCGATACGGCGGCGCTCGCGCGGGAGCTGCGCCGGGACGTGCGCGGCGAGGTCGACTTCGACGCCGCGGCGCGCGCCCTGATGACGATGGACGCCTCCAACTACCGGCGCGTGCCGCTCGGCGTCGTCGCCCCGCGCGACGCCGCCGACGTGGCGGCCGCGCTCGCCGTCTGCCGTGCGCACGGGGTGCCTGTGGTGCCGCGCGGCGGTGGCACGTCGATCGCCGGCCAGGCGACCGGCACGGGCGTCGTCCTCGACCTCACCCGCCACATGCGCGCCATCACGGACCTGGACCCCGAGGCCCGTACCGCCGTGGTGCAGCCCGGTGTCGTGCTCGACGACCTGCGCGCCGCCGTCGGCGTGTACGGGCTGACCTTCGGGCCCGACCCGTCCACGCACAGCCGCTGCACGCTCGGCGGCATGATCGGCAACAACTCCTGCGGCTCGCACTCGGTGGCCTGGGGAACGACGGCCGACAACATCCGCCGCCTTACCGTCGTCGGCTACGGCGGCGACGTGCGGCACCTGGAACGGGGCTGGTCGGGAGCACCCGAAGGACTGAGCGTTCTCGTGAACGACAACTTGACGCTCCTGCGCACCGGCTTCCCGGAACTGCCGCGCCGTATCTCCGGCTACGCCCTGGACGCGCTGCTTCCCGAGAACGGCGTGAACCTCGCGCGAGCGTTCTGCGGAAGCGAGGGAACGCTCGGCGTGGTGAGCGAGGCGACCGTACGCCTGGTGGAGGCACCCCGTGCACGCGTACTCGCCGTTCTCGGGTACGCCGGTGAGAGCGCCGCCGCCGAGGCCGCGCCCGCGCTCCTCGCGTACGGCCCGCTCACCGTGGAAGGGATGGCCGAAGACCTCGTTCCCGAGAACGAGCGGACGCTGCTCCCGCGCGGCTCCGCGTGGCTCTTCGTGGAGATGGGCGGGGGCACCCCCGCCGAAGCGCTCTCGCGCGCCGAGCGGCTGGTGAAGGCCGCCGAGGCGCTCGACGGAACGGTCGTCACGGACACGGCCGCACAGCGCGCCCTGTGGCGCATCCGGGAGGACGCCAGCGGTACGGCGACGCGGATGCCCGACGGCAGCGAGGCGTGGCCGGGCTGGGAGGACTGCGCCGTGCCGCCCGCGCGGCTCGGCGCCTACCTGCGGGACTTCAGGTCGCTGCTCGCAGAGCACGGCCTGCGCGGCACGCCGTACGGCCACTTCGGCGACGGCTGCATCCACGTCCGGATCGACTTCGACCTGCTCACCGACACCGGGGTGCGGCGCTTTCGCGCCTTCTCCGAGGAACAGGCGGAACTCGTCGTCGCGCACGGCGGCTCCCTCTCCGGCGAACACGGCGACGGCCAGGCACGCGCGGAACTGCTTCCGAGGATGTACGGGAACGAACTCGTCGCCCTCTTCGGCCGCTTCAAGGACTTGTGGGACCCGGCCGGCGGGATGAACCCCGGTGTGCTCGCCCGCCCCGCCCGGCTGGACGAGAATCTGCGCTTCGCGGTGCTGCCCCGCGAGCGCGTCGGCGTCGCCTTCGGGTACCCGCACGACGACGGGGACTTCTCGGCGGCCGTGCGGCGCTGTGTGGGCGTCGCGAAGTGCCGTACCGAGTCGGCGGCGGGGGCCGGCGTCATGTGCCCCTCCTACCGGGTCACCGGCGAGGAGCGGCACTCCACGCGCGGGCGCGCGCGCCTGCTGCACGAAATGCTCGCGGGTGAGGTCGTCACGGACGGCTGGCGGTCGGAGGAGGTACGGGACGCGCTCGACCTGTGCCTGTCGTGCAAGGGGTGCCGGAGCGACTGTCCGGTGGGCGTCGACATGGCGACGTACAAGGCGGAGTTCCTGCACCACCACTACAAGGGCCGGCGGCGCCCCGCGGCGCACTACGCGATGGGGTGGCTTCCCGTGTGGCTGCGTGCTGCGGCGCCGTTCGCGGGTGCCCTCACAGTTGCTTCCCGGGTGCGCCCGCTGACCGCTCTCGTGAAGCGCCTGGGAGGCATCGCCCCGGAACGCGACCTGCCCGTTCCCGCGAAGCGCACGTTCCGGAGCTGGTGGCGACGGAACAGGCCGGCGGCAGGGCGCCCGGCGGAGCCGGGGGCCGTCACGGTCGTGCTGTGGCCCGACACGTTCACCAACCACCTGTCCCCGGACGTCGGCCGGGCCGCCGTACGCGTGCTGGAAGCGGCCGGTCTGCGGGTCGTGATGCCGCCTCGGCAACTGTGCTGCGGCCTGACGTACGTGTCGACCGGCCAGCTCGACCGGGCCCGCGCGGTCATGCGCCGCACCCTGGACGGCATGGAACGCGCCGCCGGGCTGCCCGTCGTCGTCCTGGAACCGAGCTGCGCGGCCGCCCTCAGGACGGACCTTCCCGAGCTCCTTGCGGACGACCCGAGAGCGGCCGCCCTCGCCTCCTCGGTACGCACGTTCGCGCAGGTGCTGGAGGAGTACGCCCCGCAGTGGCGGCCGCCGCGGATCGACCGCCCCGTGGCCGGCCAGACGCACTGCCACCAGCACGCCGTGCTGGGCGACGCGGCGGAGCGCCGGCTGCGGGAGCGTGCGGGCCTCACCGGCGCCCTGAGCGGCGGCTGCTGCGGCCTCGCGGGAAACTTCGGCTTCGAGCGCGGGCACTACGACGTGTCGGCCGCGTGCGCCGAGGAACAACTGCTCCCGTCGGTGCGCGAGGCTCCCGAGGGGGCGGAACTCCTGGCCGACGGCTTCTCCTGCCGTACGCAGCTGGAGCAGCTGGCGGGGCGCGGGGCGCGGCACCTGGCGCAGGTGCTGGCGGACGGCCTGCCGGAGCGACGGGACCCGCGCCGCTGATCGGAGGGGCGCAGGGTCCGGTCGCGGCGTCCTGGGCGAGGGTGCCTTCTTCGGGTGGACGGCCGGGCTTTCGTTGATCTCGGGATCGATCGCGAGATTGCGTAGTACGACGACGGTCGTACAGGGGTGTGAACGGTAGACGGTGCTGTTCCGCTTACCGTGGAACGTATGGACCAGCCCACCTCCGCAGCGCCCGCCACCGCCCCCGCGCCCTCCGAAGCCGTATCCGCCGGGGGCGGCGCGGCGCCCGGCGGCGGGCGGCTCGGAGCGCGGCTCGGGCCCGTGGCGATGGTGGTGGCCGGCGGGCTGTCGGTGCAGTTCGGGTCCGCCGTGGCCGTGACGATCATGCCGAGCGCGGGAGCGGCCGGTGTGGTGGCCCTGCGGCTCGCCGCTGCCGCCGTGATCCTGCTGGCCGTGTGCCGCCCGAAGGTACGCGGGTACAAGCCCGCCGACTGGTGGACCGTCGTCGCCTTCGGGCTCGCCATGGCCGGCATGAACGGTCTCTTCTACCAGTCGCTGGACCGCATCCCGCTGGGCGTCGCGGTGACCCTTGAGGTGCTCGGCCCGCTCGCGCTCTCCGTGATCGCCTCCCGCCGCGCCATGAGCGTCGTGTGGGCCGCGCTCGCGCTCGGCGGCGTCGCGCTGCTCAGTGGCGGCGGCTTCGACCGGCTGGACCCGGTCGGCGCGGCGTACGCGCTCGCCGCGGGCGGCTGCTGGGCGGCGTACATCCTCTTCAGCGCCCGGACGGGGCGCAGGTTCCCGCAGGCGGACGGCCTGGCGCTCGCGATGGCGGTCGCCGCGCTGCTCAGCCTGCCGTTCGGAGCCGTGGGAGCGGGCGGCGCGCTGCTGGAGCCGCGCACGCTGGCGCTGGGCGTGGCGGTCGCGCTGATGTCCTCCGTGCTGCCGTACACGCTGGAACTGCTGGCGCTGCGCCGGCTGCCGGCCGCGACCTTCGCCGTACTGATGAGCCTGGAGCCTGCCATCGCGGCGGTCGCCGGTTTCCTGGTGCTGCACCAGGCGCTGTCGACGACCGACGCCCTGGCGATCGCGCTGGTCATCGGCGCGAGCATGGGAGCGGTACGGAGCCAGGCGCGCCGACGGCGCCGCACACGGTCCTAGCGCGCCGGGGGACGGGCCTGGCCCGGTGCTCGGGGTACGGCGAGAAAATAATGCAAGCACGCTTGCTTGTTTCCTGACGGGCTGCCATGCTCCCGACACACCGCCCTACCCCGAGGGGAGCGCACCGTGTCCGATCCGGCAGCCGTGCTCGACGATCTCCGTGCCGAAGGGGACGAACTCGACCAGCTGGTCGGCGGCCTGAGCGAGAAACAGTGGTCGCTCGCCACGCCCGCGCCGCGCTGGACCGTCGCCCACCAGATCGCGCATCTCGCCTGGACGGACACGGCGGCGCTGCTGTCCGTCACCGACCCCGAGGGCTTCGCCGCGGAGGCGCGTGAGGCACTGGCCGCGCCCGAGCGGTTCGTCGACGACGGCGCCGAGGCGGGGGCCGAACTGCCCGTCGACGAACTGCTGGCGTGGTGGAGGGACGGGCGCGAGCAGCTCCAGCGGGCCCTGCGGGCGGCGCCGGACGGGGTGCGGTTCCCCTGGTACGGGCCGCCGATGAGCGCCGCCTCGATGGCGACCGGGCGGCTCATGGAGACCTGGGCCCACGGCCAGGACGTGGCGGACGCGGTGGGGGTACGCAGGAAGCCGACGGCGCGGTTGCGGCATGTGGCCCGGATCGGTGTGCGGGCGCGCGGGTACGCCTTCGCGGTGCGGGGTCTCACGCCGCCCGGCGAGGAGTTCCGGGTCGAGCTGACCGCGCCGGACGGGTCCGGGCTGTGGACGTACGGTCCCGAGGACGCCCGGCAGCGGGTGACCGGGCCGGCGCTCGACTTCTGCCTGCTGGTGACCCAGCGGGCCCACCGCGACGACGTGGCGGTACGGGCCGAGGGCGCCGACGCCGACCGGTGGCTGGACATCGCCCAGGCGTTCGCCGGGCCGGCGGGCGCGGGGCGGGAGCCGAAGCGGGAC
>NZ_VBVX01000410.1 GCF_005981925.1 Streptomyces albidochromogenes
CAGTTCCACCTCACCGCGCTCACCGGCGGCGACGGCGACCGCTTCCGCGTCGACGGCGTCACCGGCCGCGTCGAGGTCGCGGGCACCAGCCCCGCCGCCGCGCTCACCGGCGTCCACTGGTACCTCAAGTACGTGTGCGGGGCGCACATCTCCTGGTCCGGCACCCAGCTCGACCTCCCCCGGCGGCTGCCCGCGCCCCGCGCCCCGCTGGAGCGCTCGGCCACCGTGCCGCACCGCTTCGCGTTCAACGACACCCATGACGGTTACACCGCGCCGTACGCCGACTGGCCGCGCTGGGAGCGGATGATCGACGTACTCGCCCTGCACGGCTGCAACGAGGTGCTGGTGACGGCCGGTCAGGAGGCCGTTTACCACCGTCTCCTCAAGGACTTCGGCTACTCCGACACCGAGGCCCGCACCTGGCTGCCCGCGCCCTCCCACCAGCCCTGGTGGCTGCTGCAGAACATGAGCGCGTACGGCGGCCCGCTCTCCCCCGAGCTCATCGCGAAGCGCGCCGGTCTGGGCCGGCGCGTCGCCGACCGCATGCGCGAGCTCGGCATGGCGCCCGTCCTCCCCGGATACTTCGGCACCGTCCCCGACGGTTTCGCCGCCCGCAACCCCGGCGCCCGCACCGTCCCGCAGGGCACCTGGCTGGGCCTGCGCCGCCCCGACTGGCTCGACCCGCGCACCGCCTCGTTCCGCGAGGTGGCGGCCTCCTTCTACCGGCACCAGAACGAACTCTTCGGCCCCGTCGGGCACTTCAAGATGGACCTCCTGCACGAGGGCGGCTCGGCGGGTGACGTGCCCGTGGCCGAGGCCGCCCGCGCCGTCGAGACCGCCCTGCGCGCCTCGCGCCCGGGCGCCACCTGGGTGATCCTCGGCTGGCAGGCGAACCCGCGCCGCGAACTGCTCGACGCGCTCGACAAGAAGCACCTGCTCGTCGTGGACGGCCTGTCCGACCACGACGCCGTCACCGACCGCGAGAAGGACTGGGGCGGCGCCCCGTACGCCTTCGGCACCATCCACAACTTCGGCGGCCGTACGACGATCGGCGCCAAGACGCACGTGTGGACCGAGCGCTTCACCGCCTGGCGCGACCGCCCGGGGTCCGCCCTCGTCGGCACCGCCTACATGCCGGAGGCCGCCGAGCGGGACCCGGCGGCGCTGGAGCTGTTCTCGGAACTGGCGTGGCGCCGGGAGGCGGTCGACCGGACGCGGTGGTTCGAGGGGTACGCCGACCTGCGCTACGGGGGGCGCGACGCGGGGGCCCGCGCCGCGTTCGCCGTGCTGCGCGAGACGGCGTACCGCACCACCAGCCGCGACGGCCGCCCGCACGACTCGCTCTTCGCCTCTCGCCCGAGCCTGAGCACGTCCTCGGGTACGGCGTACTCGGCGCACCGGCCCGCCTTCGACCCGGCGGAGTTCGACAAGGCGTTCGGCGCGCTGCTCGGCGTACGCGAGCCACTGCGCCGCTCGGACGCGTACCGCCACGACCTCACCGACCTCGGCCGTCAGGCCCTCGCCCACCGCTCCTGGCAACTGCTGCCGCAGCTCAGGTCGGCGTACCACCGCCGCGACCTGACCGCCTTCCGCGCACTCGCCGCGCTGTGGCTCAGGCTGATGCGGCTGAGCGAGGACATGGCGGGGTCGCACCGGGCGTTCCTGCTCGGGCCGTGGCTGGAGGACGCGAAGCGCATGGGGTCCTCGCCGGAGGAGTCGCAGCGGCTGGAACGGACGGCGCGGGTCCTGATCACCACCTGGGCCGACCGCTCGGCGGCCGACGGCGGGCGCCTCGCCAACTACGCCAACCGCGACTGGCAGGGCCTCATCGGCGACTTCCACCTGCCGCAGTGGCAGGCGTACCTGGAGGAGCTGGAGGACGCGCTGGTGGCGGACCGCGCGCCGAAGACCTTCGACTGGTACGCCGTCGAGGAGGCGTGGACGCGCGGGCGCACGGCGTATCCGCTGCGCCCGCCGAACGACGCGTACCGCACGGCCCGGCGCGTCCACGACGTGCTGGCCCGCGCGCCCCACCAGGGCGCCGTCGCGGTCACCGCCGCCCCGGCCGCCCTGCCGCCCGGCGGCTCCGCGCTGCTCACCGCCGCCTTCCGCAACATGAACGGTCTGCGGGCGACCGGCCGCGTGGACTTCGCGCTCACGGGCGTCGAGGCACGGCCGGAGGGACCGGAGTCACTGGCATCCGTGCCGGCGGCGGGCTCGGGGACGGCATCGTGGCGTGCGACGGCCCCCGCCGGGCCGCCGACCGCTCCGCTCACGCCGCTGCCGTACGAGCTGAGCACGTCGTACGGCCCCGAGGGCGAGCCCCGGGTGACCTCGGTCCAGCAGGGCAGCCTGTACGTCGCCGGGCCGCTGGGCGCGGGCTGGCGGACGTACACGAACAACGGCGCCGTCTTCGGGCAGGTGGAGGACCGGTACGGGATCAACGGCGGCGGCGACGACCTGTGGAAGGCCACCGCGCAGTTCGGGACCCTCTACCGGCAGGGGGCACTGCGGGACGGGGGCGGTGTCGTGGTGCGGGTGGACACGCAGGAGGCGACGGGTGCGTGGGCGCGGGCCGGCCTCGTGGTCCGCGACCGCCTCGGCACACCGGGCGCCCCCGGCTTCCTCAACCTCGCGGTGACCCCGGCGAACGGTGTGGTGCTGTCGTACGACTCGGACGGCGACGGCACGCTGGACGCCTACCGGCGCGTCACCGGCGTCACGGCGCCGGTGGTGTTGCGGCTCTCGCGGGCCGGTGACCGGTACACGGGCGCGTACTCGGTGGACGACGGGGTGACGTGGCGGACGGTGGCCGGGGTCGCGGTGCGGGGCGCGGCGGGTGGCGCCCAGGACGCCGGGATGTTCATGAGCGCGGCGCACGGGGGCAGCGGGGCGCGCGGGACGGTCGAGTTCAGCGGGTGGGGCACGTCCTGAGGGGTGCCCGTGACGCCGGAGGGGCGGACGGTGCCAGGTCGCGGCACCACTGCCGGACCCGCACGGCCCGTGCTCGCACGGCGTGCCCGCGAGGTGACCATCGGACGATTCGCTCGTTCTGTTGAACGTGCGCCCACAGGATGCTGTCACCAACCGCCCTGTCCCCGTCCCCGTCGACGTCGAGCAGGCCGAGGCCGCGCTCGTCGAGCACTATCCGCGGCTCGTGCGCCTGGCGTACCTCGTGCTGCCGCCGCGTCTCGGCCGCAACCGCCGCGTGCTGACCGCCCACGCGCTCGCGCAGCGCTCGCTGCCGCGCGGCCGCACCCCGGCCGCCGGCGCGGGCCTGCCCCTGCCGCGGCGGTCCGGGGGCGGCGCGGCGGCCGATCCCGGTTACGCGTACGTACGGCAGCGGGTGCTGCGCCAAGCCCTGGAGGCCGGGCTTCCGCTGCGCCGCAGGGCCTGGCCCAAGCGGGCGCAGCTGCCGCCGCTGCTGCCGCACGTGTGGGGGCTGCGGTTGTTCCCCCGCTCCGGCGGGGCCGACGAACTCGCCCTGGACCAGCGGCTCTCGGCGCTCAGCGGCCCCGGCCGGGCGGCGTACGTGCTGCGGGGTCTGGAGCGTATGCAGGACGCGGAGGTGGCGCGGACGCTGGCCGCCGCCGGGGCCGCCGACCCGCACGCGGCGCTCGCCGAGGCGGACACGGTCGAGGCGCCGGGCGGGGCGAGCGTGGCGGCGCTGCTGGGGTCCGCCGAGTTCGACCCGTGCTCGTTGCAGGCCAGGCCGACCGACCTGATGCGGCGCAGACAGCACGCGAAGGCCGCGCTCGCCGCGACGGCCGCCGTGGTGGTCTGCGGGGCGCTGCTCGGGCTGCCGGGCGAGGGGTGGGGCCCCGACGGCGCGGCCGGTCCGGCGTACGCCCGCAACCCGGCCGCCGAGCGGGCCCTGGACCCGACGGAGACGGTCCGGGTCGCCGCGGCCGTGTGGAAGCGGTCCTCCCGTACCGACTTCTCCGTCTGGCCGGCCCGCGGCGGCCTCACCCGCGACAACGCCCTGCTGCGCCGCGCCCTCGCCGTCTGGGCCCGGCCGGGCCCCTCGGTGCAGGCCTCCGCGACGCCCGCCACCCCGGTCGGCCCGCCGATGGGCCCGCCGCAGCTGCTCTTCGCGGGCGACGTCGACCAGGCGAGGGTGGTGCTGCTGTACGACGGCCTGCGCGTCGTGCGGTACGCCGAGCCGCGCGACGGCACGGCGGGCGCGGCGCTCGACTTCGCGCGCGTGGACGGCGCGGACGCGGCGGCGGCGAACGCGCTGGTGGTGGGCCGCACCGACGGCAACGTCCGGTACCTGACCGCGCCCTGGGTGCGGGCGGCGTCGGTACGGGACCTGCTCGATCCGGCCGCGGTGCCCACGCCGCTGAAGCGGACGGCGCACGGGGTGACGGCCCCGCTCACCAGCCCCGCGCAGGCGCGCGACTGCCGGTCCTGGGACGCCCTCGAACTGCGCGACGACGCGGGTCCCCGGCTGATGACCGACCTGGGGGAGCTGGCCCCCGCCCGGCTGACGTCGGGGCCGCCGTCGGCGCCGCGTGATGTGAGCGGCCCGGAGGAGCGGGCGCGCTGGGCCCGTACGGCGTGCCTGCTCCCGGCGGTGCGCTCGCACGGCGTGCGCAGCGTGAACTCGTGGGCGTTCGCCCAGCAGCCGCTGCCCGAGGGCAACGGCACCGCCGCCTGGCTCTGCACCCGCGCGGAGACGTGGCGGGGCACGGGCAGCAGGGTGCTGGCCCAGTTCCAGGCGCCGTCCGCGAAGCGCGGGGCGCCGGGCGCGATCGCGGCGCGCGCCGAGCACTCTCCGACGTGCGGCGTGCGTGATCCCCGGGTGCTCGCGGGCGTGCTGTGGAAGTCGCGGGGCGGGAACTGGTACGTACTCGCGGCGGGCAGCGGCCAGTTCAGGTCGATCACGACGTCGGGCGGGGTGCGGGGCACGGCCGAGGGC
>NZ_VBVX01000411.1 GCF_005981925.1 Streptomyces albidochromogenes
CCCTTCCGCTCCCCCGCCCCGGGCCGCCTCCGCCCGGTACCGGTTCGCGCGGGATGGCAACACCCGGTGCAGCCGTCACGAGGTCTCCTCTTCACCGCCGGGTCCCGACCAGAAAGCGGAACCTTGTCCACCGCTCGGCATCGTGACCCGGCGACGGTTCGTCCGCGCGGCAGCCCACGCCGCCCGGGACCCCGTTTGCGCCCAATGGAGCAACCGGTGATGTCGCGTACGCGTGTGCGAAGGGGGGCCGGTCGGGGAAGATGTGGCTGTCCCGTGTCACTCGTCCGCAGCAGCAGCGAGGAGCGTCAGCGCAGATGCCCACTTCCGGTCCCGGTGCACGACCACCGACGATCGCCGATGTCGCAGCGGCCGCCGGGGTGTCGCGGACGACCGTCTCGCACGCGCTCAACGGCCTCGGCAAGGTCGATCCCCGGACCCGCGAACGCATCAAGAAGGTCGCCGCCGAGCTGGGATACCGCCCGAACCTGCGGGCCCAGCGCCTGCGCAGGGGGCAGGCGAAGGCCATCGCGCTCGCCTCGTCGATGCCCTTCGCGGTGGCCGGCGGGCCGTCCCGGCTCGGCTTCTACATGGAGGTCGCCGCGGCCGCCGCCGAGCGGGCGCTGGTCCACGACTACGCGCTCGTTCTCGTGCCGCCCGTGCAGTCGGGGTCGGCGCTGTACTCGCTGGACATCGACGGCGCCATCGTCGTGGAGCCGGACGAGGACGACAGAGCCGTGGCGCAGTTGCGCGAGCGCCATCTGCCGTACGTCGCGCTCGGCCGGCCCATGTCGCCGGGCGACGACGCCCCGTACGTCGATCTGCGCGGCGGCCTCGTCGTCGAGCTGCTCCTGGCCCACCTGCGGGAGCAGGGAGCGCACCGGCCCGCGTTGATCATCGGCGCCGGCGCCCGCCACTCGGCGGTCGACGCCCGGGCCGCCTACGAGCGCGTCGCCGCCGAGCGGGGCTGGGCACCTGTCGTGGTGACGGCCCCGGAGGAGGGCGGCGAGCAGGCCGGGTACGACCGCTGCGCCGCCCTGCTGACCGAGCATCCGCGGACCGACGCGGTCTGCGCGCTCGTGGACGCGTTCGCCGTGGGAGCCGTACGGGCGATCCGGGACAGCGGCCGCGGGATCCCCGACGACGTCATGGTCGTCACGCGGTACGACGGTCTGCGGGCCCGGACCTGCGATCCCCCGTTGACCGCCGTCGACCTGCACCTCGACCGGGCCGCCGCCGAGGCGGTGGAGCTGCTGCTCGGCCGCCTCGGCGGCGCGCCGGGCGCCGGGGGTCCGGCCGGCGGGGCGGTCGCCGAGGTGCCCGAGCCCCGGGTCGTGCCGCGCGCCTCGTCGCTGCGCGTCACGGCGCCAGCATGAGCACCGCCCCGGAGACAAGGGCGAAGGCCAGCACGAACAGACGCGTCCTGCGGGCGTCGAGGCGGTGGTGCACCAGACGGCTCAGCCAGGCACCCGCCGCGAGCGCGGGCAGCAGCAGCGCCACCGGGCCCAGTTGGGCCGGGCTGCCCTGCCCGGTGGCGAACAGCAGCGCCAGCGAGGCGACTTCGCCGACGAGGAAGCACACCGCCACCGTGGAGCGCAGCTCGGCGGGCGGGCGGTGCTGGTAGACCAGCGCCAGCGGCGGCCCGCCGACCCCGGTCGCGGTCTCGGTCAGTCCGGTGACGGCCCCGGCGGCGACGTAGGCCCCGCGCCCGGGCGTGAACGCCGGGGCGGCGAGGCTCACCACCGCCGCCAGGACGGTCGCCGCCCCGACGAACAGACCGAGGCTGCGGTCCGGGATGACCCACAGCAGCATGAGCCCGCCGGGGGTGGCGGCCAGCCGCGCCGCGGTGATCCAGCCCGCGCCGCGCAGGTCGAGGGAGTCCCGCTCGCGCCAGGCGACGTACAGATTGAGCGGGATCATCGACGCGAGCACGAAGACGGGGACCAGTCCCGGATCGAGGAGCCCGGCGACCGGCGCGACGATCAGCGCGAAGCCCAGACCGCTGGAGCCCTGGACGAACGCCGCGACGGCCACCGTCACCGCGAGGACCGCCATCGTCTCCGTGCTCACCGCGCCGCGCTCCCCTGGGCCCGGGCGCGGCGCGCGGCCGTGGACGTGGGATGCACGCGCGTCACGGGAGCGCGCGGCAGCACCTCACGGCTGAGCTCGGCGGCCCGCCGCACCAGCGCCGGACCGTCCCAGTCCACCGGCCAGCCGCGCCACAGCCGCAGCCGGCCCGCGACGAAGACGGCGGTGATCTGGTCGCGGTTGCCGCGTCGTACCAGCTCCCACGGCAGGTCCCACGACAACCGCATCTCGGGGCCGCTCACATCGACGAGCAGGAAGTCCGCGGCGGCTCCGCCGGCTATCCGGCCGGTACGGGCGCCGAGCCCGACGGCGTCGGCGCCGCCCCGGGCCGCGTGCTCCAGCCAGGTCCAGCCGGCGCCGCAGGAGGAGTCCCCGGTGGCCAGCCCGTACGCGAGCCGCTGCGCGAACTCGGCGGCCTCGGCCAGCCGGAAGGCGTCGCCCCGTGTGCCGTCGGTGCCGAGACCGAACCGGATGCCGCGCTCGGCCATGGTGGTGGCCGGGGCCACCGCGTTGCCCTTCCAGGCGCTGGCGACGGGGTTGTAGCTCACGGCGGCGCCGGAGTCGGCGAGCAGGGTCAGTTCGCGCGGGGTGAGCAGGGTGGCGTGCGCGGCCAGCAACTGCGGCCCCAGCGCGCCCACTTCGTGGAGGTACTCCAGGGGGCGCAGACCGTGTGCGACGAGGGAGCGTTCCACGGCGGCGAGGTGCTCGTTGACGTGGATCTGTACGACGGCTCCCGCCGAGGCGGCCAGCCGGGCGGTGTCGCGCAGGGTGCGGGCCGTCGCCGCCTCCGGGACGGAGACGGCGAGGGACGGGTGGATCAACTCCTCGGCGCAGTAGCGGACGAGATGCTTCTCGGCGCGGGCCAGGCTCGTCGCGGTGTCGGTGGCGCTGTCGGCGTCGTTGCACACGAGGCCGAGTACGCACCGGATTCCCGCGTCCCGGGCCGCCGCGGCCACCACTTCCACGTCCACGGCGGCCCGGGTGCCCGCTTCGGCGACGGTGGTGAACCCGCCGCGCAGCGACTCGAGCGCGGCGAGCTTCGCCGCGACGTACACCGCCTCCTCGTCGAGGGCGCCCTCCAGGGGCACCCACACCCGGCGGAAGATCTCGGAGGGCTCGCCGAAGGCCAGGGCGGCTCCGAAGGTCTGGGTGAGGTGGTGGTGGGCGTCGACGAAGCCGGGCATCAGGATCTGTCCGCGCAGCCGTACGGGCGTCAGGTGCGGGTGGGCGCGCTCCAGTCGCTCGGCCGGTCCGACGGCGAGGAACGTGCCGCCGCTGACGACGGCCGCGTAGTGGTCCATCGGTCCGTCGGGGGTCAGCACCATGTCGGGGGCGAGGAGCAGTGCGTCGCCGTCGGCGCGCAGGCGGTCGAGGGGCGGGCCCGGGAGGCCGGGCAGGTCGGGCAGGTCGGACGGGTGGGTCATCGGGCTCTTTCCGCTGGGACGGGTCAGGAGTGCGGGGTGGGGGCGGGTGCGCCGGCGTCCGCCGGGGCCGGTTGGCGCGTGAGGCGCGGGCGCACGTGGTGGAAGAGGATGTTCAGTACGGCGGCGACGAACGCCCCGACGGCGACGCCGCTTTCGAGCAGGATCCGCAGGCCGGGCGCGAAGCCGCCGTAGACGCCGGGGATGAGGATCGGCAGCAGCCCGAGGGCGATCGCGACGGCGCAGATGAAGGTGTTGGTGTGCTGGTCCACGTCGGCGCGCCCCAGCATCTGGATGCCGAGCACCGTGATGACGGCGAAGACGACCATGGCGGTGCCCCCGACGACGGCCGACGGGACGACGCTGATGGCGCGGGTGACGGGGGCCAGGAAGCCGATGGCGATGAGTACGACGCCGGCGGCCGCGGTGACGTACCGGCTGCGTACGCCCGTGACGCGGACGATGCCGATGTTCTCGCCGCTGGTCACCATCAGCGGCAGGCCGAAGAAGCCGCCGAAGAGCGAGGTGAGCGCGTCGCCGCGGATGGTCTTGGGCACGTCCGCGCGCTTGTCGATGTCCTTGCCGACGGCCTCCGCGTTGATCACGGTCTGGCCGGTGGCCTCCGCCATGGAGGCGAGGCTGTAGAGCATCAGCGGCAGGGCGGCGAGCAGGTTGAACTCGGGTGAGCCGAAGGGCAGGAACTGCGGCACGCTCAGCAGGCCGCCCTCGGCCGCCCGGCCGGCGTCGACGGAGCCGAGCGCGAAGGCCAGGGCCGTGCCCGCGATCAGGCCCAGCATGACGGCGAGCTGCCGCAGCACTCCGGTGAACAGCCAGTAGAAGGCGACGGTGAAGCCGATGGTCGCCAGCCCCAGGAGGAGGTTGGTGGTGTCGGCGAAACCGGGCTGTCCGGGGCGGCCGGTGACGAGCAGCGCGCCGACCTTCACCAGGTTCACACCGACGATGACGATCATCGTGCCGATGACGAGGGCGGGGAAGAACCTGAGCAGCCGGGAGAAGACGGGCAGTACGACGAAGTAGAAGGCGGCGGTGATGATCACCGCGCCGCTCGCGGTGGGCAGGCCGTGCTGTTCGGCGATCGCCAGGAAGAGGATCAGCGGGGCGCCGCCGGGCAGCATGACGAACGGCAGCCTGGGACCGAACTTCCACGGCCCGAGCGACTGGATCAGGCTTCCGACGCCGGAGAGCAGGAAGGCCGCCGAGAGCAGGTCGACGGTCAGGCCGGCGTCGAGCCGCAGGGTCGCGCTCATCAGGAAGATCGCCGAGATGGGGGTCGCGGCCATGACGAGTACGTGCTGGATGCCGAACAGCAGGATTCTGCCGATCGGGCGGGATTCGTCCACGGGATGGATCGGTTCGCGGGGGTCCGGCCCGGGGTGGACCGGCTGGGGGTGAAG
>NZ_VBVX01000412.1 GCF_005981925.1 Streptomyces albidochromogenes
GAGCCGGAGCCGGCCCCCGCCGCTCCGGCTCCGTCCCCGGCTCCGGCCGAGGCCGCCGTCCAGGCTCCGGCTCCGGCCCAGCCGGCTCCCGCCGCCGCGCCGGCTCCCGCGGCTCCGGCTCCGGCCGCCGCCGCTCCGGCCGCTCCCGCCGCCCCCTCCGCGGGCGACGCGGACGGTGCGTACGTGACGCCGCTGGTCCGCAAGCTCGCCGCCGAGAACAGCGTCGACCTGGGCTCGGTCAAGGGCACCGGCGTCGGTGGCCGCATCCGCAAGCAGGACGTCGTGGCCGCTGCGGAGGCCGCCAAGGCCGCCGCCGCTGCCCCGGCTCCGGCCGCCGCCCCTGCGGCCGCGGCCGCTTCGAAGGCTCCGTCCCTCGAGGTGTCCCCGCTGCGCGGTCAGACAGTCAAGATGACGCGCATGCGCAAGGTCATCGGCGACAACATGATGAAGGCCCTGCACACGCAGGCCCAGCTGACCTCGGTCGTCGAGGTCGACATCACCAAGCTGATGAAGCTGCGCAACAAGGCGAAGGACGCGTTCGCCGCCCGCGAGGGCGTCAAGCTGTCCCCGATGCCGTTCTTCGTCAAGGCGGCGGCCCAGGCGCTGAAGGCCTACCCGGTCGTCAACGCCCGGATCAACGAGGACGAGGGCACGATCACCTACTTCGACACCGAGAACATCGGTATCGCGGTGGACGCCGAGAAGGGTCTGATGACCCCGGTCATCAAGGGTGCGGGCGACCTCAACCTCGCCGGCATCTCCAAGAAGACCGCCGAGCTGGCCGGCAAGGCCCGCTCCGGCAAGATCAGCCCGGACGAGATGTCCGGCGCGACCTTCACGATCAGCAACACCGGTTCGCGCGGTGCGCTGTTCGACACGGTCATCGTGCCGCCGAACCAGGTCGCCATCCTGGGCATCGGCGCCACCGTCAAGCGCCCGGTGGTCATCAACCACCCGGACCTCGGCGAGACCATCGCGATCCGCGACATGACCTACCTGGCTCTCTCCTACGACCACCGCCTGGTGGACGGCGCCGACGCGGCCCGTTACCTGACGGCCGTCAAGGCGATCCTGGAGGCCGGCGAGTTCGAGGTCGAGCTCGGCCTGTAACGCTCGTCTCACCAGCGTGTGCGCCCCCGTCCGGAGTCATCCGGACGGGGGCGCCGCCGTATGGTCTAGAGACCGCACACGGCTTGAAGGAGCGCTTCATGACCCCGCCCGTCGTCCACTCGCTGCGCGAGCAGATCCGCGAGCACATCGTGGAGGGGATCGTCAGCGGGCGCTGGAAGCCGGGTGAGCGGATCGTGGAGCGCCGGATCGCGACCGAGCTGGAGGTCAGCCAGACGCCCGTACGGGAGGCCCTGCGCGAGCTGGAGTCCCTGCGCCTGATCGAGTCGGCGCCGAACAAGGGCGTACGGGTGCGGAATCTGACGGCGGCCGACCTGGAGGAGAGTTATCCGGTACGGGCCGGCCTGGAGCAGATCGCGGCCGAGCTCGCGGCGTCCGCCCTGGCGGAGGACTGCTCGGCGCTGGAGCCGCACGTGGCGGCGCTGTACGAGGCGGACCGCACGGCGGACGGGACGGCGCAGGTGCGCCACACCGTCGGCTTCCACCGGGAGCTGGTGCGGGCGGCGCACAACAGCGTCCTGCTGCACACCTGGGAGGGCCTGGGCATCGAGGTCTTCACCGCCCTGTCCATCCGCTGGCTCGGCACGGTCCAGAAGTCGTACGCCGAGGAGCACGACGCCCTGGTGCAGGCGTTCCGGCGCCGCGACCCCGCGATCGGCACCCTGGTCAAGGAACACGTCCTGGGCTGCGCCCCGCGCGCGTAAGGGCCCCGCACGCGCGCCGCACCATCCCACCGACGCCCGAAATGCCGCAAACGCCACGGCACCGCGTGCCCTCTTTCGCGGCACGGAATGCCAATTTCGTTGTACGGAGAAGTTTTTCGGCCCCAAGCTTTGATCGATCATCGATCAGGGACTTACAGTCGACGGCGGGTCCACCGACCCACCGCCCTGTCCTGCCAGACAAGGCCCCCCTTTTCTCCACCCCCCTCCTGTCCGGAAGGCGGCCATCATGACCGACCCCGTAGGCATCTCTCCGAGCGAGCTCGACCAGCTCCCGGACCGTGACACCGAGGAGACCGCCGAATGGGCGGCCTCCCTCGACGCCGTCACCAAGGCCGCCGGCCCCCAGCGGGCCGCCTACCTGATGCGCCGCACGCTCCAGCACGCCGAAGGCGCCGGCATCGCGCTGCCGAAGCTGCTGGAGACGGACTACGTCAACACCATCCCGACCGCCGCCGAGCCCGCCTTCGACGGCGACGAGGCGATGGAAGCCCGGATCACCGCCTGGAACCGCTGGAACGCGGCCGCCATGGTCACCCGCGGCTCCCGCTTCGGCGTCGGCGGCCACATCGCCACCTTCGCCTCGGCCGCCTGGCTGTACGAGACCGGCTTCAACCACTTCTTCCGCGGCAAGGAGGGCGACGGCTCGGGCGACCAGCTCTACATCCAGGGCCACGCCTCCCCCGGCATCTACGCCCGCGCCTTCCTCGACGGCCGCCTCAGCGAGGACCAGCTGGACCGCTTCCGCCAGGAGTCCGGCGGCGACGGCCTGCCGTCGTACCCGCACCCGCGCCGGCTGCCCTGGCTCTGGGAGTTCCCGACCGTGTCCATGGGCCTCGGCCCGCTGTCCGCGATCTACCAGGCGCGTTTCAATCGCTACCTGCACAACCGCGACATCAAGGACACCTCGAACTCGCACGTCTGGGCGTTCCTCGGCGACGGCGAGATGGACGAGCCCGAGTCGACCACCGCGATCACCCTCGCGGCCCGCGAGCAGCTCGACAACCTGACCTTCGTCATCAACTGCAACCTCCAGCGCCTCGACGGCCCGGTCCGCGCCAACTTCCGGGTCGTGCAGGAGCTGGAGGCTCAGTTCCGGGGCGCCGGCTGGAACGTCGTCAAGACACTGTGGGGCTCCGCCTGGGACGAGCTGTTCCAGCTGGACACGCAGGGCGCGCTGGTACGCCGGCTGCGCGCGGTGCCGGACGCGCAGTTCCAGACGTACGCGACCCGCGACGTGGCGTACATCCGCGAGCACTTCTTCGGCGCCGAGCCGGCGCTGGCCGAGCTGGGCAGGCTGCTCACCGACGCCAAGATCGCCGAATGCTTCCACACCTCGCGCGGCGGCCACGAGGCCCGCAAGGTGTACGCGGCGTACAAGGCGGCCGTGGAGTTCAAGGGCGCGCCGACGGTCATCCTGGCGCAGACCGTGAAGGGGTACACGCTCGGCCCCGGCTTCGAGTCGAAGAACGCCAACCACCAGATGAAGAAGCTCTCCGGCAAGGAGTTCCGCGCGATGCGGGACCTGCTGGAGCTGCCGATCCCGGACGCGAAGCTGGACGAGGACCTCGTGCCGTACGGGCACCCCGGCGCCGACTCCCCCGAGGTGCGCTACCTCCAGGAGCGCCGCGCCGCCCTCGGCGGCCCCGCCCCGGCCCGCCGGGTGCACCCGGTGGCCCTGCCCGAGCCCGCCGACCGGTCCTTCAGCGCCCTCCTCAAGGGCTCGGGCAAGCAGGAGATGGCCACCACCATGGCCTTCGTCCGGCTGGCCAAGGAGCTGATGCGGGACAAGGAGACCGGCAAGCGCTGGGTGCCGATCGTCCCCGACGAGGCGCGCACGTTCGGCATGGAGTCGCTGTTCCCGTCGGCCGGCATCTACTCGCCGCTGGGCCAGACGTACGAGCCGGTCGACCGCGACCAGCTCATGTACTACAAGGAAGCCAAGAACGGCCAGATCCTCAACGAGGGCATCACCGAGGCCGGCGCGATGGCCGACTTCATCGCCGCCGCCACGTCGTACGCGACGCACGGCGAGCCGATGATCCCGTTCTACATCTTCTACTCGATGTTCGGCTGGCAGCGCACCGCCGACCAGATGTGGCAGCTCGCCGACCAGCTCGGCAAGGGTTTCATCGTCGGCGCGACCGCCGGCCGTACGACCCTGACGGGCGAGGGCCTCCAGCACGCGGACGGCCACTCGCACCTGATCGCGTCCACGAACCCGGCGTCGCTCAACTACGACCCGGCGTTCGCGTACGAGATCGCCGTCATCGTCAAGGACGGCCTGCGCCGGATGTACGGCCCCGAGGCCGAGAACGTCTTCTACTACCTGACGGTCTACAACGAGCCGAAGCCGCAGCCCGCGATGCCGGAAGGCGTCGAGGAGGGCATCCTCAAGGGCCTCTACCGCTTCAAGGAGGCGGCGAACGCCACCGCGGAGACCCCGCGCGTCCAGCTCCTCGGCTCGGGTACGGCGATCCACTGGGCCCTGGAGGCGCAGGAACTCCTCGCCGCCGACTGGGGCGTCGCGGCCGACGTGTGGTCCGCCACCTCGTGGGGCGAGCTGCGCCGGGAGGCGCTGGAGTGCGACGAGGCGCTGCTGCGCGGCGAGGTGCGCACGCCGTACGTCACGCAGGCGCTGGAGGGCGCCCCCGGCCCGGTCCTCGCGGTGAGCGACTGGATGCGCCAGGTCCCCGACCAGATCAGCCAGTGGGTCGAGCAGGACTACTCCTCGCTCGGTACGGACGGTTTCGGGCTCTCGGACACCCGCGAGGCGGCCCGCCGCCACTTCGGCGTCGACGCCCAGTCGATCGTGGTGGCCGCGCTCGCGCAGCTCACCCGCCGCGGCGAGGTGCCGGCCTCGGCGGTCAAGGAGGCGCGGGAGCGGTACGGCCTGTGATCCGTACCGGGTGAGAATTCCGGGCGCGGGAGGGGCCGGTGATTGCCGCGACGCGGCAGGGCCGGCCCCTCCGGCGATCACGGCCGCCGCCCGGGCCCCGGCGGACCGGGAGGAACCAGCGCGGGGCGGGCCCTGTCTCTATACACATCTCCGAGCCCACGAGACCAGCGC
>NZ_VBVX01000413.1 GCF_005981925.1 Streptomyces albidochromogenes
ACCCACCACCCCCCACCGCCACCGAATCTCCCGCTGGTGCGTCCGTCTCCCTGTCTTCCCCACACTCCCGGGCGACCCGGATCACTCCGGAGCGACCCGGAGCAACCCGGAACGACCCCCGGGACGTCCTACGTGATCGATGACGCGTTCGGCGTTGCCGCTACGGTGGACGAAGACAGGGGCGAGGCATGAGTGGGCACGAGTGCCCACGCCTCCCCCGGTGAGCCGGGAAGGACGATGTGAGCAGGGTGTTTGTGCAGGTCAGCGGGGCGACCAGGAGTGCGGGGTAACGGGACGATGCACGTCGTCATCATGGGCTGCGGGCGAGTGGGAGCCGCTCTCGCGCAGAACCTGGAACAACAGGGGCACACGGTCGCCGTGATCGACCGGGACCCCACGGCCTTCCGCCGCCTGGGTTCCGGCTTCGGTGGCCGCAGGGTCACCGGGGTCGGCTTCGACCAGGACACCCTCCGCGAGGCGGGCATCGAGGACGCCGGCGCTTTCGCGGCGGTGAGCAGCGGTGACAACTCCAACATCATCGCGGCCCGGGTGGCCCGCGAGATGTTCGCCATCGAGAACGTCGCGGCCCGCATCTACGACCCGCGCCGCGCCGAGGTCTACCAGCGCCTCGGCATCCCCACCGTGGCCACGGTCCGCTGGACCGCCGACCAGATGATGCGCCGGCTGCTGCCGTCGGGCGCCGAGCCGCTGTGGCGCGACCCGAGCGGCGTGGTGCAGCTCGCGGAGGTGCACACCTCCCCCGCCTGGATCGGCCACAAGATCAGCCGGCTCCAGGAGGAGACCGGCGTACGCGTCGCGTTCCTCACCCGGCTGGGCGAAGCGGTGCTGCCGACCTCCCAGACCGTGCTCCAGGAGGGCGACCTCGTGCACGTGATGATGCGTACGGACGAGATCGCGAAGGTCGAGGCGGCCTGCTCGCACGGCCCCGAGGAAGGCGGTCACGCATGAGGGTCGCCATTGCGGGTGCCGGCGCGGTGGGGCGTTCCATCGCGGGCGAGCTGCTGGAGAACGGGCACGAGATCCTGCTCATCGACAAGGCGCCGACCGCCATCTCGGTGGAGCGCGTGCCGCTCGCCGAGTGGCTGCTGGCCGACGCGTGCGAGATCACCTCGCTCGACGAGGCGGCGCTCCAGCGCTGCAACGTGGTGATCGCGGCGACCGGCGACGACAAGGTCAACCTGGTCGTATCGCTGCTCGCGAAGACCGAGTACGGCGTGCCGCGGGTGGTCGCCCGCGTCAACAACCCGAAGAACGAGTGGCTGTTCACCGAGGCCTGGGGCGTCGACGTCGCGGTCTCCACACCGCGTCTGATGTCGGCGCTGGTCGAGGAGGCGGTGAGCGTGGGCGATCTCGTACGGCTGCTCCGCTTCAGCCACGGCGACGCCAACCTCGTCGAGCTGACGCTGCCGCCCGAGTCGGCGCTGGCGGGCACGCAGGTCGGGGACGTGGACTGGCCCGAGGACACCTCGCTGGTCACGATCATCCGCGGGACGCGCGTCCTCACCCCGAGCCAGGAGGAGACCCTGGAGGCGGGCGACGAGCTGCTGTTCGTGGCCGCGCAGGCGCGCGAGGAGCAGCTGGAGGACCTGCTGTCGGTCCGCAAGGACGACCCGGCCGGCTGACGTCCGCGTCGTACGCACGAGCGGGGCCCGCGACCGTCATGGTCGCGGGCCCCGCTCGGGTGCGTCAGGCGTCGCGCTGCGCGGCGGCGGCAGCGGCGGCCGCCTTGCGCTCCTTCTCGGCCTTCTCCTGCGCCTCCATCTCGGCGAACACGTCGATGGGCGGCGGAGCCTTCGCGAGGAAGACCCACGTCAGGTAGACGGCGAGCAGGAACGGCGGGATCTTGAGCGCGACCAGCACCCAGCCGAGCTGGGCGGTGTCGGCCCACCAGTACAGCGGGAAGAGGATCGCGCACTTGGCGAGCAGGATCAGGCCCCAGGCCCAGCTGGCCTTGGCGTACGCCTTCTTGCGGCCCGGGTTCCGCGTCCGCCAGGAGAGGTTCTCCTTGAAGATCGGGCCGAGGATCAGGCCGATCAGCGGGACGCCCGCGAGCGTGGTCACGATGTACGCGAGGGCGAGGCCCAGCGTGTAGATCATGCCCGGCAGGTAGAAGTCCTTGGCATTGCCGGTCATCATCGCGAAGACGACACCGAAGGCGACGCCGAAGACACCGCTGAAGGCGTGCTTGACCGTGTCCCGGCGGATCAGCCGCACGGCGACGAGCAGCAAGGACACCGTGAGCGCGGCGATGGCCGAGACGTGCAGGTCCTTGTTGATCGTGAAGATCGTCACGAACAGCAGGCCGGGGAGGACGGTCTCCACCATGCCCCGCAGGCCGCCGAACGCCTCGAACAGCGCGGCCTCCGTCACGGCCTTCGCGTCGTGCGCCTCATCGGCCCGGGCGCCTTCGTGGCCCGCGCTGTGGTGATCTGTCGCGGTCGGCTTGTCGAGAGACGTCACCGGCTACTCCTGTCCGAGCGGTCGGAGCTCGTATTTGGGATTGAACAGCACCCGGCGGCCGTGGCTCATGGAGATCCGGCCCGAGGCGATGAGCCTGCGGCCCGGTTCTATGCCCACGATGGAACGGCGGCCCAGCCACACGACGTCCAGCGGCGCGGTGCCGTCGAACAGCTCCGCCTCCAGGGCGGGCACACCGGCACGCGGACGCAGGGTCACCGTCCGCAAGGTACCAGTCACCTTCACCACCTGGCGGTCGTCGCAGTCGCAGATGCGGGAGCACCCCGCGGCCTGGGAGTCCTCCTCCAGCTCCGCGGAGTGCAGGTCCTCCTGCGAGGTGGACAGCCGGTCGAGCATCCGGCGGAACCGGCCCGCTGGCTTCTCCGAACGTGGTACGGCACTCATACACGAAGCGTACCGGGCACCGGCCCCGCCCGGATCACCTCACGGCACCGCGAGATCCGGTCCCCCGAAGCGGTCGCGGCGCCGGGCCGGAAGCGGCCTACCGCTCGAAGCGGTAGCCCATGCCGGGCTCGGTGACGAAGTGCCGGGGGTGCGAGGGGTCCGCCTCCAGCTTGCGGCGCAGCTGCGCCATGTAGACCCGCAGGTAGTTGGTCTCGGTGCCGTACGAGGGCCCCCAGACCTCCTGGAGGAGCTGCTTCTGGCTGACCAGGCGGCCGGTGTTCCGTACGAGCACTTCCAGGAGGTGCCATTCGGTGGGGGTCAGCCGTACGTCCCTGCCGTCGCGGTGGACCTTCTTCGCGGCCAGGTCGACGGTGAAGTCGCCCGCGTCGACGAGCACGTCGTCCTCGGCGGCGCCGGCCGGCTCGGCCCTGCGGACCGCTGCCCGGAGCCTGGCGAGCAGCTCGTCCATCCCGAAGGGCTTGGTGACGTAGTCGTCGGCCCCGGCGTCCAGCGCCTCGACCTTCTCGTCGGAGGTGTGGCGGGCGGAGAGCACCAGTATCGGTACGCGGGTCCAGCCGCGCAGCCCCTTGATCACCTCCACGCCGTCCATGTCGGGCAGGCCGAGGTCGAGGACGACCACGTCGGGGTGGCGTGCGGCGGCGAGCCGGAGCGCGGTGGCGCCGTCGGACGCGGCGTCCACCTCGTACTTGCGCGCCTTCAGGTTGATCACGAGGGCGCGTACGATCTGCGGCTCGTCGTCGACCACGAGCACCCGGGTCATGAGGTGCCTGCCTTTCTGCGGGAGGTGGGGAACAGCGTGCGGGCCCGGTTCACGAGGTGATCCGGGCGGGGAGGTCCGGTCGTACGGACGTGTGCCCCGGCGCCGCCCTGAGGGTCAGGACCATGGTCATGCCGCCCCCCGGCGTGTCCTCGGCGGTGAGGGTGCCGCCCATGGCCTCGGCGAAACCGCGGGCGACGGCGAGGCCGAGGCCCACTCCGGCGCCGCGCGGGGCGTCGCCGTAGCGCTGGAACGGCTCGAAGATCCGGTCCTTCCCGTCGTCCGGGACGCCGGGCCCGCGGTCCGCGACGCGCAGCTCGACGCGCGCGCCGAGCGCGCTCGCGGCGACGGAGACGGGGGTGCCGTCGGGGCTGTACTTGACGGCGTTCTCGACGATGTTCGCGACGGCGCGCTCCAGGAGTCCCCGGTCGACGGCCACCATCGGCAGGGTCTCGGGGATGTCGAGGCCGACGCTCTCGTCCGGTACGCCGACGAGCGCCATGGGGACGACCTCGTCGAGGTCGGTCTCGCGGATCAGCGGGGTGACGGTGCCGGTCTGGAGCCTGGACATGTCGAGGAGGTTGCCGACGAGGTGGTCGAGGCGGTCCGCGCCGTCCTCGATGCCGGCGAGCAGTTCGGCCTCGTCGGCGTCCGACCAGGCCACGTCGTCGGAGCGCAGCGAGGAGACGGCGGCCTTGATGGCGGCCAGCGGTGTACGCAGGTCGTGGCTGACGGCGGCGAGCAGGGCGGTCCGGATGCGGTTGCCCTCGGCCAGCTTGCGCGCCCCCTCCGCCTCGCCGACCAGCCGCTGCCGGTCCAGTACGACGGCGGCCTGCGCGGCGAACGCGCCGAGCACCCGGCGGTCCTCGGCGGGCAGCACGCGGCCGGCCAGGGCCAGCGCCATGTGGTCGCCGACGGGCATGTCCACGTCCGCGTCCTCGGGGCGGGTCAGCGGCCGGGGGCCGACGCTGCCGGCGCAGGTCCACGGGTCGACGTCGCTCGCCCGTTCGAGCAGTGCCACGGATTCCATCGCGAAGGTCTCGCGGACCCGTTCGAGCAGGGCGTCGAGGGCCGTCTCGCCGCGCAGGACGCTGCCGGCGAGGAACGAGAGGATCTCGGACTCGGCGCGCAGCCGCGCGGCCTGGTGGGTGCGGCGGGCGGCCAGATCCACCACCGAGGCGACCGACACGGCCACCGCGAAGAAGATCACGATGGCGACGAGGTTCTCCGGATCGGCGACCGTCAGGGTGCGGGT
>NZ_VBVX01000414.1 GCF_005981925.1 Streptomyces albidochromogenes
CACCACAGCCGCCCAGCACGCCCTCGGATGGCACCCCACCCGCAGCCTCACCGACATGTGCGCCGACGCCTGGCGATTCCAACAACTCAACCCCCACGGATACGCCGGCACCGCACGGCGGACGCACCGTCAGGACTGACGCCATGCGGATGACAGTCATCGGGACCGGTTACGTGGGGGCGGCCCATGCCGCGTGCATGGCGGACATCGGCCACCAGGTGCTCGGCGTCGACTCCGACACGAAGCGGATCGCTTCCCTGTCGGCTGGCCGGTCGCCCGTGCGCGAGGCCGGCCTGGACGAACTCCTCGCCAGGAACCTCGCGTCGGGCCGGCTCCGGTTCTCCACCTCCCTCGCGGAGGCCGCCTCCTTCGCGAGGACCCACATCATGTGCGTCGGCACCCCGCGGCGGCCCGACAGCGACTTCGCCGACCTGCGGTACGTCGACATGGTCGTGGACGGCCTCGCACGGCACCTGCGCCCCGGCAGCCTGGTCGTGGGCAGGTCGACCGTGCCCGTCGGCACGGCCGCGCGGATCGGGCGGCACCTCGCCGCCGTCACCCGGGGCGCCGAAGTCGCGTGGAACCCGGAGTTCCTGCGCCAGGGATCGGCCGTCGAGGACACCATGCGGCCCGAGCGGATCGTCGTGGGCGTCACCTCCGCGCACGCCGAAACCGTCCTGCGGGCGGTGTACGCGCCCATGCTGCGCACCGGAGTCCCGTTCTTCAGCACCGACCCCGCCACGGCCGAACTGGTCAAGGTCGCGGCCAACTCCTTCCTCGCCACCAAGATCTCCTTCATCAACGCGATGGCCGAGGTGTGCGACGCGGCGGGCGCCGACGTGGCGGTCCTGGCCCGGGCCGTCGGCGCGGACTCCCGGATCGGCGCGACCTACCTCGAACCCGGCCTCGGCTTCGGCGGCAGCAGCTTCCCCAGGGACTTCCGTGCCTTCGCGGCCCGCGCCGAGGAGCTCGGAGCCGGCGAGGCGGTGGCCTTCCTGCACGAGGTCGACCGCATCAACACCCGGCAGCGGCGGCGCACCGTGGCCCTGGCCAGGCGGCTGGCCGGCGGGTCGTTCGCCGGGCGCCGGATCGCCGTACTCGGCGCGTCCTTCAAGCCGGGCAGCGACGACGTGCGCGACTCGCCCGCGCTCGCCGTGGCGGCAGCGGTGCGCCAGCAGGGGGCCACGGTGCGCGTGCACGATCCGCGGGCCCTGGACAATGCCCGGGCGGCCCTCCCCGACCTGGAGTACGCCCACGACGTCACCACCGCGTGCGAGAACGCGGATCTCGTCCTGCACCTCACGCCCTGGCCGGAGTACCGCGCCATCGAACCCGTCGCCCTCGCCGCCGTGGTGCGCACACCGCTGCTGCTGGAGGCCCGCAACAGCCTCGACGCCCGCCGGTGGCGCGCGGCCGGCTGGTCGCTGCACGCGCTCGGCCGCCCCATCGGCGGGACGTCGTGGTGAGCGGCGGCGCCGCGGGTCAGCGCAGCCGGTCCACCGCCCCGACCGCTCTGACGGCGGCCCGGTACACCGCCGGGTTGGCGCGGACCGCCGCGCGCGCGGTACGGCCCGACGTCATCCGCAGCCGGCACAGCGCCGCTTTGGGCGTGTGCCGGTCGACGTAGCCCTCGCTGACGCTCAGGTCCGCCGTCTTGAGCGCGTCCTTGTAGCGGGCGGTGCCCTTGCCCATGTCGACGCGTGCGATGCCGCGTTCCGCGGCGGCCTCGGCGAGTTCGAGGTGGAGCAGGATTCCGGGCGAGTAGCGGGCGAAGCGGGTGTCGTAGGTGGGGAACCAGGTGGCGAGCACCTGACGCGAGCGCAGCCCGTAGAGCATGGCTACGGGCTCTTCGCCCGCGTAGAGGACGGACAGGGTGCCGGAGCAGGACTCGGAGGGCAGATCGAAGAGCTCCCACAGGATGGTGCGGAACCACTCCTGGGAGAGCAGGTCCCGACGCCCCTTCTCCCGCTGCTGCGCGGACTTCCAGCGGATCAGGGTGTCCAGGAGCGCCGGTTCGGACCTGTGGAAGTCCAGCCGGAGCGGGCCCACTTCCCGGGTCAGCCTCCGCTCCTGGCCCCGCGCGGCCCGGAGGAACTTGTGCCCCAGGCGTTCGAGGTAGGTGTGATGGCCGCCGTCCAGTTCCATGACGGGTGAGGCGGCTCGGGCCCGGGGCGTGCCCGCTGTCTCGAAGGGGGTCTGCCCCGCGGCCAGGTGGTCGTACTCCCAGATGGCCAGGTCGCACGCGCGGAGCAGTTCCGCCGGCCGCCAGTCGAGGTCCGGCAGGTGGATCAGGCCCTGGCAGTCGCAGAAGCCGGAGCCGATGGGTTTGCCGGAGCCGAGGGCATGCCGTTCGAAGGGGAAGAACCCGACGGTACGGGAGTCCTCGGCGAGCCGCGCCACCCGGGCCGTGGGGCGCCGGCGCCCCACGGCCCGGGTGAACTCCGGGGAAAGGAAGGGATTGGCCAGTTCCGGGTCGGCGCTCTGCATGGCCTCCCACGCGGCGATGTCGGAAGCGGTCAGCTCGTCGGGGCGCAGGACCGTCACCTGCATCGGGATCACCTCAGTTGTACCGGGAGATGACGGCGGAGTAGTCCGCGAGCGACGAACCGGGGGTGCCGTCGTAGAGGTTGCTGTCGAAGGCCCACATCAGCCCCTGCAGTCCGCAGCTGCGCATCTGGTCGGCCGCGTCGCTCATGACGCCGGGGTAGTAGGCGCTCACCTGGGGCCCGGCGCTCTCTCCGCTCACCAGGGCGAAGTCGTAGTGCCGGGCGATACGGGTGACCCAGCGCATCGACGACCACGCGTCCGGAACGTGGCGGGGCGGGTCCAGGACGTCCACGTGGCGGTCGGTGGCTTCGCAGCCGTTGTTCGCCGGCTCCCCCGTGCCGTCCACGAGCGAGGTCGGTACGACGTGCACGTTCCGGTGGTCGCGGACGTAGCCCAGGGTCTTGAAGAACCCCGCTCCGAGGGGGACCAGCCGGTTCTCGACCGTCGTGTCCAGGTAGTGCTCCACGGCCCGCCGGTAGTCCCCCGGGTAGTAGCCGGTGCCCGCTACGAGGACCTTCAGGAACCCGTCGTAGCGCAGGGACTTGTAGTACTCGATCTGCCAGTTCACCGCGTCGGCCAGTGCCCGCAGGTACCAGTCGTACCACTCGCGCACCTGGTCCTCGGTGAAGTCCTTCCCCTCGTGGTCGCGCTGGCCCGGTCTCCAGCCCGGGAAGGGGTTCGCGGGGGCGCTGGGCGGCCGCCCCGCCCGGTCCGGGCTCTGGGCATTGTCGTCGAACGCCCAGTAGGCGTGTTCGCGCGTGAGCTCGTCTTCGGTCGAGGGATAGCTGAACTCGCCGGTGCCGCTCACCCCGACCCGGACCGCCCAGAAGTTCGCCAGTCCGATGTCGCGGGCCACCCGGTCGATGTAGCGCTGCGCCTTCTCGCGCACGGTCCGGCTGAAGACCATGTTGGGGGCTTCGGTGAGGCGGTTCCCGTACTGGTCCACATAGGCGGCTTCCGGATAGTCCTCGAAGAGCCAGCTCGGCGCGTGGTGCAGGCCGAGGCTGACCTCGACGAGCGACCCCGCCCGCTGGAACCGTTCCAGTTCGCTCTTGACGCTTTCCAGGTACGTGGAGGAGTACTCCCCCTCGCTGGTCTCGTACCGGTTCCAGAAGATCTGCAGGTGGGCGACCTGAATGCCGTTGCTCCGCTCCAGGTCCGCCTTCTCGGGCATGGTCTGCAGCGTCCCGAACTCGTATCGCGGGCCTTCGCCGCGCTGGGGCGCTCCGGCGCAGGCCACGACGAGAAGGGCCACCGCGACGATGCCGATGTGCCTGCGGTAGACCGCGGCCCGGGTGGCCGCGCGTCGGAACGCTTCTCGCCGTGCCGGTGTCATGCGAGGGCCTCCTGGTACAAACGTTCGTACTGCGCTCGGAAACACTCGGGCCCGAACCGCTTCTCCACCGTGGCACGCCCGCGCCGCGCCAGCATCTCCCAGCGCTGGGGTTGCTCCAGCAACCGCGTCAGCAGTTCACCCGTCCGCAGTCGGTCACCGACGGGAGCGCGCAGCCCCGCGTCGCCCAGCGCGGCGAACTGCGGGAGATCGCTGAGGATCACCGGGCGGCCGGTGGCCAGCGCTTCCAGGACGACGAAGGGGAGGTCCGCCTTCCCGCCGAGTGAGCGCGGGGGGAAGAGAAGTACGTCGGCTGCCGCCAGCAGCCCCGGCATGTCGGGGACGTGGCCGCGCACGTCGATCCCGGGAAGGCCCTGCTGGGCCGCGAAGGCCCGCAGGGCCGCCTCCAGCGCGCGCACGTTCTGCCCCGGCCGGCCTCGCATGGCCAGGACCAGGCGCAATCGCGTACCGGAGCGGTGCGCCTGCGCCGCGGCGGCGATCGCCTCGTGCGCGCCGCCCTGCGCGTCGTGGTGGCCGGCGAACAGCACGAGGGGGGTGCCGGAAGCGCGCGGCCGCCACGGCCACCGGTCCAGCGGGATCACGGGCGGGATCACCCGGACGTCCGCGAACCCGGCCGCGCGCAACCGCCCGGCCGTCGCCTCGGACAGGGCGACCGTCACTCCGAGCGGGCGCGCCCCGTCCAGCAGGCCCATGTCCATCACCCCCGGCACGGTGTGGATGACGGGACCACCACCGAGCAGCCCCCGCCGCAGCCGGGAGTACAGCGGATACGACCTGCCGATCGTCAGGATGGCGTGCACGAGATCCGTGCGCCGCGCCAGGACGCTCCCGGCCAGGGCCGCCTGGAGCCGCTCGGGGATGTGCGGGGCGCCGTCCCGCGTCACGATGGGGACACCTCGGCCGCGTGCCGCCCCGGGCGGCCCGTGCGGCGGCCACCGGGTGAACCACAGGAACTCGCGCTCCGGCATGCAGTCCACGATCTGTCTCTTATACACCTCTGACGCTGCCGACGATC
>NZ_VBVX01000415.1 GCF_005981925.1 Streptomyces albidochromogenes
CCCACGGACACCGTCCGCCTGCGCCTCGTCAACGACGACCACTACGCGGACCTCCGCGGCCCCACCACCTGCGCCCTGATCACCGACGCCGAGAAGCAGGCGATACACGACCGCCTGGGCCCGGACCCGCTGCGCCCAGACGCCGCCCCGGACCAGGCCTGGCAGCGGATGTCCCGCAGCCGCACCTCGATCGCGGCGCTGCTCATGGACCAGAAGGTCGTGGCGGGCGTCGGCAACGTCTACCGCGCCGAGGTGCTCTTCCGGCACGGCATCGACCCGTACCGCGCCGGCAAGGACCTCACGCGCCGCGAGTGGGACGCGATCTGGGCCGACCTGGCCGTCCTCATGCGCGAGGGCGTACGCAACAACCGGATCGACACGGTCCGCCCCGAGCACATGCCGGAAGCGATGGGCCGCCCGCCGCGCGTCGACGACCACGGCGGCGAGGTCTACGTGTACCGCCGGGCGAACATGCCCTGCCACATCTGTGGCGGCGAGATCCGCACCGCCGGTCTCGCCGCCCGCAACCTCTTCTGGTGCACGACCTGCCAGAACCCCCAGGGCTGACCGGCGGCGTCGGACCGCACCGACGCAGCGGCTGCGGGGCCGGGGCCGCGCGGGGGCGTCTCCTCGGGCGTCGAACGTCGGGCAGGTCAGGGTGCGTCTCGGTGATCGCGTTCAACGCCCTGCGGGGAGCACCCCGACACGTCCCCTCCGGCACCGGACACGTGCGGCGGCGCCGGTCGGAGCAGGGCCCCTGCCGCCCCGGGGCCCGGTCAGAACGCGTGCGAAAGCCACGGCACGGTCGTGGAACCGAACGCCACCGACGCCTCCGCCAGTGCCCCCGGCCGCAGTTCCCGCACCCGGCCCGCCGCCGCCAGGGCGGCCAGGCTGACGCCGCCGAGGTACGCCGCGCCGAGTTCCCGTACGGACAGCGCCAGATCGGCGGCCTCGTCCGTCCGCTTGCACGCCGCACCCCCCTTCGCGTCACCGGTGAGCCGCCAACGCCCCTCGTTCCAGGGGCAAAGCGGGTCGGAGACCTCGAAAACGACATCCACCGGCGCCAGATACGCACGCGCCTCCAGTGCTTCCCCCAGCCCCACCAGCCGCACGTAGAGGGAATCGCGCAGCCGTACGTCGCACCGGCGGATGTCGGAGACGAGGTGCTGCCAGGCGTCGTCCGCCGGACGGTTGCGCACCCGGATCTTCGACGTCAGGTCCATGTCGAAGAGGAAGCGCCACAGCGCCGCGTACGCCGCCGGGTCGAGCGCCTCCAGGTCGCGCAGGACGACCGTGCCGTCCGACCCGGCGGGCTTGAAGCTGAACCGGGCGTACCCCACGACGTCCCCGCCCCGCTCCGCCAGCACGCACCGCAGCGGCGAAGCGCCCTCGCGGTCGCTCTCCGGGTCCAGCAGCGGCATCCGGTCCCAGTGCGGCCGGCGGGCGAGCATCCCGGGCCGGGCCGGCACGTTCCGCGCGTACACCGTCTCGCACGCGTCCCGCGCGGCCGCCGGCTTCGTGAACCTCAGCCGTACGCCGTCCGTCCCCGCCGGCACCTCCAGCCGCACCCGCGCCGTGTCGATCTCCGCCGACAGCTGCTGGGTGGCCGCGCCGTACCCGAAGCGGCCGTAGATCGCGGGCTCCGACGCGGTGAGCAGGGCGAGCGGCTCGCCCCATTCCCGTACGTCGTGGAGCTGGCGCCGCATCATCCCGGTCAGGATTCCGCGCCGCCGGTGCGTCGTGGCGACGCTCACCAGGCTCACACCGGCGGCCGGCACCACGGCGCCGCCGGGAACGGACAGCCGGAAGGCGAACGCGGTGGCCGTGCCGACGCACTGGTCTTCGTCCCAGACGCCCAGACTCCGGGCCGGGTCGGTGATCGCGCGGTCGAACTCCCGCTCCTCCGCGCTCTCGGGCAGGCCCCCGAAGGCGAGTTCGACCGCCTCGAACCAGTCGTCCCACTCACTCGCACGCAACACGCGTAATTCGGTGGTCATATGCCATGCCTACCAGGGCTCCGGCATTCGAGCGACCCAATTTCGAACACAATGTCACAGGGGTCCCCCTGCGGAGCAGTGGCAGGGATGGATAGGGTCCACCGCAATGGCAGGTGGAGCAGGAACCGAATCGTTCTCGGCACGGACGCGCAAGAGCGCGCACCGGGCCCGGATCGCGCTGCGCAAATCCGGCGTCGACTACTTCAGGGGCGACGGCTCGGACTGGATCGCCCTGGCGGGCCTGCTGCTGACCGTCCCGGCCATCGTCGCGGGCACGATCGCGTCGCCGGCCTGGTGCGCGCCGGCCCTGCTGGTCCTGCCGATCGTGGCCGGCGGACTGCTGCTGCGACCGGCGAGCCTGCTGGGCCTGTACGCCGCCGCGGCGACCGGGCTGATCGTCGAGTCGGTCGTGCTGGGCCCCTATACGCAGGGCCCGGGCACGGTCACGCCCGGCACCGTCCTCACGGTCGCCGCCTGCGGCTTCTTCGGCCTGATCATCGCCCAGTTCCGGGCCCGGGTCGGCGTCCCGTGGCGACGCGGCGGCACGATGCTCTTCGACCTGCGCGAACGCATCCGGGTACAGAGCGCGCTGCCCCGCCTGCCGAAGAACTGGCACAGCGAGATGGCGCTGCGCCCGGCGGGCGGCCAGTCGTTCTCCGGCGACTTCGTGGTCGCGGCCCGCACGAACGGCGGGCGCACCCTGGAGGTCGTCCTGACCGATGTGTCCGGCAAGGGCATGGACGCCGCCTCGCGCGCGCTGCTGCTGTCCGGGGCGTTCGGCGGACTGCTGGGCTCGCTCCCGCCGCACGGCTTCCTGCCCGCCGCCAACGGCTACCTGCTCCGCCAGGACTGGGAGGAGGGCTTCGCGACCTCCATCCACCTGGTCCTGGACCTGGAGTCCGGCGACTACGAACTCCTCTCGGCGGGCCACCTCCCCGCGCTCCAGCTGCACGCGGGAAGCGGCCGCTGGGAGGAGAAGTCCGGCGAGGGCCCGCTGCTCGGCGTGTACGACGGCGCCCAGTTCGACGCGTGCAAGGGTTCGCTGGCGCCCGGCGACGTCCTGATGCTGTTCACGGACGGCCTCGTCGAGGCATCCGGCCGGGACATCGCGGAAGGCATCGACCGCCTGACGGGCGAGGCCGACCGCTATGTGTCCTGCGGCTTCCAGGGCGCGGCCTGGCACCTGATCGAAGCGGTGGCGAAGGACGTCAACGACGACCGGGCGCTGCTGCTGATCTGCCACGACGCGTAACCGGGCGAGGCCCGCGGGCCCGGCCACCGGTTCGCGGGCGCCGCGCACCCCCGCGACACCGGCCCCCGTACCCGCCCCGCACGGGAATCCGTACAGTCAGGACCATGCCGTATCTGACGCTCACCCAGGTGGAGGCCGTAGCCCGGGCCGCGCACGCCGGACAGACCGACAAGGCGGGCCGGCCGTACGCCGAGCACCTCGCCGCCGTCGCCGAGGGCGTCCGCGCCCGGGGCGGCTCCGAGGAGCAGATCGCCGCCGCCTGGCTGCACGACGCCGTGGAGGACGACGCGCTGTCCGAGCAGTGGCTGACCGAGGCCGAACTGCCTCGGGCCACCAAGGACATGGTGCTCGCCCTGACCAAGCGCCCGGGGGAGGAGCTCGCCGCGTACGCCCGGCGCGTCCTCGCCACGCCCGGCGCGCGCCTGGTCAAGGAGGCGGACCTCGCACACAACGCGGACCCCGGCCGTCTCGCCGTACTCGACGAGGCGACCAGGGTCCGTCTCACGCTCAAATACGCGGAGGTGCACCGTCTCCTGGGACTGGAACCCGGGCCCGGGACCGCCCGCTAGGCGGACGCCTTGGCGGCGGGGCGGTGCTCCCGCCGCCGGGCGTTCTCGACCGGATCGCTGCGGAACGCCCAGTTCATCTCCGGCTCCATCGCCCAGCGGAACAGCCGCCGCACGAAGGGCGTGCAGAGCAGCGTGACCACGACCGCCATCGCGACGGTCAGGCAGATCTCGCCGGGCGGCGTGGACAGCCACGGGTACGTCTCGAACAGGTCCGCGTAGCTGGCGCCCTTCACCAGGAAGCCGTGCAGCAAGTAGCCGCCGAGCGTGCCGGCGCCGAGCACCGTGAACCACATCGTGCGGCCCGGGACCCAGGCCAGGAAGCAGGCCGTCAGGACGAGCGAGCAGCCGAACAGGGCGAAGGTCATGACGACCCCGGCCCACCACGGAGCGCCGATCTGCTGCGCGGCGCTGCTGTGGTAGAACCACCCGAGCCCGAGGCGGGGGGCGGCCCAGTACGCGAAGACGACCGTGGCCAGCACGACGGGCAGGGCCAGCAGCCGCACCTCACGCCTGCGCACCATCCGGAAGTGCTCCGGCTTCAGCAGCAGACCCAGCACGAAGTAGGGCAGGAACTGCAGCACGCGCTGGAGGTTGAGGTCGTCACCGATGTTCGGTGTCACGGAGGCGAGTACGGCGATGGCGAGCGCGACCGGCAGGGGATGGCGGAGCGACTGCCACAGCGGAGTGGTCAGCCGCCAGACGAACAGGGCGATCAGGAACCAGGTCAGGTACCAGGGGTCGAGCAGGCTGATGGACTGGTCGGGGTCGTCCGCCCACCGCTTGAAGAGTGTGTAGGCGGTTTCGAAGATCACGTAAGGGACGGCGACGCCGGTGACCAGGCGCTGGATCTTCTTGCGGCTCATGTCGAAGCCGCGCGAGAAGTAGCCGGAGATGATGATGAACGCCGGCATGTGGAAGCTGTAGACGACGATGTACAGCGCGCGCGTGGCGCGACTGCCGTCCATCACGGGTTCCCACATGTGGGCCATCGCGACGAAGACGATCGCCAGGTACTTCGCGTTGTCGAAGAACGCGTCGCGCTGCTTCGGGGCGGGCGTGGCGCCCGAGGTGGGGG
>NZ_VBVX01000416.1 GCF_005981925.1 Streptomyces albidochromogenes
ACACCCGGCCGGCCGTCCCGCCGCACCCGTCACTCCGCACCCTCAAGTGCGCAGATAGGACGCCCCGTTGAGGTCCAGCACCGCCCCGGACGACCACTCCGCCCCCGGCGACGCCAGCCACACCACCGCCCCCGCGATCTCCTCCGCCGACGCCACCCGGCCGAACGGGCTCTGGGCCCGGATCGCCTCGCCCTCCGCGCCGCTCAGCCGGTGCGCGACGCGCTCGGTGTCGAAGAAGCCCGGCGCCACCGACGCGACCCCGATGCCGTACGGCGCGAGGGAGACCGCAAGCGACTGGCCGAGCGCGTGCACCGCCGCCTTCGTCGCCCCGTACGCCGGGTGATCGGGCTCCCCGCGGAACGCGCCGCGCGAACCGATGTTGACGATCCGTCCGCCCGTCCCCCGGTCGATCATGCGGCGGGCCGCGAGATGGCTGAGGTTGGCCGTGGCGAGCAGGTTGACGGACACATGGCGCTGCCACACGTCCGCCCACGCGTCGTACGGCGTCTCGGCGAGCGGATGGCGCTCGTTGACCGCCGCGTTGTTCACCAGTACGTCGATGCCGCCGAGCCCCTCCGCCGCCAGGTCCGCCACGGCCGCCGCGCCCGCCGGGTCGGACAGGTCACCGCCGACGAGCACATGGCCCGTACCGGGCAGCCCTTCGAGGGTCCGCACCGCGTCCTCGCGCCGCGAGCCGTAGTGGACCGCGACACGGTCGCCGCCCGCCGCGAAGGCGTGGGCGACGGCGCGGCCGAGCCCGCGCGACGCGCCGCTGACGAGGACGCGGCGGCCGGAGGACGGCAGGCCGGGGAGCGGCTGCGGCGGCGCGTGCGGGGGCAGGTGCATGACGGTGGCCTCTCGGAGGACGGGCGGTGTTCAGCCCCCGTTTATACGCGCGCGCGAGCCTGACCCCGAAAACACGTGCCCCTCACGGGCCTCAGGAGGTACGAATGACGATCACCCGCAGGGACTTCGCCAGACGCTCCGCTTTCACGGGCGCCTCGGTGGCCCTCGTCGGCACCGTCGGCGCGCTCGCCACCGCACCGGGGGCCCTCGCCGCCGACGACCCGGCGGAGACCGACGCCACCGGTGAGCGGGCCGGCAAGGGCGGGCCCGGCCCCGGTTACGGGCCGCTCGTCCCCGACCCCGAGGGCATCCTGGCCCTCCCGGCGGGTTTCTCGTACCGGATCATCACGCACTCCGGTGTCACCAGGCTGGAGTCCGGCGAGTACACGCCGTCCAACCACGACGGCACCGCCGCCTTCGACGGCCCGCGCGGCACGACGCTGCTCGTCAACAACCACGAGCTCAAGGGCGCGCGCTCCAAGTGGAAGCACCCCGTGCCGCTCGCCGAAGGACTGGTGTACGACCCGGCCGCGTCCGGCGGCTGCACGGTCGTCGAGGTGCACCGCGGCGGCGAGGTCGCCGAGTGGGTGGGGATCGCGGGGACCTCCACCAACTGCGCCGGTGGCAGCACCTCTTGGGGCACCTGGCTGACCTGCGAGGAGAACTCCGACCGGGCCGGCCAGAACGGCATGACCAAGGACCACGGCTACGTCTTCGAGGTCGACCCGTACGACCGCCGCGCCAACCGGGACCCCCGGCCCGTCAAGGCGTTCGGCCGCTTCGACCACGAGGCCGTCGTCATCGACCCCAAGCGCGGTCACGCGTACCTCACCGAGGACGCCTCGCAGCCCAACGGGCTGCTCTTCCGCTGGGTCCCGCCGCACGGCTTCAAGCACGGCCGGGGGCAGCTGCGCCGGCTCGCCGACGACGCGGGTGTCCTCCAGGCCACCAAGTGCTTCGACTCCGGCGGCCGGTTCGTCGACGACCTGTCGCGTGCCACCCGCATCGGCACGGTCTACGGCGTCGACTGGATCGACGTACCCGACCGGGACGGCCGCACGGTCGCGGTGCGCGAGCAGTTCGACGACGGGGACATCACGCGCGCCCGCAAGCTGGAGGGCATGTGGTGGGCCGACGGCGGCGCGTACATCGTGTCCTCGTACGCCCGTGACGAGAGCCCGGGCGAGCCGCACGACGGCCAGGTGTGGTTCTACGACCCCAGGCGCCGCACGCTCACGCTGAAGGTCCTGCTCGGCACGGGCGGACAGTTCGACGGCCCGGACAACATCACCGTCTCGCCGTACGGCGGGCTGGTCGTCGCGGAGGACGGCGAGGGCGGCCAGCACCTCTTCGGCGCCACCGAGAGCGGTCGCACGTACCCGATCGCCCGCAACGAGCTGAACGTGGGAAGCGAGGCCGAGCCCGAGTTCAGCGAGTTCACCGGGGTCGTCTTCTCTCCCGACGGCAGGACGCTCTACGCCAACATCCAGGACCCGGGCATCATGGTCGCCATCACCGGTCCGTGGCGGCGTCGCCGTTCTCACTGACGGCGAGGAGTTCGGCGAGCTCGCGCTCGTGCTCGCGGATCAGGTCGGCCACCAGCTCCTGCTCCCACCACGGCCCGGCGGCGGCTCGCTCCGCGCACCAGGCGAGGGCCTCGGGCATGCTCGGCCGGCCGGCCGGGGTCTTGGCCAGGCAGGCGGCGAGGAAGCCGGGCCATTCGCCGCCCGGTACGCCGACGAGGTCGGGCGCGTCGTGCAGGGTCCGCTCGGTGACCTGCGCGGCGCTGCCCGAGCCGAAGGGGTTGCGCCCCGTGCTGGACAGGGCGAGGAGCGCGCCCAGGGCGAAGACGTCGGCGGGCGTGTCGGCCCGGCTGCCCGGCGTCAGCTCCTCGGGGGCGACGAAGCCCAGGAAGCCGTGGCCGGCCGGGTCGAGACCGGCGGAGCGGCCGACGGTGCCGAAGTCGACGATCTTCGGGCCGCGGTGGGTGATCAGCACGTGGGCCGGCTTGAGGTCCAGCAGGGCCGGACCGGCGCCGTGGATCGCCGACAGGGCCACGGCGATCGCCGAGCCGAACGTGCCGAGGTCCGCCGGGCCCAGCGGTCCCGCCGTGGTGATGGCCTCCACCAGCGGCGGCCCCGCGCAGAACTCGGCCGCGAGCCAGGGCTGCCGGTCCTCCGTGCCGGTGTCGACCACCGTCGCGGTGAACGGCCCGCGCACCCGCAGGGCGGCGGCGGCCTCGCGCCGGAAGCGCTCGCGGAACCGGGGGGCCTCGGTCAGCCGGTCGTGGACGGTCTTCAGCGCGACCAGCCCCCCGGCGGGGTCCCGTGCCAGGTGCACACGGCCCGTACCGCCCTCACCGATCAGTGAGACGGTCCGGTACTCCGCGCGCTCGGCCATGCCGTGGTCCCTCCGGTCGTACGCGATCGTGATCGTGACCCAGTGTCCCGGACGCCCTCTGCGACGCGTCCGGCGGCCGGGCGGTTGCGTCCCCGGGGAAACAACTCGCCTTGCGGGTACTCGCACCGCACGAATTGACGCCACCGCCGCCGTGGAACTCCGGTCGTGGGAGCGCGCGTTTCCGGTGGGCGCGGGCGCCGAATGGTTCCCCGGCGCCGGGCGGAGCCCGATCATGAGGTCACCGGCGCCGGGGAGCGGCGAGAGATGGGGCTCTGAACAGCGGTTATGCGGCCTTGGCGCTGCCGGGCCGGCGGCCGGACAGCGTTATTCGGGCGGGCTTTCCTGGCGAATTCGCCTGCGTTTCGCACCACTGCGGGGCTATATCCCGGCGTCCTTTCTGACCGGAGCCGTCAATTTCGTTTCTCCGCAGAGTCCTTGAGGGCGGGCACGTGTGTTCGTCGTGCGTTCGGCGCCTGTTCGGCGTCCGGTCGTCGCCACCGGCGAGCGGGCCGCGCCCGGCGACCGGGCCCGGCGGCGGACCGCGGACCGGCCCGGACGACGGCGGAGAATTCCGTCTTCCCTGTGAATTTCGCCGGTGCCGGCCCGGTCACGCTGCGTTCGCGACGGCTGCGCCGCACACCGCGTATGGCCTTGTGGGCCGGGCGATCCACGGGGTGCCGCCACCCGGGCCGGAGGCGGTCGCCGACCGCCTCCGGGCGAAGTGATCATGGACGGGCATGGCGTGGCGGCCTCGCGGGGCGCATACTCTCAACTAATGACAAAGTCAGCCGGAGCCCGGCGCTACCTGCCGTCCAGTCCCTTCAACGTCCCCGCCGCGGACGCCCCCCCGATCGAGGTCTTCGAGGTGGGCGACCGGGTTTCGCACGATCAGTTCGGACTCGGGAGGGTCGTCGCCGTCGAAGGCGAGGCGGCGGTTCTCATCGACTTCGCCGGGCGACAGGGGCGCATCCTGAGCCCCTTCACCAAACTGACCAAGCTCTAGCCCCTCCCGCGCACGAGCGCTAGAGGGCCTGGGCTGCCGGCTTGACCATGCCGCGAACGGTGCGACTCTTCACGAAGTCGCCCATCGCGGTCATTTCCCATTCGCCAGAGAACTGCCTGATCAGCTTTGCCATCATCACTCCCGTCTGCGGCTCGGCGCCCGTCAGGTCGAAGCGGACCAGCTCTTCACCGGTCGCCGCGTCCAGCAGTCGGCAGTAGGCCTTCGCCACCTCGGTGAACTTCTGTCCCGTGAAGGAGTTCACCGTGAACACCAGGCCCGTCGCCTCCGGCGGGATGCGGCCGAGATCGACGGTGATGACCTCGTCGTCGCCCGCGCCCTCGCCGGTGAGATTGTCGCCGGAGTGCTTGACCGCGCCGCCCAGGATCGACAGCTTGCCGAAGTAGCAGCTGTCGATGTGCTTGCGCGTCCCGTCGTACGCGATGACGGACGCGTCCAGGTCGATGTCCTTGCCCCGGAAGGCCGGCTCCCAGCCGAGGCCCATCTTGACCTGGGAGAGCAGCGGGCGGCCGCCCTTGACCAGGGAGACCGTCTGGTTCTTCTGGAGGCTGACCCGGCCCTTGTCGAGGTTCACCTTGCCGCTCGCGGCGGGGGGCGCCGGCGGGGCGGCGGGAGCCGCGGG
>NZ_VBVX01000417.1 GCF_005981925.1 Streptomyces albidochromogenes
GGGTGGGGTGCGGCGGCGTGCGCGACGGCGCTCAGCGCCTGCGCGACGGATACGGTCACGGGCTCCCCCGGGGCTGCGGTGCGGTGTCGCGGTGCGGGTCTTGCTCTGGGCGCGGTGTGGGGCGGCTTTGCTGGGTGCGGTGGTGCGGTGCGGCTTGCCGTGTGCGCGTGGTGTGCGTGCTTGGTGCGGTGTGCGTGCGTGGTGTGGTGTGCGTGATGTGCGCGTGGTGCCGACCGGGAGCCTACGTGCCGTGGGGCTCTTCCCCCTCGTGCCCCTGCCCGAACGGGGGCAGGCCCGGGCCCGGGCAGCGGGGCCTCGCAGCGCGGGGCCCGCGTCCCGGCGGGAAAAAGGCGTTGCCCGGACAGCTCCCCAGCTGTCCGGGCAAACGCAGCCGTCCGCCGCACCCCCGTCCCCACGGGGTTTTGAAATGGCCGGATGTCCTGGCCCGGTCCGCTCTACCGGGGCCGTGGGCGCCGCTCAGCGCCCGAGCATCACGCCCACGGACGACGCCTGGGTGACCACTGCTTCCCAGCCTCCGAAGAGGACGACGAGCAGTGCCGCGAGGGGAAGGACCATGGCCGTCGCCACCAGGGGGTGGCGGGTGCCCGAAGGGCGGCTGCCGAACGAGGCGGATGCCCTGCGTCCGTGCGTACGGATCATCGTGCGTGATGCCGTGTCCGCCATGGTCCCTCTCCTGTCGTGTGTTGGCAGCGGCGGGTGTCTGACCTCGGGGGACGAGTGCTTCACCCGCCGCTTGACCTCAACACTAGGGGCGTGCCGGGACCGGGGCGTCATGCCCGCGTACCGATTGCCGGGCCTCCCGGAGGATGAGCGGCCACCCCGCCGCGTACTCCCCAGGGTGGAGAGGCGGCCCCGTCTCTTGGGGTCTTCCCGGAGGGGGCGCTCCCCGCCCCGCGCGCGTTCGCGGTGTCAGGACTGCTCGGAGGCGTCCTCCCTGGGGACCGGCTGTTCGACCAGGGCGAGCACCCTGGTCGCCATGAAGCGCGCCGTGCGTACCACGGAGCCGCTGCGGGTGACTTCGCTCACTTCCACCACTCCCCTGCGGACCGCTGTCTCCACCCGCCGGCCTGCCCGGCTGGCCACCACCTCGTACGTACGGGTCGTGTCCCCCGCGTCCACCACTATCTCCACGCGATCGCCCTTCATTGATCCAATCCCCCTTCTGCGACGGACCATTGAGACTTCGCACGGGCCGGGGGCGGCGGATCCGCCGCCCTCTGACCACTCTTCAAGTTTCCCACCCGGCACTGACAATCGATCGGTTCGCGAGGGCGCGGCCTATGAGCACACCGGGCCACGGGTACGTAAGCTGTGCGACGTCGAACGGACCGGTCAGCGGCGGAGTGGGGAAGGCCCCACCAGAGGTAGGGGACGGACATGGCGATGATGCGGCTCCGGCGCGAGGACCCGCGTGTCGTCGGCTCGTTCAGGCTTCACCGGCGGCTCGGAGCGGGCGGCATGGGGGTCGTCTATCTGGGCTCCGACCGGCGGGGGCAGCGCGTGGCGCTGAAGGTGATCCGGCCGGATCTGGCGGAGGATCAGGAGTTCCGGTCGCGTTTCGCGCGCGAGGTCTCGGCCGCGCGACGGATCCGCGGCGGCTGTACGGCCCGGCTGGTCGCGGCCGATCTGGAGGCGGACCGTCCGTGGTTCGCGACCCAGTACGTACCCGGGCCCTCGCTGCACGACAAGGTGGCCGAGGAAGGGCCGCTGATCGCCTCCGAGGTGGCGTCCATCGGCGCGGCGCTGTCGGAGGGCCTGCTGGCGGTGCACGAGGCAGGTGTCGTCCACCGCGACCTCAAGCCGTCGAACATCCTGCTGTCCCCCAAGGGCCCGCGCATCATCGACTTCGGCATCGCCTGGGCGACCGGGGCGAGCACCCTCACGCACGTCGGCACGGCCGTCGGCTCCCCCGGCTTCCTCGCCCCCGAGCAGGTGCGCGGCGCGGCGGTCACGCCGGCCACGGACGTGTTCGCGCTGGGGGCCACGCTGGCGTACGCCGCGACCGCCGACTCCCCCTTCGGACAGGGCAGTTCCGAGGTCATGCTGTACCGCGTGGTCCACGAGGAGCCGCAGCTGTACGGCGTGCCGGACGCGCTCGCGCCGCTGGTGCGGGCCTGCCTCGCCAAGGACCCCGAGGAGCGCCCCAGCACGCTCCAGCTCTCCATGCGGCTCAAGGAGATCGCGGCCCGGGAGGCGCAGGGCGTCGGCGACGCCCGCCCGCCGCATCCCCGTGCCGATCACGACCGGCCCACGGGGCGGCTCGCCGAGCGGTACGCCGACCAGGAGACCGAGCGGGGGCGCACGCCGGGTACGCCCGCGCCGCGCGCGCACGCCCCTCGCTCCTCGGCCCAGCGACCGGGCTCCCGCCCCTCGGCGGGGCGCAGTACGACGCGTTCCGGTGGCCGCACGAACGGGCGGCCCGGCACCCGGCCCGGAACGAGGCCGGGCACCAGGACCACGTCCGCCGGGCGGCGTCCGGCCAACCCCAGGCTGCTGCGCCAGCGCCTCGTCGTCTTCGTCGTGGTGACGCTGCTGGTGGCCCTCGGGATCGCGGCGGCGCAGGGGTGTCAGGGGCCGGCGAGGAGTGCGGGCGTCACCACGGACCTGGACCGGCGGCCCGCCCAGGACGGCCCACGGCTGCTGTGAGCCCCGGGCACGCCCCTCGGGGCACCGGTCAGGAGCGCGGGCGGCCCGTCGCCACCGCGTAGAAGGCGACCGCGGCGGCCGCGCCGACGTTCAGCGAGTCCACCCCGTGCGCCATCGGGATGCGTACCCACTCGTCGGCGGCGACGAGCGCCTGCCGGGACAGGCCGTCGCCCTCCGCGCCGAGCATCAGGGCCACCCGGTCCAGGCGGTGCGGGGCCGCCTCGTCGACGACCGTGGCCTTCTCGTCCGGCGTCAGCGCGAGCAGCTTGAAGCCCGCCTCCCGTACCTGTTCCAGGTCCTTGGGCCACGACTCGAGGCGGGCGTACGGCACCGAGAAGACCGCGCCCATCGAGACCTTGACCGACCTGCGGTAGAGCGGGTCGGCGCTGTCCGGGGACAGCAGCACGGCGTCCATGCCGAGCGCGGCGGCGCTGCGGAAGATCGCGCCGATGTTGGTGTGGTCGTTGACCGCTTCCATGACCACGACGCGGCGCGTGGACGCGAGCAGGTCCGCGGCCGTCGGGAGCGGCTTGCGCTGCATCGAGGCGAGGGCGCCGCGGTGCACGTGGTACCCGGTGACGCGTTCGGCGAGGTCCGGGCTGACGGCGTACACCGGGGCCGGGACCTCGTCGATGACGTCGCGCATGACGTCGACCCACTTCGCGGACAGCAGCATCGACCGCATCTCGTACCCGGCGTGCTTGGCCCGCCGGATGACCTTCTCGCCCTCGGCGATGAAGAGGCCCTCGGCGGGTTCGCGCCTGCGCCGGAGTTCGACGTCGGTCAGGCCCGTGTAGTCGCTCAAGCGCGGGTCGTCGGGGTCGTCGATGGTGATGAGATCAGCCACAGGGTGATACTGCCTTGTCCTGGATACGGTGCCAACGGGTGGGGCGGCGGTTCGGTTACCGGAGGTTACCGCTCGTTCGGCGCGGGCTGGTCCGGGCCCGCTTCCGCAGGGTTCGCCGGGCCTGCCCCCGGGGGGTTCACCGTGACGACCTCACCGATGACGATCACCGCGGGCGGGCGTACGTCCTCGGCCCTGGCCGTCTGGGCGACGGTCGCGAGCGTCGCGTCCACGCGGCGCTGGGTGGCCATCGTGCCCTCCTGGATGATCGCCACGGGGGTCTCGGGCGAGCGGCCGTACGTCGTCAGGGCCTCGGCGATCGCGCCGATCCGCTCGACGGCCATCAGGAGTACGAGCGTGCCGCGCAGCCCCGCGACCGCCTTCCAGTCGACGAGGGAGCGCGGGTCCTCGGGGGCGACGTGGCCGCTGATCACCGTGAACTCGTGCGCCACGCCCCGGTGGGTGACCGGGATGCCGGCCGCGCCGGGGACGCTGATGGAGCTGGAGATGCCGGGGACCACGGTGCACGGGATGCCGGCCTCGGCGAGCGCCTGGGCCTCCTCCATGCCGCGGCCGAACACGAACGGGTCGCCCCCCTTGAGGCGTACGACGGCCTTGCCCGCCTTGGCGTGCTCGATGAGCGCGTTGTTGATGGCCTCCTGGGCCATGAAGCGGCCGTACGGGATCTTCGCGGCGTCGATCACCTCGACGTGCGGCGGGAGTTCGTCCAGGAGGTCGCGCGGGCCGAGGCGGTCCGCGATGACGACGTCGGCCTCGGCGAGGAGGCGGCGGCCGCGCACCGTGATCAGGTCCGGGTCGCCCGGCCCGCCGCCGACGAGGGCGACGCCGGCGGTACGGGTGCGGTGGTGCGGGGCGACGAGGGTGCCGTCGCGCAGGCCCTCGACGATGGCGTCCCGTACGGCGGCGGTGCGGCGGGGGTCGGGGCCTCCGCTGGTGAGGACGGCCACGGTCACGCCCTCGGAGCGGCCGGTGGCAGGGGTCCAGGCGGTGGCCGCCTCGGCGTCGTCGGAGCGCACGCACCAGGTGCGGGTACGTTCCGCCTCGGCGGAGGCGGCGGCGTTGGCGGCGGTGTCGGTGGACGCGATCAGGGCGTACCAGGCTGCTGCCAGGTCGCCTTCGGCGTACGGGCGGCGCTCCCAGCGGATCTCGCCCGCTTCCGCCATCGCCTCCACGGAGGGGGTGGCGGACGGGGACACGAGGACGATGTCGGCGCCGGTCGCGATGAGCGCCGGGAGACGGCGCTGGGCGACCTGACCGCCGCCGATGACGACTACGCGCCGGCCGGCGAGGCGGAGTCCGACGGGGTAGGCGGGGTACGGATCGCCTGCGGCGGCGTGCGGCGCTGTCATGGCG
>NZ_VBVX01000041.1 GCF_005981925.1 Streptomyces albidochromogenes
GGCGGCGGCGCCGGCCCCTACGGCGCGCTGGGCGCCGCCGACGCCAACGGCCTGCGCCTGCCGTCCGGCTTCACCAGCCGCGTCATAGCCCGCTCCGGCCAGAAGGTCGGCTCGACCGCGTACACCTGGCACAACGCGCCGGACGGCGGCGCGTGTTACGCCGACGGCACCGGGTGGATCTACGTGTCCAACTCGGAGATCAACCCCTCCGGCGGCGCGGGCGCGGTCCGCTTCTCCTCCACCGGCGCGATCACCGGCGCGTACCGCATCCTGTCCTCCACCCGCCAGAACTGCGCGGGCGGCAAGACGCCGTGGAACACCTGGCTCTCCTGCGAGGAGGTCGACCGGGGGTACGTCTACGAGACCGACCCGTGGGGCGTGAAGGCCGCCGTACGGCGTGACGCGATGGGCCGCTTCAAGCACGAGGCCGCCGCCGCCGACCCCGTACGCAGGACCGTCTACCTCACCGAGGACACGACCGACGGCTGCTTCTACCGCTTCACGCCCACCACGTGGGGCGACCTGTCGGCGGGCCGGCTCGAGGTGCTGAAGATGGGCTCGGGCACGTCGGGACCCGTCACCTGGGCCACCGTCCCCGACCCCAGCGGCGCCTCGACCGCTACCCGCAACCAGGTCTCCGGCGCCAAGCGCTTCACGGGCGGCGAGGGCTGCTACTACGCCGACGACACCTGCTGGTTCACCACCAAGGGCGACAACCGCGTGTGGCAGTACAACGCGGCCGCCCAGACCATCGAGCTCGCCTACGACGACTCGCTGGTGAACGGCACCGCTCCCCTGACCGGCGTGGACAACGTCACGGGCACGTCGTCCGGCGACCTGTTCGTCGCCGAGGACGGCGGGAACATGGAGATCTGCGTGATCACGCCGGACGACATGGTGGCCTCCTTCCTGCGGATCGACGGCCAGTCGGGCTCGGAGATCACCGGCCCGGCGTTCTCGCCGGACGGCAGGCGCCTGTACTTCTCCAGCCAGCGCGGTACGAGCGGCAGCTCGTCCGGCGGCATCACCTACGAGGTCACGGGGCCGTTCCGCGGCTGACGCCCCGCCGCTCCGGTCACGTCCGACGAAGGTACGAGCGCTTCCGCTGTGGCGCCGCCCCGCAGGAGGGCGGCGCCCAGTGGCGTCAGGGTGTGGAGGACCGCGTTGCCGTGGCGCAGGGTGACGATCAGGCCCGCCTCGCGCAGCACGCACGCGTGCTGGCTCGCCGAGGCGAGCGACACCCCCGCCCGGCGGGCGAGTTCGCTCGTCGTACAGCCGCCGCCGATGGCCCCGAGCACGGTGGAGCGGGTGTGGCCGACCAGCCGCCCCAGCGGCGGCCCGGGGTCGTCCACCGGGACCGGGGCGTCCGCGTGGGTCACGGGGTAGACGAGCACGGGCGGCAACTGCGGGTCGCGGTAGACCACCGGAGTGCCCCGGCAGAAGAACGACGGCTGGAGCAGCAGGCCCCGGCCGCGCAGGTACAGATCCCGGTCGACCGGATAGTCGGCCTCCAGGACCGGTGGCCGCCAGCGCAGCATCGGCGGCAGGGAGGCGAGGAGTTCGTCCGCGCCGCCGTCGAGCAGAGCGCGGCCCCGGGCCGCCCGGTCGGCCTCGATACGGGCCTGGATGTGCGGCCAGTACGGCTCGACCGTGGCGCGGTGGTAGCCGCGCAGCGCACCGGCGAGGCGGGCCAGCGGCTCGCCCCGGCCGCCGGCCAGCGGCGCCAGGCGCTGATGCGTGGACGCGGCGGCGCTGCTCGGGGACGTCCGGTCGTCCGCGCGGCGGGAGGCGGCGAGCAGGGCGAGTTCGGCGCGCAGCCGCTCGGGGGCGGTGGCCCGTACGGCCTCCAGCCCCGTGTCCATGCCGCGCGCCCCCTCACGAGGCGTCAGGAAATCGGGAAAGTAACCCCTGTTCGGTATGAGAGATGCGAGCAGTCGTGTTTCACCGTTCAACCGAGTCCGGGATTCCCGGCGCCATTCTCCGAACACCTTGGCACCGCGCCGGTCTCGCAATCTGTGAAAACTGAGCACCGTTTCCCATAACGCGTCCGGCCGGTCGGACAGCCGAATCCTCGACAGGTCAACACCGGAGAAATGAACACGTAGCACCGAAGCCCCATCTGTTGCATCCGCAATCGCCCCCCGCAGCAGAGTATGCACGCCATCACACGCCGTTACCACGGCCTTTCGGCCACAGTTGAAACGCATCGCGCGCTCCCTGTGCCGAACGAAATGCTGTCCTCGTCGGTCACGACACCGGAGTCACCGGAAAGACGCAGTGAAGGCCGTGGGGGGCTTTGCTGGGTCTGGCGGCGGTCGGCGAAGGTAGCGGCTCAGTGTCCGACGAGGTATCAGGATGTGGTCGCCGGGTGGGGATCCGGCGACCGCATCCTGCCTCGTTTTAGGGGAAACTGGCGGAATTCAACTGCTGCCGTCTTGTTCAGACCTGTACGTCCGAGCGCCCCTTGAATACCCGGTCGTCACGTGCCACCCAGCCGCCCGCCCGGACCGGCGAACGCCGGACGCGGCCACGTAAACGGTGCGCCCGCGATCGCGAACTCCTGGGCCAGCGTGGGGAGTTCAGGACGGGTCGCGCAGCTCGGAGACCGCCATGCCGCGCGACGCCCCCGGCAGGTCGCGTACCGGCGCCGGACCGGACAGGACGAAGCGGCAGCACCTCCTGAGAGGTACCGCCGCTTCGTTCGTACCGGAGCCGCCGCCGGTCCGGTGAGGGTGAGGGTGCACCGCCGGCGGCTCCGGGGCCCTGGCGGGCCGGCCGGTCTAGCGCGAGTCGCTGCCCGTCGACTGCGCCGCCGCGCGACCCGCCTCCAGGCGCGCCACAGGGATCCGGAAGGGCGAGCAGGACACGTAGTCCAGGCCGACCTCGTGGAAGAAGTGCACCGACTCCGGGTCACCGCCGTGCTCGCCGCACACGCCGAGCTTCAGGTCGGGGCGCGTGGCGCGGCCCGCCTCGACGGCCGAGCGCACCAGCGAGCCGACGCCGTCGCGGTCGATGGTCTCGAACGGGGAGACCCCGAAGATGCCCTTCTCCAGGTACGCCGTGAAGAAGCTCGCCTCGACGTCGTCGCGGGAGAAGCCCCAGACGGTCTGGGTGAGGTCGTTCGTACCGAAGGAGAAGAACTGCGCGGCCTCGGCGATCTGGCCGGCCGTCAGGGCGGCGCGCGGCAGCTCGATCATCGTGCCGATGGTCAGCTTCAGGTTCGTGCCGGTGGCGGCCTCGACCTCGGCGATGACCTGGTCGGCCTCCTCGCGGACGATCTCCAGCTCCTGGACGGTGCCGACGAGCGGAATCATGATCTCCGCACGCGGGTCGCCCTTGGCGTTCTTGCGGTGCGCGGCCGCCTCGGCGATCGCCCGCACCTGCATGGCGAACAGGCCCGGGATGACGAGGCCCAGACGTACCCCGCGCAGACCCAGCATCGGGTTCTGCTCGTGCAGCTTGTGCACGGCCTGCAGGAGGCGCAGGTCGTTCTCGTTGTGGTCCTTGCGGGACTCGGCGAGGGCGACGCGGACCGACAGCTCGGTGATGTCGGGGAGGAACTCGTGCAGCGGCGGGTCGAGCAGCCGCACCGTCACCGGGAGCCCGTCCATCGACTCGAACAGCTCGATGAAGTCGGCCTTCTGGAGCGGCAGCAGCGCGCCCAGCGCCTGCTCGCGCTCGTCGTCGGTGTCGGCCAGGATCAGCCGCTCGACGAGCTCGCGGCGCTCACCGAGGAACATGTGCTCGGTGCGGCACAGGCCGATGCCCTGGGCGCCGAAGCGGCGGGCGCGCAGCGCGTCCTCGGCGTTGTCGGCGTTGGCGCGCACCCGCAGGCGGCGCACCCGGTCGGCGTACGCCATGATCCGGTGCACGGCGGCGACCAGCTCGTCGGCGTCGTCGGCGCCGGCGTGCATGCGGCCCTCGAAGTACTCGACGACCGGCGACGGTACGACGGGCACCTCTCCGAGGTACACCTTGCCGGTGGAGCCGTCGATGGAGACGACGTCGCCCTCCTCGACGACGATCCCGCCCGGGGCCGTCATGCGGCGGCGCTTCGTGTCGACCTCGATCTCCTCGGCGCCGCAGACACAGGTCTTGCCCATGCCGCGGGCGACGACGGCGGCGTGCGAGGTCTTGCCGCCGCGCGAGGTCAGGATGCCCTCGGCGGCGATCATGCCGTCGAGGTCGTCGGGGTTGGTCTCACGGCGGATGAGGATGACCTTCTCGCCGGAGCGCGACCACTTGACGGCCGTGTACGAGTCGAAGACGGCCTTGCCGACCGCGGCGCCCGGGGAGGCGGCGATGCCGCGGCCCAGCTTCTCGGTCTTCGCCTCGTCGTCGAAGCGCGGGAACATCAGCTGCGCGAGCTGTGCGCCGTTGACGCGCTGGAGCGCCTCGGCCTCGTCGATGAGGCCCTGGTCGACGAGCTGCGTGGCGATGCGGAAGGCGGCACCGGCGGTGCGCTTGCCGACACGGGTCTGGAGCATCCACAGCTGGCCGCGCTCGATCGTGAACTCGATGTCGCAGAGATCCTTGTAGTGGGTCTCCAGCGTCTCCATGATCTGCATGAGCTGGTCGTACGACGCCTTGTCGATGCTCTCGAGGTCGGCGAGCGGCACGGTGTTGCGGATACCGGCGACGACGTCCTCGCCCTGCGCGTTCTGCAGGTAGTCGCCGTACACGCCCTGGTGGCCGCTGGCGGGGTCGCGGGTGAAGGCGACGCCGGTGCCGGAGTCGGGGCCGAGGTTGCCGAAGACCATGGAGCAGACGTTGACGGCCGTGCCGAGGTCGCCGGGGATGCGCTCCTGGCGGCGGTACAGCTTCGCGCGGTCGGTGTTCCACGAGTCGAAGACCGCGTTTATGGCGAGGTCCATCTGCTCGCGCGGGTCCTGCGGGAAGTCGCGCCCGGCCTGGTCGGAGACGATCTTCTTGAACTTGCGGACCAGCTTCTTGAGGTCGGCCGCCTCGAGGTCGGTGTCGACCGTGACCTTCTTGGCGTGCTTGGCCTGCTCCAGCGCCTCTTCGAAGAGCTCGCCGTCGACGCCGAGGACGGTCTTGCCGAACATCTGGATGAGACGGCGGTACGAGTCCCACGCGAAGCGCTCGTCGCCGCCGGCCTGCTTGGCGAGACCGGTGACCGACTTGTCGGAGAGCCCGATGTTCAGGACGGTGTCCATCATGCCGGGCATGGAGAACTTGGCGCCCGAGCGCACGGAGACGAGCAGCGGGTTGTCGGCCTGGCCGAGCTTCTTGCCCATCTTCTGCTCGAGGGCGTCGAGGTGCCGGCTGACCTCGGCGCGCAGCGCCTCCGGCGCCTCGCCGCTGTCGAGGTAGACCTTGCACGCCTCGGTGGTGATGGTGAAGCCCGGAGGAACGGGCAGCCCGAGGTTGGTCATCTCGGCGAGGTTGGCGCCCTTGCCACCCAGCAGGTCCTTGAGGTTCCTGTTGCCTTCGGTGAAGTCATAAACGAACTTCTGACCCTCGGGCGCGTTGGCTACCTGGGGTTCTTTGTTTTCCGACACGGGTCTCGACTCCTCGAGGACGCGGTGGCTGCCCTGACGGCGAGGAACATACCCAGATCGAAGGTGTCTGGGTACGTCCACCTGACTGTCATGAGGCCTTAACCACTCGTCCGCCAGCAGATCGAAAGTGATCAACAACTTCGGGGACCCGTCGGCGTGCGTTCAAGTGTTCAACTCAAAACTACGCACAGTCAGCGTCTCAGCGCAGATGATCACCACACCGTGAGGGATGGTTTGATCGATCAAAACAAAAGAAGGTGGCACCCAGTGCCACCTTTTGAGAGGTGCAACCCCGCCTGATGTGCTCATCTGAGCAATGAGCGCATCAGGCGTGGCGAGGATCACTTCTCAGATGAGACCCTACCGAGACCGGAATCTCACCCTCCGGACGTGTCCAACTCCGCATCCGCGCTCACGGCGGAGCAGTCGTACGGGTCCTTCAGCCAGCCATCGGGCAGGACAACCCGCCCATTGCCGGACGAACGCCCCCTGGGCCCGTCCGCCCCCACCGGCCACGACTGGTCCAGATCGAGCTCGCTCAAGTGAGCGTCCATTTCGTCCAGGGATGAGGAGATCGCAAGCTTCTTCCGCATCTCCGAACCGACCGAGAACCCCTTCAGGTACCAGGCGACGTGCTTACGGAAGTCAATGACCCCGCGTGCCTCGTCCCCGATCCACTCACCCAGCAGTTCCGCGTGCCTGCGCATCACCGCGGCGACCTCGCGCAGCGTCGGGGCGGCGTACGCGCCGGTGCCCTCGAAGCCCGCCACCAGGTCCGCGAACAGCCAGGGCCGCCCCAGGCACCCGCGCCCGACGACCACGCCGTCACAGCCGGTCTCGCGCATCATCCGCAGGGCGTCGTCGGCGGACCAGATGTCGCCGTTGCCCAGGACCGGGATCTCCGGCACGTGCTCCTTCAGGCGCGCGATGGCGTCCCAGTCGGCCGTGCCGCCGTAGTGCTCCGCCGCCGTGCGCCCGTGCAGCGCGATCGCCGTGACGCCCTCCTGGACCGCGATCCGCCCCGCGTCGAGGTAGGTGAGGTGGTCGTCGTCGATGCCCTTGCGCATCTTCATCGTTACCGGCAGGTCGCCCGCGTTGGAGACGGCCTCGGTCAGGATGGCGCGCAGCAGGGGCCGCTTGTACGGGAGCGCCGAGCCGCCGCCCTTGCGCGTCACCTTCGGGACCGGGCAGCCGAAGTTCAGGTCGATGTGATCGGCCAGGTCCTCGTCCACGATCATGCGGACCGCCTTGCCGACGGTGACCGGGTCCACGCCGTACAGCTGGATCGAGCGCGGCGTCTCCGTCGCGTCGAAGTGGACCAGCTGCATGGTCTTCTCATTGCGCTCGACCAGCGCCCTCGTCGTGATCATCTCGCTCACGAACAGCCCCTTGCCGCCGGAGAACTCACGGCACAGGGTGCGGAAAGGAGCGTTGGTGATGCCGGCCATGGGAGCGAGCACCACCGGCGGCTGCACGGAGTGCGGGCCGATGGAGAGCATGGGGAGCGCGGTGGTCATGGCCCCATTGTCCCGTACGGCGAGAGTCGTTAGTGAGCCGTACTATCCGCGTATGCCCGAGCTGAGCCACCGGCGGCGGTTGCTGGTGCTGGCGATCTGCTGCATGAGCCTGCTGATCGTGAGCCTCGACAACACCGCGCTCAACGTCGCGCTCCCCTCCATGCGCGAGGAACTCGGCGCGACGGTCGCCGGAATGCAGTGGGCCGTCGACGCGTACACGCTCGTCCTCGCCTCGCTCCTGATGCTCGCGGGATCGACCGCCGACCGGATCGGGCGGCGCAAGGTCTTCCAGGTTGGTCTCGTGCTCTTCACCCTCGGTTCGCTGCTGTGCTCCCTGGCCCCGAATCTCGGCGCGCTCGTGGCCTTCCGCACGGTCCAGGCCGTCGGCGGCTCGATGCTCAACCCCGTCGCCATGTCGATCATCACCAACACCTTCACGGAGCCGCGCGCACGGGCGCGCGCGATCGGTGTGTGGGGCGGTGTGGTCGGGATCTCCATGGCGGCCGGCCCGCTGATCGGCGGGCTGCTGGTGGACGCGGTGAGCTGGCGGGCCATCTTCTGGGTCAACCTGCCGGTGGGCGTCGCCGCCCTGCTGCTGACGGCCCGGTACGTGCCCGAGTCGCGCGCCCCGAGGCCGCGCCGCCCCGACCCGGTGGGACAGCTGCTCGTCGTCGCACTGCTCGGCCCGCTCACGTACGCGATCATCGAGGCGCCCGTGGAGGGCTGGACGTCACCGGTGATCCTGCTGTGCGCGGGAACGGCCGTGGCGGCCCTCGCGGGCCTGCTCGTGTACGAGCCGAGACGGGCGGACCCACTGATCGATCTGCGGTTCTTCCACAGCGCGCCCTTCAGCGGGGCCACGGTGATCGCGGTGTGCGCGTTCGCGGCGCTCGGCGGGTTCCTCTTCGTGAACACGCTGTACCTCCAGGACGTACGCGGGTTCTCGGCGCTGCACGCCGGGCTCTACATGCTGCCGATGGCGGGGCTGACCCTGGTCTGCGCGCCGCTGTCCGGGCGCCTCGTCGGCAGCCGGGGTCCCCGGCTCCCGCTCCTGGTGGCCGGCGTCACGATGGCGGCCAGCGGGGTGCTGTTCGCGGCGTTCGAGGCGGAGACGTCCACACCCCTGCTGTTCACCGGGTACGTGCTCTTCGGCATCGGCTTCGGCCTGGTGAACGCGCCGATCACCAACACCGCCGTGTCGGGCATGCCACGCGCCCAGGCGGGCGTGGCCGCCGCCGTCGCCTCGACGAGCCGGCAGGTCGGCCAGACGCTCGGCGTCGCCGTCATCGGCGCGGTGCTCGCCGCCGGGCTGCACGGGCGCGCGTACGAGGACGCCTTCGTCGCGGCGAGCGGGCCGGCCTGGTGGATCATCGCCGGCTGCGGGCTCTGCGTCCTGCTGGTGGGCGCGCTGACCAGCGGTCCGTGGGCCCTGCGCACCGCCTGCCGGACGGCCGCCCGCCTGGACGGCTCCCCCGGCGGCCGTCCGGCGGCGCGCGCGGCGCCCTGAGCCGGACACGGGAGTGGGCCCGGACCGCCGCGTGCGGTCCGGGCCCACCTCTGGGGCGCTTGTACGTCAGCTCTGCGCGTCCTGGGTGTCCTGGCCGCCGTCGGCGGCCGCCTCGACGTCTTCCGGCCCGGCGGCGCGCTCACGCATCTTGCGCAGCAGCTCCTCCTTGTGGTCGGAGGCGAGCTTGCGGTCGGCGTTGCGTGTCGGGCCGTTGGCCGCGAGTTCGGCGCGGGACATCCTCTTGCGCTGCCCGCCTACGCCGAGAAGGTTGTTGCGGCTCTTTGCCACGGGGTTCTCCCGAAGTGATGAGAAGTGATCTGCGGATTCGTCGGGTGGGGGGCGGACGTGGGGTCCGCCGCGCGCTCACTCGTAGATCTGGAAGAACATGCATGCGACATTACCGGGCCGCGGGGGCGCCGGGCACCAGATTTTCCCGCCGCCCCGCCCCGGGGGCGACGCGAAGGCCCCGGCTCCGCTGCGCGGAACCGGGGCCTTCGGGCGTACGGACAGGTCAGCAGCCGAGGAGGCGGCCGCCCAGGTACGACTGGATCTGGTCCAGCGAGACGCGCTCCTGCTTCATGGTGTCGCGCTCGCGCACCGTCACCGCGTTGTCGTCGAGGGTGTCGAAGTCGACGGTCACGCAGAACGGCGTACCGATCTCGTCCTGACGACGGTAGCGGCGGCCGATGGCGCCGGCGTCGTCGAACTCGATGTTCCAGTTCTTGCGCAGGTCGGTCGCCAGGCCCTTGGCCTTCGGCGACAGCTGCGGGTTGCGGGACAGCGGCAGGACCGCGACCTTGACCGGCGCCAGGCGCGGGTCGAGGCGCATCACGGTGCGCTTCTCCATGACGCCCTTGGCGTTCGGCGCCTCGTCCTCGATGTACGCGTCGAGCATGAAGGCGAGCATGGCGCGGTTCACGCCGGCCGCCGGCTCGATGACGTACGGAGTCCAGCGCTCGCCGGCCTCCTGGTCGAAGAACGACAGGTCCTGGCCGGACGCCTTGGAGTGCGCCTTGAGGTCGAAGTCCGTGCGGTTGGCCACGCCCTCCAGCTCGGAGAACTCGTTGCCGCCGAAGTTGAAGCGGTACTCGATGTCGGCGGTGCGCTTCGAGTAGTGCGAGAGCTTCTCCGCCGGGTGCTCGAACCAGCGCATGTTCTCCTCACGGAGACCAAGCTCGCGGTACCAGCTCCAGCGCTGCTCCATCCAGTATTCCTGCCACTGCTCGTCCTCGCCCGGCTTGACGAAGAACTCCATCTCCATCTGCTCGAACTCGCGGGTGCGGAAGATGAAGTTGCCCGGAGTGATCTCGTTCCGGAAGGACTTGCCCATCTGCGCGATGCCGAACGGCGGCTTCTTGCGCGAAGTCTGCTGCACCTGGGCGAAGTTGGTGAAGATGCCCTGCGCGGTCTCGGGGCGCAGGAAGGCGCGCGAGCCGGTGTCCTGGGTCGGGCCCAGGTGCGTCTCCAGCATGCCGGAGAACTGCTTGGGCTCGGTGAACTGGCCCTTGGTGCCGCAGTTCGGGCAGTTGACGTCGGCCAGGCCGTTCTCGGGGGCACGACCGTTGTGCTTGGCCTCGTACGCCTCGATCAGGTGGTCGGCGCGGTGGCGCTTGTGGCACGCGGTGCACTCGGTGAGCGGGTCGGAGAACGTCGCGACGTGACCGGACGCCTCCCACACCTCGGGGGCCAGGATCACCGAGGAGTCGAGACCGACGACGTCCTCGCGCGCGATGACCATGGAGCGCCACCACTGGCGCTTGATGTTCTCCTTGAGCTCGACACCCAGCGGCCCGTAGTCCCAGGCGGCCCGGGAGCCGCCGTAGATCTCACTGCACGGGTAGACGAAGCCACGGCGCTTGCTCAGGCTGACGATGGTGTCGATCTTGTCGGCGGCCACGGTGCTCTCTTCATTACGACGACGACGAACGCGAATGATTCAGATTACCGGCGCTCGTACCCCTCGGATCAAATCGGTACCGGGGCACGGGATCGCCGAGGGGGCCGGGCTCAGGTCACATCCCGCATTATTGACAATCGTTTCCACTTTTGTTGAAAATGGGTGTCATGAACGTACGACGACGCCTCATACCCACCGCCGCCACCGCCGGGGCCGTGGCGCTCGGCCTGATGGCCGTCAGCGCCTGCTCCTCGTCCTCCGGCGCCGCCGGCAAGAACGGCGACGGCAAGCTCGACGTGGTGGCGTCGTTCTACCCGATGCAGTTCCTCGCCGAGGAGATAGGCGGCGACCACGTATCCGTCTCGACCCTCACGAAGCCGGGCGTGGAACCGCACGACCTGGAGCTCAGCCCGAAGCAGACCGCCGGACTCGGCGACGCGGGCCTCATCCTCTACCTCAAGGGCCTCCAGCCCGCCGTCGACGAGGCGGTCGCGCAGTCCGGTGTGGAACACGCCGTCGACGCCGCCGGCCTCACCCACCTCGAAGAACACGGTACCGAGGCCGGCCACGACGAGCACTCCGGCGAGGAGCACGCGGACGAGCACGCCGAAGAAGGCCACGACCACTCCGAGGCCGGCGGCGACCCCCACGTCTGGCTCGACCCCGTGAAGTACTCCGAGGTCGCCAAGGGCGTCGGGAAGGCCCTGGAGAAGGCCGACCCCGACCACGCCGCCGCGTACAAGAAGAACACCGACGCCCTGGTCGGCAAGCTCGACGGCCTGCACACGAAGTTCGACAAGGGCCTGAAGAACACCGACACCCGGACGTTCATCACGACACACGCCGCCTTCGGCTACCTCGCCGAGCGCTACCACCTCAAGCAGGAGGGCATCAGCGGCGTCGACCCCGAGTCCGAGCCCAGCCTCTCCCGCATGAAGACGCTCCAGAAGACCGCCAAGGACGACAAGGTCACCACGGTCTTCTTCGAGACGCTCGTCAGCGACAGGACCGCCAAGACCCTCGCGGACGACACCGGCCTGAAGACCGACGTCCTGGACCCGCTGGAGGGAATCACGGACAAGTCCGAGGGCGCTGACTACATCGAGGTCATGGAGTCCAACCTCGCCGCGCTGGAGAAGGCCCTCGGCGCGAAGTGAACCAGGTCTCCCCCAGCACACCCGGCACCCCGGCAGCAACGGAGGCGCGAGCCATGAAGCCAGAGCCAGAGCAGCCCGTCATATCGCTGCGCGGCGCCACCGCAACGCTCGGCTCACGCCCGGTGCTGCGCGGCGTCGACCTCGCCGTGCACCGCGGCGAGGTCGTGTCCCTGCTCGGCGCCAACGGCTCCGGCAAGTCGACCGCGGTGCGTTCCGTGATCGGCCAGGTGCCCCTCACCGGCGGCTCCGTCGACCTCTTCGGCACGCCGCTGCGCCGCTTCCGCGACTGGGCGCGCGTCGGGTACGTACCGCAGCGCACGACGGCCGCCAGCGGCGTTCCCGCGACCGTGTACGAGGTCGTCTCGTCCGGCCGCCTCTCCCGCGCGAAGCTGCGGTGGCCCTCGAAGGCCGACCGGGCCGCCGTGCACCGCGCCATCGAGCTCGTCGGGCTCGCGGACCGCGCCAAGGACTCCGTGAACGCCCTCTCGGGCGGCCAGCACCAGCGCGTCCTGATCGCGCGGGCGCTCGCCTCCGAGCCGGAACTGCTGATCATGGACGAGCCGATGGCGGGCGTGGACCTCGTCAGCCAGGAGATCCTCGCCACGACTCTGCGCGAGCAGGTCGTCGCCGGTACGACCGTCCTGCTCGTCCTGCACGAACTCGGCGCCCTGGAGCCGCTGATCGACCGAGCGGTCGTGCTGCGCGACGGCTGTGTCACCCACGACGGACCGCCCCCGCGGTCGCTCGGCCAGCACGCGCTGCCCGGTCACGACCACGTACACCCGCACTCGGACTCCGAGCCCGTCCGGACGGGACTGCTGACCTGATCATGGAAATTCTCGAAACAGCCTTCATGCAGCGGGCCCTGCTCGCCGCCGTCCTCGTCGGCATCACCGCCCCCGCCGTCGGCATCTACCTCGTCCAGCGCCGCCAGGCCCTGATGGGCGACGGCATCGGCCATGTCGCCATGACCGGCGTCGGCCTCGGCTTCCTGCTGAGCGCCAACCCGGTGTGGATGGCCGCGCTCGTCTCGATCGCCGGCGCCGTCGCGATGGAACTGATCCGCTGGTACGGCCGCATGCGCGGCGACATGGCGCTGGCCATGCTCTTCTACGGCGGCATGGCGGGCGGCGTCCTGCTGATCAACCTCGCCCCGAACGGCTCGAACTCCAACCTCACCTCGTACCTCTTCGGCTCGCTGTCGACCGTCTCGGACGCGGACGTCGTCGCGATCTGCCTGCTCGCCGCCTTTGTGATGCTCGTCACGGTCGGCCTGCGGCGGCACCTCTTCGCGATCAGCCAGGACGAGGAGTTCGCCCGCGTGACCGGTCTGCCGGTGCGCGCCCTGAATCTCCTGATCGCGGTCACCGCAGCGGTCACGGTCACCGTCGCCATGCGCGTCGTCGGGCTGCTGCTGGTCAGCGCGCTGATGGTGGTGCCGGTGGCGGCGGCGCAGCAGATCACGCGGTCCTTCAAGGTGACGTTCGTCCTCGCCGTGGTCATCGGCACGGCCGTGACGCTGGCCGGCACGGTCACCTCGTACGAGTACGAGGTGCCGCCGGGCGCGACGATCGTGCTGCTGGCCATCGGTGTCTTCTTCGTGCTGACCGCGCTGGCCGGCCCGCTCGCCCGGCGCCGGAGCCGGACCCTGTCCGAGGCGGATGCCGGGGCGCCGGCCGGCTGTAGCGTGGAGGCGGGCGGACTGCCGGACGGCTCCCGCCCCGCCTACGTCGCCAAGGTCTGACCGGCATCCGGCGGCGACCTGGCAGAATGGCCCGACATACGTACGGGCGACCAGAGGAGGCACCTGTGACCACTGCGGGAACCCCATCCCCGGTGCGTGGCCGGTCCACCAGGCAGCGGGCCGCCGTGGCGGCCGCGCTCGACGAGGTGGACGAGTTCCGCAGCGCGCAGGAGCTTCACGACATGCTCAAGCACCGGGGCGACTCGGTCGGGCTGACGACGGTCTACCGCACCCTGCAGTCCCTCGCCGACGCCGGCGAGGTGGACGTCCTGCGCACCAGCGAGGGCGAGGCGGTGTACCGGCGCTGTTCCAGCGGTGAGCACCACCACCATCTGGTGTGCCGGGTGTGCGGCAAGGCCGTCGAGGTCGAGGGCCCCGCGGTCGAGAAGTGGGCGGAGGCCATCGCGGCCCAGCACGGCTATGTCAACGTGGCCCACACCGTGGAGATCTTCGGCACCTGCGTGGAGTGCGCGGCGAGCGTCTGAGGCGTACGAGAGGGGGCCCGCACCGGTCGATGTCCGGTGCGGGCCCGCTTTCACGCCCACGGGCCCTCAGGGGCGTCTCAGAGCCGCCGCAGGTTCCGGTCGAGGATGTCCCGCAGCCGGCCCATGTCGTCCGGGGCCGCGAGGCCGCGCTTGGGCAGGACCTCCAGGCACAGGATGCCCGGGTCCCGGCTGAGCAGCACGACGTGGTCGCGGGTCTCCCGGTAGCCCCGCAGGAGCGACCAGCGCACGGTCAGGGTCGCGTGCTCGGTGGCGGCGGACACGCCCGCCCCGGTGACCGTCGTACGGTATTCGCCCTGCCACCCCACGACGCGCATCACGTGGTGCGCCTGCACGTGCGGAACCGCCCAGACGAGCAACACGACCAGGACGCACAGCAGGACGTTGCCCGCCGGCGGCCCTCCGGGCGCGACCAGCAGCAGCAGGCCGCAGCCCGCGAACAGCGTCATCACCGCCCCCCGCAGCACATGGAGCCGCCGTACGCGGTCACGGACCCGGAGGCCCGCCAGAACGTCGCCGCGCGCCGGCCGGTACGTCAGCTCGACGCTTTCCGCGGCCTCAATGATGTCCCGCCCCTGATGATCCATGGGGCGGGATCCTAACCATCCGGCGCGGCCCGCCCCGCGCCGCCCTACATGCTGCCCGCGGCCAGCTGCTCCTCGTTCGGGACGGCGCCGCCGAAGCGCCGGTCGCGGGAGGCGTACTCGACGCAGGCCCGCCACAGGTCGCGGCGGTCGAAGTCGGGCCACAGGACGTCCTGGAAGACCATCTCGGCGTACGCGCTCTGCCAGATCAGGTAGTTGGACGTGCGCTGTTCGCCGCTGGGGCGCACGAAGAGGTCCACGTCCGGCATGTCCGGGTAGTACATGTACTTCGCGAAGGTCTTCTCATTGACCTTCGACGGGTCGAGCTTTCCCGCCGCCACATCGCGCGCGATGCCCTGCGCCGCGTCCGCGATCTCCGCGCGCCCGCCGTAGTTGACGCAGAAGTACAGCGTCATGGCGTCGTTGTTCTTGGTCTGCTCCTGGGCGACCTGGAGCTCCTGGACGACGGACTTCCACATCTTGGGCATCCGGCCGGTCCACCGGATGCGGATGCCGAGTTCGTCCATCTCGTCGCGGCGGCGGCGGATGACGTCCCGGTTGAAGTTCATCAGGAAGCGCACCTCCTCCGGCGAGCGCTTCCAGTTCTCGGTGGAGAAGGCGTACAGGGAGAGGTTCTTGACGCCCATTTCGAGGCAGCCCTTGAGCACGTCGAGTACGACGCCCTCGCCGACCTTGTGGCCCTCGGTGCGCGGAAGCCCGCGCTCCTTCGCCCAGCGGCCGTTGCCGTCCATGACGACGGCCACGTGCTCCGGGACCAGCTCGCTGGGGATCTTCGGCGGCCGCGCGCCGGACGGGTGCGGCTCCGGCGTCCTGTACTCGCGCCGGTTACGGCCCAGAATCCCGCGTCGTGCCATGAGCTTCTCTCTCCCTCGATTCACTTTTCCACATACCGCAGCGAGCGCAGGCCGCGCTCCAAGTGCCAGTGCAGATAGGCCGACACCAGCCCGCTGCCCTCCCGGACGTGCCGCGCCTCACAGCTGTCCGCCGTCTCCCAGTCCCCCGTCAGCAGCGCGCTGAGCAGTCCGACGGCCTCAGCCGAGGGTACGACGCTTCCGGGCACCCGGCAGTCGCCGCAGACGACACCGCCGGCGGCGACGGAGAAGAACCGGTTCGGCCCGTGCAGCCCGCACCGCGCGCAGTCGTCAAAGCTCGGCGCGTAGCCGTTGACGGCCAGCGAACGCAGCAGGAAGGCGTCGAGGATGAGGTTCGGGGCGTGCTCGCCGCGGGCCAGGGTGCGCAGGCCGCCGACGAGCAGCAGGTACTGCTGCACGGCGGGCTCGCCCTCGTGGTCGGTGAACCGCTCGGCGGTCTCCAGCATCGCCGTGCCGGCGGTGTAGCGGCCGTAGTCGGTGACGATTCCGCCGCCGTACGGGGCGATCGTCTCGCTCTGGGTGCACAGCGGCAGGCCGCGCCCGACGAGTTCGCTGCCGCGGGAGAAGAACTGCACGTCGACGTGCGAGAAGGGCTCCAGCCGCGCGCCGAACTTGGATTTGGTCCGCCGCACGCCCCGGGCGACGGCGCGTACCCGGCCGTGACCGCGGGTGAGCAGCGTGATGATCCGGTCCGCCTCACCCAGCTTCTGGGTGCGCAGCACGATGCCGTCGTCGCGGAACAGGGTCATGGGTCCATTCTCGCCCAGACGCCGTCATCAAGGAGACCTTTGAGTCCTCATAAGGTCTGCTTATGAGGTCATAGGCGGGGGTCACGTACCTGACCCGGCATATCGTTGCCTAGGGTGACGCACGAGACAGTTGTCGCCACCCGAAGGGAAACTTCCCCATGCCCCGCCCCCTGAGGGTCGCGATCGTAGGCGCCGGCCCCGCCGGGATCTACGCCGCCGACGCCCTGCTGAAGTCCGACGCCGCGACCGACCCCGGGGTGTCCATCGACCTCTTCGAGCGGATGCCGGCTCCCTTCGGTCTCATCCGGTACGGCGTGGCACCCGACCACCCGCGTATCAAGGGCATCGTCACCGCCCTCCACCAGGTGCTGGACAAGCCGCAGATACGCCTCTTCGGGAACGTCGACTACCCGTCCGACATCGGCCTGGACGACCTGCGGGCGTTCTACGACGCGGTGATCTTCTCCACCGGTGCGAGCGCCGACCGGGCGATGGACATACCCGGCATCGGCCTCGACGGCTCCTACGGCGCCGCCGACTTCGTCTCCTGGTACGACGGCCACCCGGACGTCCCGCGCACCTGGCCGCTCGACGCCGAGAAGGTCGCCGTCCTCGGCGTCGGCAACGTCGCGCTCGACGTGGCGCGCATCCTCGCGAAGACCGCCGACGAGCTGCTCCCGACCGAGATCCCGGCGAACGTGTACGACGGCCTCGCCGCCAACCAGGCGCGCGAGATCCACGTCTTCGGGCGGCGCGGACCGGCGCAGGCGAAGTTCAGCCCGATGGAGCTGCGCGAACTGGACCACTCCCCCACCATCGAGGTCGTCGTCAACCCCGAGGACATCGACTACGACGACGGCAGCATCGCCACCCGCCGCGCCAACAAGCAGGCGGACATGGTCGCCAAGACGCTGGAGAACTGGGCGATCCGGGACATCGGCGACCGGCCCCACAAGCTCTTCCTGCACTTCTTCGAGTCGCCCACCGAGGTCGTCGGCGAGGACGGCAGGGTCGTCGGCCTGCGCACGGAGCGCACGGAGCTGGACGGCACGGGCAATGTCACGGGCACGGGCGAGACGCGGACCTGGGACGTGCAGGCCGTCTACCGCGCGGTGGGCTACCTCTCCGACGAACTGCCCAAGCTGCCCTTCGACTTCACCACCGGCACCGTCCCGCACGAGGGCGGCCGCGTGATCGAGGCGGGCGAGCACCTTCCCTCGACGTACGTCACCGGCTGGATCAAGCGCGGCCCCGTCGGCCTCATCGGCCACACCAAGGGCGACGCCAACGAGACGGTGGCCCACCTCCTGGAAGACCACGGAGCCGGCCGCCTGCCCGCTCCCGCCGCGCCGCAGGAGGACGCCGTGGTGGACTTCCTCGCGGGCCGGGGCGTCGCGTACACGACGTGGGAGGGCTGGCACCGCCTCGACAGCGCCGAGCGCGCGCTGGGCGCCGCCGAGGGCCGCGAGCGCGTGAAGATCGTCGAGCGCGAGGACATGCTGCGCGCGAGCGCGGCTCCTCAGGACTGAGCAGGGGCGGGACCGGGCCCGGCGGGCCTATGAGGGCGTACGCGCCGTCGTGAGCAGCCGGGCCGTGTCCTCCGGGCGGATAAGCAGCGCGCCGCCGACGATCGTCAGCACCTCGCGCTCCGCCGGGCTGTACGGGCCGTCGGCGAGGGCGATCCGGGCGCCCTGGAGCAGGATCGCTTCACGGCCGGCGGGCGCGAGGTGCGGGGCCAGCGGTTCGAGCGCCTCGTGCAGCTCGATGGCGAGCGCGGCGCCGCAGGGGTCGGCGGGGTCCGCGGCCCCTCCGTACGCGCCGGGAAGGCGCCCGGCGTCGGCGGCGAGGGCGTCGATCAGGGTGGTGAGCCGGTCCTCGGTGCAGTCGTCGAACCCGGCGGCGCGGACGGCCCGGACGGCGGTGACCCGGACCGTGCGCGACGAGGCCCCGCCGGCCGCGAGCACGGCGAGGGCGACGGTGTGAACGGCGTCGCGCAGCATCGCGGCGAAGCGGACGGTGGTGGGGTGGTCGAGCGCCTCGGTGCCGAAGCGGGCCTGGCAGGCCGCGCATTCGACGACCGGGCCCACGTCACCGCGCGCCAGGACCGGGATGCCGAGCACGGTGAGGCGTCTGCGGCCCGTACGGCGCCGGTAGTTGCGGTCGCCGCCGCAGTCGGGGCAGAAGAACTCGCCGTCACCTACGGTGTTCCACGCGGTGCGAACGCCCCATACACATCGTTTCCGCCCTCGGGTCTGCAGCACGTCGCACCTCCGTAACGCTCCGGCAACGCTGCCGTGTGGCCGTGATGTTAGCCACATCCGCGAGGCCGCGTCAGCACCCCGGGCGTGAGGGAGACACACGAGGAGCCGGGCGTGGCCGAAAATCGACCCGCCCGGCTCGCGTCGTGCCGGGGCCGCAGGCTCAGCGCGCGGCGCGGTTCACGGCGGAGACGACCGCCTTCAGCGACGCGCGCGTGGTGTTCGCGTCGATGCCGATGCCCCACAGCACCTTGCCGTCGATGGCGCATTCGATGTACGAGGCGGCCTGGGCGCTCGCACCCTCGCTCATCGTGTGCTCCTGGTAGTCCAGCAGCCTGGCGTCCACGCCGACCGCGCCCAGCGCCTCGAAGAAGGCCGAGATCGGGCCATTGCCGGTGCCGGTCAGCACGGTGTCGACGCCGTCCACGACCGCCTCGACGGTCAGCGTGTCCTGGCCGTCCGTGTCGGTGGTGGTCTGGCCGGAGCGCAGCTGGATGCGTCCCCAGGCGTTGGCCGAGTTCGGCAGGTACTCGTCCTGGAAGACCGACCAGATCGCCTTCGGCGTGACCTCACCGCCCTCGGCGTCCGTCTTGGCCTGGATGATCCGGGAGAACTCGATCTGCATGCGGCGCGGCAGGTCCAGCTTGTGGTCGTTCTTCAGGACGTACGCGATGCCGCCCTTGCCGGACTGCGAGTTGACCCGGATGACCGCCTCGTACGAACGGCCCACGTCCTTCGGGTCGATCGGCAGGTACGGCACGGCCCACTCGATGTCGTCGACCGTCTTGCCGGCGGCGGCCGCCTCGGCCTCCATGGCGTCGAAGCCCTTCTTGATGGCGTCCTGGTGGGAGCCGGAGAAGGCGGTGTAGACCAGGTCGCCCGCGTAGGGGTGGCGCGGGTGGACCTCCATCTGGTTGCAGTACTCGCTGGTGCGGCGGATGTCGTCGATCTGCGAGAAGTCGATCTGTGGGTCGACGCCCTGGGAGAACAGGTTCATGCCCAGGGTGACCAGGTCGACGTTGCCGGTGCGCTCGCCCTGCCCGAACAGGCAGCCTTCGATGCGGTCGGCGCCCGCCATGATCGCCAGCTCGGCGGCGGCGACGGCGGTGCCCCGGTCGTTGTGCGGGTGCACGGACAGGCAGACGTACTCGCGGCGGGACAGGTTGCGGGACATCCACTCGAAGCGGTCCGCGTGCGTGGACGGCGTCGAACGCTCCACGGTGGCGGGCAGGTTCAGGATGATCTCCCGGCCCTCCTCCGGCTGCCACACGTCGCAGACGGCCTCGCAGACCTCCAGGGCGAAGTCCAGCTCGGTGTCGGTGAAGATCTCCGGGCTGTACTGGTAACCGAAGACCGTCTCCGGGCCCAGCAGCTTGTCGGCGTACTCCATCACCAGCCGGGTGCCGTCCACGGCGATCTGCTTGACCTGCTCCTTGGAGCCGCGGAAGACGACGCGGCGGAAGGTCGGCGCGGTGGCGTTGTAGAGGTGCACGGTCGCGCGCCGGGCGCCGACCAGCGACTCGACGGTCCGCTCGATCAGCTCCTCGCGGGCCTGCGTCAGGACGGAGATCGTCACGTCCTCGGGGATCGCGCCCTCTTCGATGATGGAGCGGACGAAGTTGAAGTCCGTCTCGCCGGAGGACGGGAAGCCGACCTCGATCTCCTTGTAGCCCATGCGTACGAGCAGGTCGAACATCTCGCGCTTGCGGGCCGGGCTCATGGGGTCGATCAGCGCCTGGTTGCCGTCGCGCAGGTCGGTGGAGAGCCAGCGGGGCGCCTTGGTGATGCGGCGGTCCGGCCAGGTCCGGTCGGGGATGTCCACGGCCTCGTACGGGCCGTACTTGTGGACCGGCATCCCGGACGGCTTCTGCAGCTGCGTCGCGTTGGTGATCGGCGTGGGGCGGCCAACAGGGGCGTTCATCGCGTGGGGCTCCTCGGTGTCCTGCAAAGGGGACGGCCGACGGTGTCGCTGCAGCACCAGACTCCGCGGGGAGGGGGTCGGCCTGGAACTACAGACCCTCGCCGCGGCAGCTAAGGAGAAGCAGCCCGTAACGCATGATGTGCCGCAGCCTAGCCGAGTCGGGCCGGTTTCGCCGGACCCGTATCAGTATGCGGGACCACCCCGGGGGTAACGGGCGGGTAACGGGCGAAAGTGATCCTTCACTCGATTTCATCAATCATGGTCGCAAGTAGTGACAGCCATGTGACCCAGTGCCACATTGCGGCCATGAAGGCCACACATCCCGTGTTCTGCACCATCGTGCCGCCCCACGTCCTCGACAAGCTCGCCCAGGCCGACGATCCGGACCTCGCGGGCCCCGCCCGCCGGACCCTCGAAGCGGACGCCGCCCAGCGCACCCACCGCCGGCTGACCACGGTGCTCGGCGCACCGGCCGCGACCGTGCCCCAGGGCGCGGCCGCCGGCAAGCCGCACCGCACGGTCTACGACGCGCAGCACGGTCAGCGGCTGCCGGGCGTCAAGGTGCGCGGCGAGGGCGACGAGCCCGGCCGGGACGCCACCGTCAACCGTGCGTACGCGGGTCTCGGCGCCACCTTCGAGCTGCTCCTCAAGGGCTTCGAGCGGGACTCGATCGACGGGACCGGGCTGCCGCTCGTGGCGAGCGTCCACTACGGCGAGAACTATGGCAACGCCTTCTGGGACGGCCGGCAGATGGTCTTCGGCGACGGCGACGAGATCTTCCGCGACTTCACCATCCCGGTGGACGTGATCGCCCACGAGCTGGCCCACGGTCTGACGCAGTACACGGCCAACTTCACGTACTTCGGCCAGCCCGGCGCGCTCAACGAGTCGGTGTCCGACGTCTTCGGCTCCCTGGTCAAGCAGTACGTCAACGACGAGACCGCCGACCGGGCCGACTGGCTCATCGGCGCGGGCCTGCTGACCGAGCGCGTCACCGGGGTGGCCCTGCGCTCCATGAAGGCGCCCGGCACGGCGTACGACGACGACGTCCTCGGCAAGGACCCGCAGCCCGCGAAGATGGAGGACTACGTCCGTACCGGCCGGGACAACGGCGGCGTGCACATCAACTCCGGCATCCCGAACCACGCCTTCTACCTCCTCGCCACGGACCTCGGCGGCCGGGCGTGGGAGCGGGCGGGCCAGATCTGGTACGACACCCTGACCGGCGGGAGCCTCGAGGTCGACGCGAGCTTCGCCGACTTCGCGCGCGCCACCGTGGCGGCGGCCCGGGCCCGTTTCGGTGACGGCGAGGAGCTCGAGGCTCTGCTGAAAGCGTGGTCCCTGGTCGGGGTGCCTACCGGCTGAGGCGTATCCGTACTAGAACGGAACCATGCGAATTGGGGTAAGGCGTACGGGAGGCTTCGCCGGCATCGAGCGGTACGCCGAGGTCGACACCTCCGAACGGCCCGACGCCGGCGAGTGGCACGCCCTGGTCGAGGAGGCGGTCGCCGCCGGCCGGGGCACACCGCCGGTCGGCGTCCCGGACGGATTCAGCTACCAGATCACCGTCGACGGCGAGACCGTCTACTGCGCGGACCCGAGACTCACCGAGGCGCAGAGCCGGCTCATCTCGCAGGTCCTGAAGGAAGGGGCCTGACCGGTCGAAGCTCCGCGGGCGGCCGGGTCCGGCTGATCGCCGTCCGAGGCGACCGCGTTCCCGGCCGCACTCGCCATTGACACGGTTACCGGCGGTAGTGAGCATCGCTGCATGACGTCGCCGCCGCGCCCGCTGCCCCGCTTCCCCGCCGACTTCCTCTGGGGGGTGTCGACTTCGGCCCACCAGATCGAGGGCGCGGTCGGCGAGGACGGGCGGGGCATGTCGTCGTGGGACGCCTTCGCCGCCGAACCGGGGCGGATCAAGGACGGCTCCGACGCGTCCGTGGCGACCGACCACTACCACCGGTACGCGCGGGACGTGGCGCTGATCAAGGACCTGGGCGTCGGGGCGTACCGCTTCTCGGTGTCCTGGTCGCGGGTGCTGCCGGAGGGCGCCGGGGCGGTCAACGGGGCGGGACTCGACTTCTACGACCGGCTCGTCGACGAGCTGTGCGCGGCGGGAGTGCGCCCCGTGCCGACCCTCTTCCACTGGGACACCCCGCTGGCGCTGGAGAAGGCCGGCGGCTGGCTGGAGCGGGACACCGCCCACCGGTTCGCGGAGTACGCCGATGTGGTGGCCGCCCGGCTCGGCGACCGGGTGGACCGCTGGATCACCCTGAACGAGCCCGCCGAAGTGACGCTGCTCGGGTACGGGCTCGGGCAGCACGCCCCCGGCAGGCGCCTGCTCTTCGGCGCGCTGCCCGCCGCCCACCACCAGCTCCTGGGGCACGGTCTCGCCGTACAGGCGCTGCGGGCCAGGGGCGCGGACGGCATCGGGATCGCGAACTCGCACGGGCCGGTGCGGCCGGTGTCGGACGGCGAAGAGGACCGGGGCGCCGCCGACTTCTACGATCTGCTGCTCAACCGGCTGTTCGCCGACCCCCTGCTGCTCGGGCGGTATCCGGACGGGATCGCCGAGATGCTGCCGGGACCGGTGGCGGACGATCTGGCGCTCATCGCGTCACGGCCGCTCGACTGGTACGGGATCAACTACTACCAGCCGACGCTCGTCGGGGCCCCCGGCCCGGACGCGCCCACCGACTTCGCGGGCATCGCGATACCGCCGGAGATGCCGTTCTCCGTACGGGAGATCGAGGGGCACCCGCGGACGGCCTTCGGCTGGCCGGTCGTCCCCGACGCCCTGACCGAACTGCTGACGTCGTTCCGGGAGCGGTACGGCGACCGGCTGCCGCCCGTGGTCGTCACCGAGAACGGCTGCTCGTACGACGGTCTGGACGACCAGGAGCGGATCGCCTTCCTCGACGGCCATCTGCGGGCGCTGCACCGCGCTCTGGAGGCGGGTGTCGACGTGCGCGGGTACTTCGTCTGGTCGCTGATGGACAACTTCGAGTGGGCCGAGGGGTACACCCAGCGGTTCGGTCTGGTCCACATCGACTACGAGACGCTGGCGCGCACCCCGAAGGCGTCGTTCCACTGGCTGCGGGAGGCGTTGCGCGAGCAGCGGCCGCCCGGGTCCCCCGGGCGGCCGTGACGGCTAGAACCCCAGCTTGCGCAGCTGCTTGGGGTCCCGCTGCCAGTCCTTGGCGACCTTGACGTGCAGGTCCAGGTAGACCGGCGTGCCCAGCAGCGCCTCGATGTGCTTGCGCGACTTCGTACCGACGTCCTTCAGGCGCTGGCCCTTGGGGCCGATGATGATGCCCTTCTGGCTGGGACGCTCGATGTAGACGTTCGCGTGGATGTCGAGGAGCGGCTTGTCGGCCGGGCGGTCTTCGCGCGGCAGCATCTCCTCGACGACGACCGCGATGGAGTGCGGCAGCTCGTCCCGTACGCCTTCGAGGGCGGCCTCGCGGATCAGCTCCGCGACCATGACCATCTCGGGCTCGTCGGTGAGGTCGCCCTCGGGGTAGAGCGGCGGGCTCTCCGGGAGCAGCGGGATCAGCAGGTCGGCGAGGAGCGAAACCTGCTGGTCGCCGACGGCGGAGACCGGCACGATCTCCTGCCACTCGAAGCCGAGCTCCTTGGAGAGCTGGTCGACGGCGATGAGCTGTTCCGCGAGCTGCTTGGAGTCGACGAGGTCGGTCTTGGTGACGATCGCGACCTTCGGCGTCTTCTTGATGCCCGCGAGTTCCTTGGCGATGAACTTGTCGCCGGGGCCGAGCTTCTGGTCGGCGGGCAGGCAGAAGCCGATCACGTCGACCTCGGCCCAGGTGGTGCGTACGACGTCGTTGAGACGCTCGCCGAGCAGCGTGCGCGGCTTGTGGAGGCCGGGGGTGTCGACCAGGATCAGCTGCGCGTCGGGGCGGTGCACGATGCCGCGCACCGTGTGGCGCGTGGTCTGCGGCCGGCTGGACGTGATGGCGACCTTCTGGCCGACCAGAGCGTTCGTCAGGGTGGACTTGCCCGCGTTGGGGCGGCCGACGAAGCAGGCGAAGCCGGCCCGGTGGGGGGCCTCGGAAGACTGGGTGCGAGCGCTCATGCGTGCCATTCTCCCCGATGTACGCCGCCGGGCCGACCAGTGTCGGCCCGGGCGTTCACGCGGGGGCGGCCCCGGCTGCCGGAACGGGCCGCGCGGGTGGCTCCGGCTGGTGTCAGAGGCCGGCCTTGGCGCCGCACACCGGCCAGGCGCCGATGCCCTGGCCCTGGAGGACCTTGTCGGCGACTGCGGCCTGCTGCTGCGGGGTGGCCTGGTGGGCGCTCGCCGCGTACTTCGTGCCGCCGTACGCGGCCCAGGTGGACTGGGTGAACTGGAGGCCGCCGGAGAAGCCGTTGCCGGTGTTCGCCTTCCAGTCGCCGCCGGACTCGCACTGGGCGACCGCGGACCAGTCGGCCGTCGGGGCGGCGGAGGCGCTGCCGGTGCCGGCGAGGACCAGCATGCCGGTGGCTCCCGCGGCGACGAAGGAACCGGTGACGCGGCGGCGCAGGGCGGTGCGGGTCAGAGAGGAGAGCACGTCGGGTGACCTTTGTTCGGGGGCGGGGGGCTGCCCTCGGAGCGGAGGCTCCCTGCTGGGCATGACTCCACCGTCGCAGCGCGGTGCGCCGGGATCCACGGTCCTTCGGGAGCACGCGCGGGCCTTCCGGCCCCGCCTCTTGACAGCTCGGGTGCGGGCCGAAAGGCCCGGGCCGAAGGTCCCGCCGTCCCGCCGGAGCGGGCGTCCCGCCGGGTCGGCCCTGCGCCGCCGCGAGGGCCGCCCGGCCCCCGCCGCGGCGGGCGTGCGCCTCCTCACACGAGACCACCGCCACACCGGCCACCGGTGCGGGGGCCCGAATGCTCCTAGGCGCCGGCTGCCACGCTCTCCCGCAGGGCGCCGTCGGGGCCCGCCAGCAGGACCGGCGTTCCGGGGCCGCCGAGGTCCCGTACCGCCGCCCGGTCCTCCGCCGTCACGGAGTCCGCCGCCGTCACCACCGCCGCCGCCTCCAGCGACGTCGCGCCGCTCGCGACGGCCATCGCCACCGCCGTGCGCAGCGCGCTCAGCCGCAGGGAGTCGAGCGCGACGGTGCCGGCGACGTACGTGCGCCCCGTCTCGTCCCGTACGGCCGCCCCCTCGGGCACCCCGTTGCGCGCCCGCGCGCTGCGCGCCAGCGTGATGATCTTGCGGTCCTCGGGGTCGAGTTCGGTGCTCGGCGTGGTCTCAGTCATGCCCCGAGCATAGGGAGCGGGCACCGCTCGGCCCGCGACCGGGTGCATCGAGCCGCGCCGCCCGTCCGGCGAGTCCAGTTGCTCCGGCTTCCCGCCGTGCGGGCCTCCGGGAGCGCCGTGCGGCGCGATCGCCGGCGCGGGCCGGGGCCGGGGTCAGGCCCGGTCGAGGCGCAGGCGTTCGGCTTTCGGGAGGCCGGCCACGACCAGGTCGTACGAGTCCTCGATCAGCTCCCGGACCACGCGGTCCGTCAACCGCCCGTCGACGGTGACCGTGTTCCAGTGGCGCTTGTTCATGTGCCAGCCGGGCGCGATCTCCTCGTGCTCCTCGCGGAGCCGGGCCGCGATCTCCGGCTCGCACTTGAGGTTGACCTTGAGCGGCTCGGCGTCCAGCGCGGTGAGCGCGAACAGCTTGCCGAGGACCTTGAAGACGGATGTCTCGGGGCCGAAGGGGAACTCCTCCGTCGCGGCGTTGAAGTCGAGGCAGAACGCCCTCAGCTCCTGCGGCGTCATGCCGCCTCCTTCTCCTCCGGCTCCACCAGTACTGTGACGATCTTGTTCCGGCGGCCGGCCGGCGACTCCGCGGTCAGGCGCAGCGAGCGCCCGTCGGGGAGGTCGACCGTCGCGGAGGCGCCCGCGATCGGCACCCGGCCGAGCGCCTTGGCGAGCAGTCCGCCGACCGTCTCCACGTCCTCGTCGTCGTACTCGTCGAAGCCGAAGAGCTCGCCGAGGTCACCGATGTCGAGTCGCGCGGTCACCCGGTAGCAGCCGTCCTCCAGCTCCTCGACGGGCGGCAGTTCGCGGTCGTATTCGTCGGTGATCTCGCCGACGATCTCTTCGAGGATGTCCTCGATGGTGACGATGCCGGCCGTGCCGCCGTACTCGTCGATGACGACGGCGACGTGGTTGCGCTCCTGCTGCATCTCGCGCAGCAGGTCGCCCGCGTTCTTCGTGTCGGGGACGAAGACGGCGGGGCGCATCGCGGTCGAGACCAGGTCGGACTCGGACTCACGGTTGATGTGGGTCTTCCTGACCAGGTCCTTGAGGTAGACGATGCCCACGATGTCGTCCTCGTTCTCGCCGGTCACCGGGATGCGGGAGAAGCCGGAGCGCAGGGCGAGCGTGAGGGCCTGACGGATCGTCTTGAAGCGCTCGATGGAGACCAGGTCGGTCCTGGGGACCATGACCTCCCGTACGAGGGTGTCGCCGAGCTCGAAGACCGAGTGCACCATGCGGCGCTCGTCGTCCTCGATCAGCGACTCCTGCTCGGCGAGGTCGACCATCGCGCGCAGCTCCGCCTCGCTGGCGAACGGGCCCTTGCGAAAGCCCTTGCCCGGGGTGAGCGCGTTGCCGATGAGGATCAGCAGCTGCGGGACGGGGCCCATGACGCGGGCGAGCGGGAGCAGGACGTACGCGGACGCGGTCGCCGTGTTGAGCGGGTGCTGGCGGCCGATGGTGCGCGGGGAGACGCCGACGGCGACGTACGAGACGAGGACCATCACGCCGATGGCGAGGGCCAGGGCCTCCCACGTCTCGTCGAACTCGCGCAGGCAGGCGTACGTCACGAGGACGCCGGCGGCCATCTCGCAGGCGACCCGCATCAGCAGGGCGACGTTGAGGTACCGGGTCGGGTCGGCCGCGACCTGCGCCAGCTTGGCGCTGCCGCGCCGGCCGGAGCGTGCGGCCTCGGCGGCCCGGAAGCTGGAGACGCGGGCGATGCCCGCCTCGGCGCAGGCGGCCAGCCACGCGACGACGACCAGCAGGACGGCGCCGGTGATCAGTTGGGCGGTCATGAAACGGTCGGCGCGGGGGACGGACCGGTGTGGCCCTTCTCCGCTCGCCAGCCGTCGACGATCGCCGCCTGGAGGCCGAACATCTCGGCCTTCTCGTCCGGCTCCTCGTGGTCGTAGCCGAGCAGATGCAGCACGCCGTGGACGGTGAGGAGCTGGAGCTCCTCGTCCATGGAGTGCCGCGTCGGGGCTTCCTGCCCCTGCTTCTCGGCGACCTCCGGGCACAGGACGATGTCACCGAGGAGCCCCTGCGGGGGCTCCTCGTCGTCCTTCTTCGGCGGACGCAGCTCGTCCATCGGGAAGGACATGACATCCGTCGGCCCGGGGAGGTCCATCCACTGGATGTGGAGCTGCTCCATGGCGGCCGTGTCCACGACGATCACCGAGAGTTCGGAGAGCGGGTGGATCCGCATCCGGGTGAGCGCGTAACGGGCGATGTCGAGAATCGCCTGCTCGTCGACCTCGGTGCCGGATTCGTTGTTGACGTCGATCGACATGGTGCTGGATCTACCCCTGCTTCAAAGTCACAGCCCGTTTTGGCTGTCGTCGTACTTCTGGTACGCGTCGACGATACGGCCGACCAGCTTGTGCCGGACGACATCCTGCGACGTGAGCCGGGAAAAGTGGACGTCGGGTACGTCGTCCAGGATCTCCTGGACCTGGCGCAGGCCGCTCTTCGTGCCGCCCGGGAGGTCGACCTGGGTGACGTCGCCGGTGACGACGATCTTCGAGTCGAAGCCGAGCCGCGTCAGGAACATCTTCATCTGCTCGGCGCTGGTGTTCTGCGCCTCGTCGAGGATGATGAACGCGTCGTTGAGCGTCCGGCCGCGCATGTACGCCAGCGGGGCGACCTCGATCGTGCCCGCGGCCATCAGGCGCGGGATCGAGTCGGGGTCCAGCATGTCGTGCAGGGCGTCGTAGAGCGGGCGCAGGTAGGGGTCGATCTTCTCGTAGAGCGTGCCGGGCAGGAAGCCGAGCCGCTCGCCCGCCTCGACGGCGGGCCTGGTCAGGATGATCCGGGTGACCTGCTTGGACTGCAGGGCCTGGACCGCCTTGGCCATGGCGAGGTACGTCTTGCCCGTACCGGCGGGGCCGATGCCGAAGACGATGGTGTGCTTGTCGATGGCGTCGACGTACCGCTTCTGGTTGAGCGTCTTGGGGCGGATGGTGCGACCGCGGCTGGAGAGGATGTTCTGGGTGAGCACCTCGGCCGGGGTCTCGGTGGCGGCTTCCGCGCCACCGCCGTTCCCGTTGGCTCTGAGCATGGCGATCGAGCGTTCCACTGCGTCCTCCGTCATCGGCAGTCCGGTGCGGAGCACCAGCATCATCTCGGCCAGCAGGCGCTGGATCAGGGCGACCTCCGTGGGGTCGCCGACCGCGCTGACCTCATTCCCCCTGACATGGATGTCCACGTCGGGGAAGGCGTTCTCGATCACGCGCAACAGGGAATCGCTGGAACCCAGGACCATCACCATGGGGTGCGTGTCCGGCACGGTGAACTGGGCGCGGGCCTGCGGCTGTGTGGGTGTCTGAGTCATGGGCCGGCACTGTGGCCTGCACATACCTCCCGTTGCAGGGTTCTCGCTGCTCGACAACCTCGTGCCACCAAGCGTACGTCGGTGCACCGACAAGGCCGAAGGCTTTTCGCACCCCGCGCCGCGCCCGCCCGCCGAACGCTCAGGCGGGACTGCGGAAACCGATCGTCGGCACCGCCCGGCGCAGCGGCCACCCGCGCGTGGCCGTGGGCAGCAGCCCGTCCAGGAAGGCGTACCGGCGCAGCGCCTGCGGATCCTGGCCGTCGACCGCCTGCACCTGCTGCCACCACGCCGCGATCTCCGACCAGCCGGGCGCGGAGAGCGATCCGCCGAACTCCTGCACCGAGAGGGCCGCGGTCAGCCCGGCGAAGGCGAGGCGGTCGGCGAGCGGCCAGCCGGCGAGCGTACCGGTGACGAATCCGGCGACGAAGACGTCACCGGCGCCGGTCGGGTCGAGCGCCTCGACGGCGATGGCGGGGACCTCGGCGGTCTCGCCGGTCGAGCCGTCCACGGCGTACGCGCCCTCCGCGCCGAGCGTGACGACCGCGACCGGGACCTTCTCGGCCAGGGCGCGGGCGGCGGCGCGCGGGCAGTCGGTGCGGGTGTAGCGCATGGCCTCCTCGGCGTTGGGCAGGAACGCCTCGCAGTGCTCCAGGTCGGCGAGGCCGGCCAGGTCCCAGCGGCCCGTGTCGTCCCAGCCCACGTCGGCGAAGATCTTGGCGCCCCGGCGGGCCGCGGAGGCGATCCACTCCTCCCTGCGGCCGGGGGTGAGGGCGGCGATGGCGGCCCGCGCGCGGGGCGGGCAGTCGGGGAACGGCCCGGGTCCGGCGGGCGGCGGGGCCTCGTGGCCGTGCGACACCATGGTCCGTTCGCCCTCGTACGCCATGGAGACCGTGACCGGCGAGTGCCAGCCGGGAACGGTCCGTGACATCTTCAGGTCGATGCCCTCGCCGTCGGCGAGCGCGTCCCAGCAGTACTCGCCGTAGTGGTCGTCGCCGAAGGCGGCGGCCAGGGACGTCCGCAGGCCGAGGCGGGCCAGCGCGGTGGCCATGTTGGCGACGCCGCCGGGGCTGGAGCCCATGCCGCGCGCCCAGGACTCGGTCCCGCGCACCGGGGCGCTGTCGAGGCCGGTGAAGATGATGTCCAGGAACACGGTGCCGGTGAGGAACACGTCGCAGCACGGGCCGTCGGGCTCGCGAAGCCCGTCCAGGGGGTCGAGACGCGCCTCGTCCCGCCGGCCGCTGACGTCGATGTCCGTGGCCGCTGTCGTGGCCGCTGCCTGCTTTCTCACCGTGCTCACCGTGCGCTCCCGTGGTGTGGTGCGGATTCAGGCCAGTGTGCCCGATACGCGCCCACGGCAGCTCGCGGTGATACGACGGCGTCCTCGCCCCGGCCTCACCAGCGGGGCAGCACGGGCGCCCGCCAGGTCTCGTGTCCCCGCGCCGCGCGCATCGCCGCCGCGTCGTCGCGGTCGCGCAGCGCGCCGTACGACGCCTCGTCGAGCCAGCGGGCGTGCAGCCGCTCCAGGGCGTCGCGGTCGAGCTCGACGCCGAGGCCGGGGGCGTCGGAGACCGGGAGCCGGCCGTCGGTGAAGGTGTGGCGCCGGGTGATCACGTCCTCGGTCTGCCACGGGTAGTGGCTGTCGCAGGAGTGGCCGAGGTTCTCCACGGTGGCCGCGACGTGCGTCATCGCGGCCAGGCTGATGCCCATGTGGGTGTTGGAGTGCATGGACAGGCCGACGCCGAAGGCCCGGCAGACGGCGGCCAGTTCGCGGGTGGCCCGCAGCCCGCCCCAGTAGTGGTGGTCGCTGAGCACCACCTGCACCGCGTCGGTCAGGAACGCCTCGCGGATCTCGGGAACGGCCGTCACGCACATGTTGGTGGCGAGCGGCACGTCCGTTCCCGCCGAGACCTCCGCCATCGCGGCGGTCCCGGGCGCCGGGTCCTCCAGGTATTCGAGAACCGCCCCGAGCTGCGCCGCCACCTCCAGGGAGGTCCTCGGCGTCCAGGCGCCGTTGGGGTCGAGCCGCAGGGGCTGTCCCGGGAACGCCTCGGCCAGCGCCCGTACGGCGGCGACGTCCCGCTCGGGCGGGAAGACACCGCCCTTGAGCTTGAACGAGCGGAAGCCGTGCTCCCGCGCGAACCGCCGCGCCTGCGCCACGATCCCCGCCGGATCGAGCGCGGCGCCCCAGTCGTCGGGCTCGCCCGCGCCGCCCGGGTGCCGCTCCCAGCGGTAGAAGAGGTACGCGCTGTACTCGACGTGGTCGCGCACCTTGCCGCCGAGGAGTGCGTGCACGGGCTGTCCGTACGCCTTCCCGAGCGCGTCCAGGCACGCCACCTCGAAGGCGGACACGACGGACAGCCGCAGCTTGTCGGCGGTCCGCGCGCCGCGCAGACCGCCGACGCCGACGGCGTGCTCCACGCGCGCGTGGCCGACGCCGATCCGCTGGGCGAGCGGGAGCAGTCCGTTCAGGTCCGCGACCGAGCGGCCGGTCAGCAGCTCGGCGTACGGGCGGGCGAGTTCCAGGTACGCGGTGTCGCCGTACGTCTCGCCGAGCCCGGTGACGCCGTCCGCCGTGACCACCTCGACGACCAGGCGCGGGGTGTAGGGCTGGTGCACGCCGTGGACGTTGAGGAGGGGCGGGTCACAGATGAGGACGGGGGTCAGCCGGACGTCCGCGATGGTCAGGTCCGCCACAACAGTTCATCTCCGTATGCAGACGGCGTCCACGTAGGGGAACGCAGCGTAGAGAGACGCCCGCAGGGGCGTCAACGATGCGGCGCGGGCGGGATCAGAAGACGTACGCGTCCACCTCGGCGAGGTACGCCTCCCTGCGCTTCTCGTCGTGGTCGAGGAAGGACGCCCGGAAGGAGTTGCGGGCCAGCTCGCGCAACTGCTCCTGGCCGAGTCCGAGCGCCTCGCGCACCGCGTGGAACGTGTCGCCGACGTACCCGCCGAAGTAGGCGGGGTCGTCGGAGTTCACGGTGACCAGCAGCCCGGCGTCCATCATCGCCCGCAGCGGGTGGTCCTCCAGGACGTCGACGGCCCGCAGCCGTACGTTCGACAGCGGGCACAGCGTCAGCGGCACCCGGTCGCGCACGAGCCGCTCCACGAGCTCGGGGTCCTCCAGGGAGCGCAGTCCGTGGTCGACGCGCTCGACGCGCAGGATGTCCAGCGCCTCCCAGATGTACGCCGGCGGGCCCTCCTCGCCCGCGTGCGCGACCGCGCGCAGCCCGAGGGCCCGCGCGGCGTCGTACACCTCGCGGAACTTCGACGGCGGGTGCCCGACCTCGGCCGAGTCCAGGCCGACGCCCGTGATGCGGTGCAGGTACGGCGTGGCGGCCTCCAGCGTCCGCATCGCCGACTCGGCGGACTCGTCGCGCAGGAAGCACATGATCAGCTGGGTGGAGATCCCGTGCCGCTCCTCGCTCCGGTCCAGGGCGCGGGCGAGCCCTTCGACGACCGTGCCCAGAGGGACTCCGCGCGCGGTGTGCGCCTGCGGGTCGAAGAAGATCTCGGCGTGCCGCACGCCCTGAGCGGCCGCCCGCGCCAGGTAGGCGTCGGCGAGCCGGTCGAAGTCGTCCTCGGTGACCAGGACCGCCATCAGCGCGTAGTACAGGTCGAGGAACGACTGGAGGTCGTCGAAGAGGTAGGCGCGGCGCAGCTCCTCGGTGGTGGAGTAGGGCAGCACCACGGCGTTGCGGGAGGCGAGTTCGAAGGCCAGCTCGGGTTCGAGGGTGCCTTCGATGTGGAGGTGCAGTTCGGCCTTGGGGAGGGGCATGGGG
>NZ_VBVX01000418.1 GCF_005981925.1 Streptomyces albidochromogenes
CTCCCCGCCCGCCCCGCCGGCAGCCCGGCGGCCCTCCCTTGAACATCCTTCCGAAAGGCACGGACCACGCCATGTTCGACATCGATCACTACCTCACGACACTCGGCCACAGCGGCCCGCCGCCCGCCGCGACCCTGGAGACGCTGCGCGTCCTCCACAAGGCGCATCTGATGGCCGTTCCCTTCGACAACTTCCTCAACGAGGAGCGCGGCACGGCGATCTGGGACGGTGTCGACATCGACGTCGACACCGTCTTCAAGGAGGTCGTCGTCGGCGGTCGCGGTGGTGTCTGCTACGAACTCAACGGACTCTTCCGTGAGTTGCTGGGCCGGCTCGGCTTCGAGGTCGTCGTCTTCTCGGCCGGTGTCCGCGGCCCGGACGGCAGCTTCGGTCCGGAGCTGGAGCACCTCTTCAACGGCGTACGGATCGACGGCGACTGGTACCTGGCCGATGTCGGCTACTCGGGTCCCTCGCTGATCGAGCCGGTACGGGTGTCCCCCGAGGCGCAGGAGCAGTACGGCAGCCAGTTCCGGGTCGTCGAGCAGTCCGCCGCCGATCCCGACGGTACGGGCTTCCACTACCTGGAGCGCAAGCCGCGCGACGGCGAGTGGGGCACCATCCACCGCTTCCGGCTCAAGGCGCGGAGCTTCTCGGAGTGGCTCGACCACGAGAACCCGGTCCTCGACGAGTACGCCCGGATGCTCGCCGCCAACGTCACGTACATACGGGGCCGGGCCCTGGAGAACGGGCAGATGACGCTGACCGGCCGCCGTCTGCTGACCGTCGAGGACGGGCGTGAGCAGGTGCGGGTGCTGGTGAAGCAGCCCGACCTGGACGCCGTGATCAAGCACATCCTGCTGCAGGACTGACCCTGCACCGCCACTCACGAAGGAGGAGTACACGATGTCTGCGTCGGCCGAGAGTGCGCTGTGGTGGCCCGATGACGTGGCGGATCTGCTCGTCGTCGGTTACGGCCCGGTGGGGCAGGTGCTGGCGAATCTGATGGCCCAGCGGGGCCGCCGGGTGATCGTTGTCGAGCGGCACCCCAGGCCGTACACGATGCCGCGCGCCGTCGCCTTCGACGGCGAGGCGGCCCGCGTCCTGGCGGCGGCCGGGGTCGCCGGCCACCTCGCCTCGGTGGGCGAGCCGTCGGGCGACTACATGTGGCGCAACGGCGCCGGGCAGGACCTGCTCTACATCGGCGCCGCCGAGGAGCACGGCCGCAACGGCTGGCCCGAGTCGACGTCCATGTACCAGCCGGGCCTGGAGGAGGCGCTGATCGCGCGCGGCAAGCGGCTCCCGGAGCTGACCGTGCTGCGCGGGTACGAGGCGGTCGACCTGGCCGAGACGGACGACGGTGTCGAGCTGGCCGTGCGGAGCGCGGACGGGACGCGGCGCCGGTTGCGCTCGCGCTGGATCGTCGGCTGCGACGGGGCGAACAGCTTCGTACGCCGGCACATCGGCACCCCGGCCACCGACCTGGGCTTCCACCACGAGTGGCTGATCTGCGATCTCGTCCTGCACGACCGGCGCGAGTTCACGCCGAACAACCTCCAGATCTGCGACCCGGCCCGGCCCCGTACCCAGGTGTCGGCCGGTCCCGGGCACCGGCGGTGGGAGTTCATGCTGCTGCCGGGCGAGACCAGGGAGGAGATGGACACGGCCGAGACCGCGTGGCGGCTCCTGGAGCTGTGCGGGATCACTCCGGACGACGGGGTGATGGAGCGGCACGCCGTCTACGCCTTCCAGGCCGCGACCTGCCGGCAGTGGCGCTCCGGGCGGTTGCTGATCGCCGGGGACGCGGCGCACCTGATGCCGCCGTTCGCGGGGCAGGGCATGAGTTCGGGGTTCCGGGACGCCGCCAACCTCGTGTGGAAGCTGGATCTGGTGCTCGCGGGCCTCGCCGACGCGTCGCTGCTCGACTCGTACACCGAGGAGCGGCGTACGCACGTGCAGCACGCGATCGGGATGTCGGTGAACCTCGGCAAGGTCATCTGCCAGACCGACGCCAAGGCCGCCGCCGACCGCGACGCGGTGATGATCGCGGCCCGGGAGCGCAACCTGGCCCGCCCGCAGCAGTCGCCGTTCCATCCGCTCACCAAGGGGCTGCTGGACCGGGACGAGAAGGGCAGGCGGCGGCCCGGGTCCGGTGACCAGGTGCCGCAGCCGAGGGTCGCGGCCGCGGGCGGCGAGGGGCTGTTCGACGAAGTCGTCGGACGGGGCTTCGTGTTCGTCTCCCGGGACGATCCGAACGAGCTGCTCGACGCCGGGGACCGGGAGTTCCTGGCCGGCCTGGGGGCGCGGCTGGTGTGGCTGCGCGACGCCGACGGCGTCGCGGACACCTCGGGCCGCCTCGACGCCGTGGTCGACGTCGAGGGCACGTACGGGGCGTACCTGGACGGGATCGGGGCGCGGAGCGTTCTGGTGCGGCCCGACACGTACGTCTACGGCGCGGCGTCCGACGGCGCTTCGGCGGCGCGGCTCGTGGCCGGCCTGCGGGAGCACCTGGCTCCGGTACCGGTGGCATGAGCACGCGGCGCGGGGCGTGCGGCACCCGGTCCGCCCCGCGCCGCACGCGCGGGGCGCCGCGGCGGTCAGCCGGCCAGTACGGGCGCGCGGTCGGCCTCCGCGGCGGCCAGGACGTCGTCGTAGTCGGCGCGGGCCCGGTCGATCTCGTGCAGGTGGCGCTCGGCCCAGCCGGTCAGCAGGACGAGCGAGTCGTACAGCTCGCAGGCCATCGGCGTGGCGGTGTACTCGACCTTCGGCGGCACCGTCGGGTACACGGTCCGGGTCAGCAGGCCGTCCCGCTCCAGGTTGCGCAGGGTGAGCGTCAGCATGCGGCGGCTGATGCCCTTCACCTGGCGCTCCAGTTCGGTGAAGCGGGCCGGGCCCTGCGTGGTGACCAGCAGGATGCCGATGCTCCACTTGCCGCTCACCCGGCCGAGGACCTCAAGAACCGAACAGGCGGACTGCGCGGCAGGAGTTTCGCACTGCTTCACGGCGCTGACCTCGGTGGTCACACCGGTGTTCCCCTGAGACATAAAAGTGCCTCCTTCCCATCGAGTTCATGGTCCCAGACCATGAACTCTGTAACAAGACGTGCACTTAGGCAGCCGCCCTGAGTCAGCCGCACTCGTCAGCCCATGTGCAGCACTCCCCCCTTCCGTTGCCGGACAAGAAAGTTGAGATCCGTGACCTCACAAACGAAATCCAGTTCGCGCGGGCTGGCGCTCGCCATTCTCTGCGCGATGCAGCTGATGATCGTCCTGGACGGGACGATCGTGACCGTCGCCCTGCCGACCATCCAGAACGACCTGGACTTCTCCCAGAGCGGTCTGTCCTGGGTGGTCAACTCCTACCTGATCGCGTTCGCCGGACTCCTCCTCCTGTCCGGCCGGCTCGGTGACCTGATCGGCACCAAGAAGGTGTTCCTGGCGGGTCTGGTCACCTTCACCGCCGCCTCGTTCCTCTGCGGCGTCGCCACCACGTCGGAGCTGCTGATCGCCGGCCGCTTCCTCCAGGGCGTGGGCGCCGCGCTGGCCTCCGCCGTGGTGCTCGGCATGATCGTCGGCCTGTACCCCGAGCCGGGCGAGCAGGCCAAGGCGATGGGCATCTACGGCTTCGTCTCGGCCGGTGGCGCCTCGGTCGGCCTGATCGCCGGCGGTGTCATCACCGAGACCCTGGGCTGGCACTGGGTGTTCCTGATCAACCTGCCGATCGGCGCGGTGGCGCTGGTCGCCGGTCTGCGCCTGCTGACCGGACGGCCGGGTCTCGGACTGCGTGCCGGTGCCGACGCGATCGGCGCCGTCCTGGTCACCGCGGGTCTCTCGCTCGGTGTCTTCACCATCTCGCAGGTCGCCGAGGACAAGCACAGCAACGGTGAGCTCGGCCTGTACGGCGCGATCTCGGTGCTGCTGCTGGGCGCGTTCGTACTGCGCCAGGCCAAGGCCGCCAAGCCGCTGCTCGCCCTGCGCATCTTCCGCAACCGCGAGATCTCCGGCGCCAACATCGCGGTGGTCCTGCTCTTCGCGGCCGGTTTCGGCTTCCAGTTCCTCAACGCCCTCTACCTCCAGCGCGTCCTCGGCTTCGACTCGATGCAGACCGGCCTGGCGTTCCTGCCGGCGCCCATCGTCATCGGCACCATGTCGCTGTTCTTCACGGCGAAGCTCACCGCCCGCTACGGCACCCGCCGGGTACTGCTGACCGGTCTGCTGTTCCTGGGCGTCGGCCTGCTGCTGCTCAGCCGGGCGCCCGTCGACGGCAACTACGCCACGGACGTCCTGCCGACCCTCGTCATCCAGGGCTTCGGCATGGGCCTCACGGTCCCGGCGGTCATCATGCGGGCCATGTCGGGCGCCGCGCCGGCCGACGCCGGTCTGGCGTCGGGCCTGAACACCACCGCCCAGCAGGCGGGCGCCGCGGTCGGTCTCGCGGTCCTGGCCACCGTGGCCACGTCGTACAGCAACTCGCTGGTCAGCAAGGGCACCGAGCAGGTCGAGGCGCTGCGGGACGGCTACGGGCTCGGGTTCCAGTTCTCGGCCGGGTTCGTCTTCCTCGCCTGGCTCGTGACCTTCTTCGTCCTGCGGGACAAGCCGGCCGCGCAGGAGCCCGGCGCGTCGGAGCAGCCGTCCGACCAGGCGGCCTCCCCCAGCGCCGCGGCGGTGACGGTGCACTGACCCGCTGAACCAACGGACGGGAGCGCGGCCGGTGTTGTCTGCCGACCGCGCTCCGGTCCGTTGGCCGTTGGCCCTGGTGCCAACGGCACCCGTTGAAGCAGACCGGCAAGCAGGCACGCGACAGAGCGAGAGGTGTTCACCGTGGCGGACAGGATCCGAGTGGGAGTGGTAGGGGCGCATGCCGAGCGGGGCTGGGGGC
>NZ_VBVX01000419.1 GCF_005981925.1 Streptomyces albidochromogenes
CGTTCGGGGGGTGGTGGCCTCAGGCGGCCGACTCGAAGCCGGTGTCGTGGGCCAGGCGCTTCAGCTCCAGCAGCGCGTGCTTCTCTATCTGCCGGATCCGCTCACGCGTCAGTCCGTGCTGCTTGCCGACCTCGGTCAGGGTCCGCTCGCGGCCGTCCTCGATGCCGTACCGCATGCGGATGATCGAGGCGGTGCGCTCGTCGAGGTGGCCGATGAGGTTCTCCAACTCCTCGCTGCGCAGCAGCGAGAGCACCGACTGCTCGGGCGAGACCGCCGAGGTGTCCTCCAGCAGGTCTCCGAACTGCGTCTCGCCCGCGTCGTCGACCGGCATGTTGAGCGACACCGGGTCGCGCGCCCAGTCGAGGACGTCGCTGACGCGCTCGGGCTTGGCCTCCAGCTCGGCCGCGATCTCCGCGTGCTCCGGGTCGCGCCCGTGCATGCGGTTGAACTCGCGCTGCACGCGGCGGATGCGGCCCAGCTCCTCCACGAGGTGGACGGGGAGGCGGATGGTGCGGGACTGGTCGGCTATGGAACGGGTGATCGCCTGCCGGATCCACCAGGTCGCGTACGTCGAGAACTTGAAGCCCTTGGTGTAGTCGAACTTCTCGACCGCGCGCACCAGGCCCGCGTTGCCCTCCTGGATCAGGTCGAGCAGGGGCAGACCGCTGCGCGGATAGCGGCGCGCGACGGCCACCACGAGCCGGAGGTTGGAGCGGATGAAGAGGTCCTTGGCGCGCTCACCCTGGGCGACCAGCGCTTCCAGCTCCTCGCGGGAGGCTCCGTCCGCCCCGCTCTCCCCCGCCGTGGCGACGGCTGAGGTCACTTCCTTGTCGAGGATCTGCTGGGCGTACACCCCCGCCTCGATGGTCTGGGAGAGGTCCACTTCCTTGGCGGCGTCGAGCAGCGGCGTCCGTGCGATTTCGTCGAGGTACATGCCGACCAGGTCACGGTCGGCGATCTCCCCGCCTGCGGCGCGAACGCTGCGTACCCCGCCGGACCCGCTGGAGGCGGTCTGACGACGGGCGACGGCACGGGTTGCCATGCGTGCTCCCTTGCTGAGTAGGTCGCGATGGGTTGGCTGCCGGACTCCCTTCGGGTGCCCCGCTTCCGATGGAAACAACGACTGGAAACCGGACAGAATTCCCACGGCGTGCATTCATTTTCGTGATCTTGCAGTACCCTGTCCGCCGCCGAGGGGAGACACATGGCGCAGGGACCCGCAGAGGTGCAGGTCAGGGCGGGCACGGAGGCTGATCTCGATGCCCTGACGGACCTCTACAACCACTACGTCCGCGAGACGGCCATCACCTTCGACACCACCGTCTTCACGCCCGAGCAGCGCCGCCCGTGGCTGCTCTCCCACCCTGAAGACGGCCCGCACCGCCTCCTGGTTGCCCGGGACGTGCGCTCCGGCCGGCTGCTGGGGTACGCGACGAGCAGCCCGTTCCGTCCGAAGGCGGCCTACGCCACCTCCGTGGAGGTCAGCGTGTACTGCGCTCCGGACGCCGGGGGCCTGGGCATCGGCACGCTCCTGTACGAGGCCCTCTTCGCGGCCCTGGAGGGCGAGGACGTCCACCGCGCGTACGCCGGCATCGCGCAGCCCAACGAGGCTTCCGCCCGTCTGCATGCCCGCTTCGGCTTCCGTCATGTCGGTACGTACCAGGAGGTGGGCCGGAAGTTCGGCCGCTACTGGGACGTCGCCTGGTACGAACGCGGGCTGGGCGCGCCGCCCGGCCCTGCGGCGCCCGCCTGACAGACCAGCCCGCCTGACGGCCCGGCCCGTCTGACGGCCCGGCCACCCGCCGCCCGTACGCCTCAGCCGAACTGGAGCGACCGCTTCGACAGCCCCATCCAGAAGCCGTCGATCACATCGCGCCGCGCCCCCAGTTCACCCTCCGCGGCGCCCAGCGTCACGAACAGCGGGGCGAAGTGCTCGGTGCGCGGATGGGCGAGCCGGCCGGCCGGGGCCTTGTGCGCGAAGTCGAGCAGCGTGTCCACGTCGGCCGCCTCCAGCGCCTCGCGCCCCCACGCGTCGAACTCGGCCGACCAGCCGGGGACTCCCCCGCCCGGATGGCGCAGGGCGGCCAGGTTGTGGGTGAAGAAGCCGCTGCCGATGATCAGCACGCCCTCGTCCCGCAGGGGCGCGAGTTTGCGCCCGATGTCCATCAGGCGGCGCGGGTCGAGGGTGGGCATGGAGATCTGGAGTACGGGGATGTCGGCCGCAGGGAACATCTCGACCAGCGGGACGTACGCCCCGTGGTCGAGCCCGCGGTCCGGGATGTCCTGGACGGGCGTGCCGGCGCCGCGCAGCAGTTTGCGTACGGAGTCGGCGAGGGCGGGGGCGCCGGGAGCGGCGTACTCCACGCGGTAGTAGGGCTCGGGGAAGCCCCAGAAGTCGTACACGAGCGGCACGGTCCGCGTCGCGCCGAGGGCGAGCGGGGCCTCCTCCCAGTGGGCGGAGACCATCAGGACGGCGCGGGGCCTCGGCAGGCCGGCGGACCAGGCGGCGAGCTGACCGGGCCAGACGGGGTCGTCGGCCAGTGGCGGGGCGCCGTGGCTCAGGTAGAGGGCGGGCATGCGCTCCATGGCCGGACCTTCCCTTGAAGTTTCAAGCAGTACGGACACGACCCTACGCCTATCTAGTTTAACCTTCAAGAAGTGGGCCGTAGAGTGGTGGCATGACGACGGCACCCCGCTGGCTCAGCGAACAGGAACAGCGCACCTGGCGCGCCTACCTCCAGGCCACCACGCTCCTGGAGGACCACCTCGACCGCCAGCTCCAGCGCGACGCCGGAATGCCGCACGTCTACTACGGCCTCCTCGTGCAGCTCTCCCAGGCGCCGGAGCGGCGGCTGCGGATGACCGAGCTGGCCCGGATCGCGAAGATCACCCGCTCGCGGCTCTCGCACGCCGTCGCCCGCCTGGAGCGCAACGGCTGGGTGCGCCGCGAGGACTGCCCGTCCGACCGCCGGGGCCAGAACGCCGTACTGACGGACGAGGGGTACGCGGTCCTGAGGCAGACCGCACCCGGCCATGTCGCCACGGTCCGCCAGGCGATGTTCGACCGGCTCACCCCGGAACAGGTGGGGCAGCTCGGCGAGATCATGCGGATCATGGCCGAGGGGCTCCAGCCCCAGGACACGGACGCGGACCTGCCCTGGCTCCGTTAGGGAGCCGGGGCAGGTCCGGGTGCGTGCGGGACGTCCGTGCGCGGCGGGCCGGCGCGGGGGTCAGTGCGCGATGACGGGGATCTTCACCTCGTCCTCGGCGTCCGCTGCCGCGCCCGCGCCGCCGGCGGCGACCGTCGTGGTCCCCGGGCGGCCGGTGTTGATCAGCGTCAGGGCGATCGTGGCGGAGACGGCCAGGATGCCGACCGCCCACCAGATGGCACTCGCGTAGCCGTGCACCATGGCCTGCGCCTGGAGCAGCTGCGCGTTGGTGGCGCCGGCCGCGTGCGAGGCGACGTACGCCGTGGTGGCGCTGGCCGCGATGGTGTTCAGCAGCGCCGTGCCGATCGCGCCGCCGACCTGCTGCGAGGTGTTGACCATGGCCGAAGCCACGCCCGCGTCGCGCGGCTCGATGCCGTGCGTCGCCAGCGACATGGCCGGCATGAACGCCGTACCCATGCCCAGGCCGAGCAGCAGCTGCGCGGGCAGGATGAGTCCGGCGTACGACGAGCCGATCTCCAGCTGCGTCAGCAGCAGCATGCCGAGCGCCGCGACCAGGAAGCCGGGGCCCATCAGGTAGCGGGGGGCGACCCGCGTCATGAGGCGGGCGCCGATCTGGGTCGAGCCCGTGATCATGCCCGCGATCATCGGCAGGAAGGCGAAGCCGGTCATGACGGGCGAGTAGCCCTTCACGATCTGGAGGTAGTACGTGAGGAAGAGGAACAGGCCGAACATCGCGATGACGGCGAGACCCAGCGACAGGTAGACACCGCCGCGGTTGCGCTCCATCAGGACGCGCAGCGGCAGCAGCGGCGACTTGACCTTGGACTCGACGAGCACGAAGGCCCCGAGCAGCACGGCGGAGGCGATGAACAGGCCGACCGTCGCCCCGGCCGCCCAGCCGTCGGACTCGGCGCGCGTGAAGCCGTACACCAGCGCGACCAGGCCCAGCGTGGACAGCACGACGCCGGGGATGTCGAGCGGCGAGCGGTTGCGGCCGCCGGCCGGCTCGCGGATCACGAAGTAGGCGCCGGCGGCGGCGACGATCGCGAAGGGGATGTTGACGAAGAAGGTCCAGCGCCAGTTCAGGTACTCGGTGAGGAAGCCGCCCAGGATCAGGCCGACCGCGCCACCGCCGCCCGCGATCGCGCCGAAGATGCCGAAGGCCTTGGCACGCTCCTTGACGTCGGTGAACGTCACCGCGAGCAGCGACAGGGCGGCCGGTGCGAGGAGCGCGCCGAAGGCGCCCTGGAGGGCGCGCGAGCCCAGCATCATCGCCTCGTTGGTGGCGGCGCCGCCGAGCGCGGAGGCCGCGGCGAAGCCGAGCAGGCCGACGACGAAGGTGCGCTTGCGGCCCCACAGGTCCGCGATGCGGCCGCCGAAGAGCAGCAGTCCGCCGAAGGCCAAAGCGTACGCGGTGATGACCCACTGGCGGTTGGCGTCCGAGATGCCGAGGTCGTGCTGGGCCGACGGCAGCGCGATGTTCACGATCGTCGCGTCGAGCACCACCATCAGCTGCGCGAGGGCGATGAAGACCAGCGCTTTCCAGCGGTTGGGGTCGGGGAGGAGAGTGTCGGCTGTTTTTGGCATGGAGGGGTCCACCTAGGGGTGCGAAAAGCGGAAAAAGGTACGTAAGCGTG
>NZ_VBVX01000420.1 GCF_005981925.1 Streptomyces albidochromogenes
CAACATCGGTCTTGGCGGGGCGGCGGTGGTGACGCTGCTGCGGGTGTGACGCGCGGGCCGTGGGAGGATGCGGGCGGACCGGCATCGAGCCGGCCCGGTGAAAGGGCGTCGACTCATGGCAGCGGGATTCTCGGAGTGGAAAGTAAACCGGCGGTACTCGGTGAACGACCGCGTCGCCCACCTGGGTAAGCAGTACCGCTGCCTGGTGGCGCACACGTCGAACTCCGCGTCCAACCCGAAGACGACCGTCAAGACGTGGCAGCGGGACGCCGACTAGGGCGAGCGCCCGCGCGGGGCTCCCACCGGGCGACGGCCGGGGCCCGGTCGCCCCGGCTGACGCCACGCGGTGCGGAACGCTGATGTACGGGGCACCCGGTTGCTGCGAGCATGACACCCATGGTCCACGCCTCCTCGTCGCCCTCTCCGCAGGTCTCCGGAACCCGCCTCCCCGCCGCCCGTAAGCCGTCCCGCACCTGGGCGGTCGTACTCGCCGCCTGCGCGGGCCAGTTCCTCGTCGTCCTCGACGTGTCGGTGGTCAACGTCGCGCTGCCGTCGATGCGCGCCGATCTGGCGCTCAGCGCGATCGGCCTGCAATGGGTGGTCAACGCCTACTCGATCGCCTTCGCCGGCTTCATGCTCCTCGGCGGTCGCGCGGCGGACCTCTTCGGCCGCAAGCGGACCTTCCTGACCGGCCTCGGCCTGTTCACCGCCGCCTCCCTCGCCGGCGGGCTCGCCCAGGCGGACTGGCACCTGCTGGCCGCCCGCGCGGTGCAGGGCCTCGGCGCGGCGGTGCTGGCCCCGGCGACGCTCACCATCCTCACCTCCGCCGTCCCCGAAGGCCCCGCCAGGACACGCGCCATAGGGACGTGGTCGGCGGTCGGCGCGGGCGGCGGGGCCGCCGGCGGGCTCGTCGGCGGCGTCCTGACGGACGCGCTGTCCTGGCGCTGGGTCCTGCTGATCAACGTGCCCGTCGGCGCGCTGGTCCTGGCCTGCGCCGCCCTGTGGCTCGTCGAGAGCCACGCCAGGGACGGGCGCCGGCTGGACCTGCCCGGCGCGCTGCTGGTCACCGCCGGGCTCGCGACCCTCGCCTACGGCATCGTGCAGACCGAGGCGCGGGGCTGGGCGGCGGCCGCGACCGTCGTCCCGCTGGTGGCGGGCCTCGCGCTGCTCGGCGTCTTCGTGGCGGTGGAGGCCCGGACGAAGGCGCCGCTGATGCCGCTGAAGTTCTTCCGCGTACGCGCGGTGTCGGCGGCGAACGCGGCCATGTTCGTGAACGGCTCCGCGATGTTCTGCATGTGGTTCTTCATGACGCTGTACGCCCAGAACGTCCTGGGCTACACCCCGCTCGGCGCCGGGCTCGCCCTGGTGCCCAGCTCGCTGAGCATCGTCCTCGGCTCGAAGCTCGCCCCGCGGCTCATGGCCAGGGCCGGCGCGCGCCGGGTGGCGATCACCGGCACGCTGATCGCGGCCGGCGGCATGGCGTGGCAGTCCGCGATGGGCGCCGGAGGGCCGTACCTCACCACCATCCTCGGCCCCGGCGTCGTGATGATGGTCGGCGCGGGCCTCGCGTCGACCCCGCTGGCCTCCCTCGCCACGTCGGGCGGCGGGGCGGGTGACGCCGGCCTGCTGTCCGGGCTCATCAACACCTCGCGCACGATGGGCGGCGCGCTGGGACTCGCCGTGCTGTCGACCGTCGCGGCGTCCCGTACGGCGGGCGCCGCCACCCCGGAGGCGCTGACGGCCGGATACGCCCTCGCGTTCCGGGTCGGGGCGGGCGCGCTGCTCGGGGGAGTCCTGCTGATGCTGGTGTGGCTGCCGCGCGGCACGAAGCGGACGTGACGCGGGCACGCCTCACTCGCGGGCGGTGAGCGGGTCGGCGCCCGGACCGGCGTCGGCGGCGGCGAGGGCCGGGTCGACGACGGTCTCGCCGGTCAGCACCCGGCGGATCGTCGCGGCCAGCTCCCGCACCGGGCCGTCCTTGACCAGCAGGCCCGCCGCGCCCGCGTCCAGCGCCCGCCGCACATGGCCGGGCCTGGCGAACGTGGTGAGGATGACGACCCGGCAGTCCGGCGCCTCGTCGCGCAGCAGCGCCGCGGCGTCGAGTCCGCTGAGGCCGGGGAGCGCGATGTCCAGGAGCGCCACGTCGGGGCGGGAGACCAGGGCGGCGTCCACGATCTCGTCGCCCGCCGCGACCTGGGCGACGACCTCGATGTCCGGCTCCAGGCCGAGCAGCCGGGCGAGAGCGCCGCGCGTCGTGCCCGGGTCCTCGGCGAGGAGAACTCTGATCACGGGTGACTCCAGTTCGAGGTCGGTACCGGCGGGCCGGTCGGAGCCTATGCCCCGGCCCGTGCCCCGATCCGCACCCGCGTCGGGACCGCACGCGTTCGGGTGAGCTGTCGAACCCGGTCCCGAACCGGCGCCCGCTCCCGCCCCACGTACCTGACGATCCGTCAGTACGGTGTCTTCCCAACCACCGCGGGGTGCGTTATACATAGGCCCCATCGGCCTAGAACGCGTTCTAGAACGGGCGGTCGGCGGCCGGTCCCGTACGACCTCGGTGCGGCTGACGGTGCGGACGGCCGCGCCGAGGTCTTCCATCCATCAAGGAGCAGCATCCCCATGCCCATCGATGCCGCAAAGGCCGTCGCAGCCGAACCCCGCAGCGCCGAGATCGCCTGGGACCACAAGGACGTCCAGCTCTACCACCTCGGCCTCGGCGCGGGCACCCCCGCCACCGACCCCGACGAGCTGCGCTACACCCTCGAATCCAGGCTGCACGTCCTGCCCAGCTTCGCCACCGTCGCCGGCGCCGGCACGGCGATGGCCGGCGGACTCTCGGCGCCGGGCATCGACGTGGACCTCGCCCACGTCCTGCACGGCGGCCAGAGCATCGAGCTGCACCGGCCGATCCCGGTGAAGGGCCGGGCGGTCCAGACGTCCACGGTCCGGGCGGTGTACGACAAGGGCAAGGCGGCCGTCGTCGTCCTGCGCTCCCGGGCCGCCGCCGACGACGGGCCGCTGTGGACGAGCGACGCCCAGATCTTCGTACGCGGCGAAGGCGGCTTCGGCGGCGAGCGCGGCCCGTCCGCCCGCACCGAGCGGCCCACCCGCGCACCGGACACCGAAACGCTGCGGCGGGTACGCGAGGACCAGGCCCTCCTCTACCGCCTGTCCGGCGACTGGAACCCGCTGCACGCCGACCCCGAGTTCGCGAAGCTCGCCGGCTTCGACCGGCCGATCCTGCACGGCCTGTGCTCGTACGGCATGACGCTCAAGGCCGTCGTCGACACCGCGCTCGGCGGCGACGTCACGCGCGTCCTGTCGTACAGCACCCGCTTCGCCGGGGTCGTCTTTCCCGGCGAGACCCTGCGCCTGCGGATGTGGAAGTCACCGGGGCGCGTCCAGGTGTCGGTGACCGCCGTGGAGCGGGACGACGCGCCGGTCCTGGCCGACACCACCGTCGTACACACCTGACCCGAAGTCCGTGAAGGGAGCCGTACCGTGCGCGCAGCCGTACTGCACGAGATAGGGCAGGACAAGCTCGAAGTCCTCGACGACGTCGAGGCGGTGGGCTTCGGCCCCGGCAAGGTCAAGATCCGCGTCCGGGCCACCGGCCTGTGCCACTCCGACCTCTCGGCGATGAGCGGCGTACTGCCGCAGCCCGCCCCCTTCGTCCCCGGGCACGAGGGCGCCGGCGAGGTGACCGATGTCGGCGACGGCGTCACCGGGGTCGGTCCGGGCGACCGGGTCCTCGTCTGCTGGCTGCCTGCCTGCGGCGCCTGCCCGTCCTGCAAGCGCGGACAGACGCACCTGTGCCTCGCCGGGCTCATGAACGCGGGCACCCCCAACTTCAAGCGGCCCGGGGGTGACGTCTTCGGTTTCGCCGGGACCGGCACCTTCGCCGAGGAGGTCGTCGTCGACGCGGGCTGCGCCGTACCGATCCCCGACGACCTGCCGTACGAGGTCGCCGCGCTGATCGGCTGCGGCGTGACGACGGGTCTCGGCGCCGCCATCAACACGGCCCGCGTCGAAGCCGGCTCGTCCGTCGCCGTCATCGGCTGCGGCGGCGTCGGCATCTCCGCGATCCAGGGCGCCCGGGTGCAGGGCGCGGCCCAGATCGTCGCCGTCGACCCGGTCGCCTCCCGGCGCGAGGCGGCGCTGAGGTTCGGCGCCACCGAAGCGGTCGCGCCGGACGCACTCGCCGACGCCAAACAGCGCGTCACGGCGGGGGAGGGCTTCGACTACGTCTTCGAGGTCGTCGGACGGGCGGCCACCGCCCGGACCGCGTACGAGACGACCCGGCGCGGCGGCACCCTGTGCGTCGTCGGCGCGGGGGCTATGGACGACCTCTTCCAGGTCAACATGTTCGAGCTGTTCTTCGACGAGAAGCGGATCCTGCCGTCCATGTACGGCGGCGGCGACGTGTTGCGTTCGTACGAGCGGGCCGTCGCGCTGTGGCGCGCCGGCCGCATCGACCTGGAGGGCCTGATCACCCACCGGGTGCGGCTGAACGGGATCAACGACGCCCTGGACCAGATGCGTACGGGCGAGGCCCTGCGCACCTGCGTCGAGATCTGAGGGGGCGGCGGATGCCACTGTCACCGGGAGCGCTGCCGCTCGACGGCCTGAGCGCGATCGTCACCGGCGCGGGCCGCGGCCTCGGCCGCGCGGAAGCCCTGGAACTGGCCCGGCTCGGCGCGGCCGTCGTCGTCAACGACTACGGACAGCCGGGCCGCGACGGCTCGGGCGAGGCGTCGGCGGCGCCCGCCGAGGAGGTGGCCGCGGAGATC
>NZ_VBVX01000421.1 GCF_005981925.1 Streptomyces albidochromogenes
TCCCAGGAGACCGCCGTGACCATCACCCCTCCCGCCCTGAGCGTCTTCGAGACCCTGGAATCCGAGGTACGCAGCTACTGCCGCGGCTGGCCCGCCGTGTTCGACCGCGCGCAGGGCAGCCACCTGCACGACGAGGACGGCCACACCTACCTCGACTTCTTCGCCGGCGCCGGGTCACTGAACTACGGCCACAACAACCCGGTGCTGAAACGGGCGCTGATCGACTACATCGAGCGCGACGGCATCACGCACGGCCTGGACATGGCGACGACCGCCAAGCGCGCGTTCCTGGAGACCTTCGAGAACGTGATCCTGCGGCCGCGCGACCTGCCGTACAAGGTGATGTTCCCCGGCCCCACCGGCACCAACGCCGTCGAGGCCGCGCTCAAGCTCGCCCGCAAGGTCAAGGGCCGCGAGTCGGTCGTCTCCTTCACCAACGCCTTCCACGGCATGTCGCTCGGCTCGCTCGCCGTCACCGGCAACGCGTTCAAGCGGGCCGGCGCCGGCATCCCGCTGGTGCACGGCACTCCGATGCCGTTCGACAACTACTTCGACGGCCAGGTCGAGGACTTCCTCTGGTTCGAGCGGCTGCTCGAAGACCAGGGTTCGGGCCTCAACAAGCCCGCCGCCGTGATCGTCGAGACGGTCCAGGGCGAGGGCGGCATCAACGTCGCCCGCGCCGAGTGGCTGCGCGCGCTCCAGGACCTGTGCCACCGCCAGGACATGCTCCTGATCGTCGACGACATCCAGATGGGCTGCGGCCGTACGGGCGGCTTCTTCTCCTTCGAGGAGGCCGGCATCACGCCGGACATCGTCACCCTGTCGAAGTCCATCAGCGGCTACGGCATGCCCATGTCGCTGTGCCTCTTCAAGCCGGAGCTGGACGTCTGGGAGCCGGGCGAGCACAACGGCACCTTCCGGGGCAACAACCCGGCGTTCGTCACCGCCACGGCGACGCTCAACACGTACTGGGCCGACGGCCAGATGGAGAAGCAGACGCTGGCCCGCGGCGAGCAGGTCGAGCGCGCGCTGCTGTCCATAGCGGACGAGAACGCCGCGGCCGGCGTGAGCTTCCGGGGCCGCGGCCTGGTCTGGGGCATGGAGTTCGCCGACAAGACGCGCGCCACCGCGGTCTGCCGCCGTGCCTTCGAGCTCGGCATGCTGCTGGAGACCTCGGGCCCGGAGAGCGAGGTCGTGAAGCTGCTGCCGGCGCTCACCATCTCCCCCGAGGAGCTGGACGAGGGGCTGAGCATCCTGGCCCGCTCGGTCCGCGAGACCGCCTGAGGCCGTCCCCCTCCCGACGCCGCGACTGCCGGCGTCCGCACACCCGACGCCCTGAACACCCCGCGTGTCCGAGGCAGTACCCAAGCAACACAGAAGGGCTCGACTCACCGTGATCGTCCGTTCGTTCAAGGACATAGAGGGAACCGACCGCCATGTGAAGGCCGCTTCCGGAACCTGGGAGAGCAAGCGCATCGTGCTCGCCAAGGAGAAGGTCGGCTTCTCGCTCCACGAGACCGTGCTGTACGCGGGTACGGAGACGTCGATGTGGTACGCGAACCACATCGAGGCCGTGCTCTGCACGGAGGGCGAGGCCGAGCTCACCAACGACGAGACCGGCGAGACCCACTGGATCACGCCGGGCACGATGTACCTGCTGGACGGCCACGAGCGCCACACCATGCGACCCAAGACCGACTTCCGCTGCGTATGCGTCTTCAACCCGCCCGTCACCGGACGGGAGGACCACGACGAGAACGGTGTCTACCCGCTGCTGACCGAGGAGGTCTGAACCATGACCGACGTACTGACCGCACACACCGAGACCCGACGCGCCGACCTCTACCCGACGCGCGGCGCCGCCGAGGTGACCACCCCCCGCCAGGACCCGGTCGTCTGGTCCGCGCCCGGCGCGCCGGGCCCGATCGAGCCCGCCGAACTCATGGGCTTCGAGCGGGACGGGTTCCTCACCGTCGACCAGCTCATCACCCCGGAAGAGGTGTCGCTCTACCGGGCGGAGCTGGACCGGCTGGTCAGCGACCCGGGGGTGCGCGCGGACGAGCGCTCGATCATCGAGCCGAAGTCGCAGGACGTACGGTCGGTCTTCGAGGTGCACCGCATCAGTGAGCTCTTCGCACGGCTCGTGCGGGACCCGCGGGTCGTCGGCAGGGCGCGCCAGATCCTCGGCTCGGACGTGTACGTCCACCAGTCGCGGATCAACGTCAAGCCGGGCTTCGGGGCGTCGGGCTTCTACTGGCACTCCGACTTCGAGACGTGGCACGCCGAGGACGGGCTGCCGAACATGCGGACCGTGTCCGTCTCGATCGCGCTGACCGAGAACTACGACACCAACGGCGGTCTGATGATCATGCCGGGGTCGCACAAGGAGTTCCTGGGCTGCGCGGGAGAGACGCCCAAGGACAACTACAAGCGGTCGCTGCAGATGCAGGACGCCGGCATCCCGTCGGACGAGGTGCTGACGCGCATGGCGGACCGCCACGGCATCCGGCTCTTCACGGGCAAGGCCGGTTCGGCGACCTGGTTCGACTGCAACGCGATGCACGGCTCGGGCGACAACATCACGCCGTACGCGCGCAGCAACGTCTTCATCGTCTTCAACAGCGTGGAGAACACGGCGGTCGAGCCGTTCGCCGCCCCCGTACGCCGTCCCGAGTTCATCGGCGCGAGGGAATTCACGCCAGTGAAGTGAGGGCCGCGTACGCGCAGGTGATGCGCCGGGCGGGCTTGGTGCGAACCGGGCCCGCCCGGCGGCGTGCTCAGCCCGCGAGCACGTCCAGCGTCCGGTCCACGTCGGCGACGGTGTTGTAGAGGTGGAACGACGCGCGCAGGTTGCCCGCCCGGACGGACACCGCGATGTCCGCCGCGGCGAGCGCGTCGACCCGGTGCGCGAGGCCCGGGGCGGAGACCACCACGGAGTCGCCGGGGACCGGCGTGTGGCCGAGCGATACGAGCCCTTCGCGGTAGCGCGCGGCGAGCGCGAGGCCGTGCTCGCGCACGCGCTCGATGCCGATCTCCTCCAGGAGCGCGAGGGAGTGCTCGGCCCCGGCGTACGCGACGAAGGGCGGCGGCTCGTCGAACCGGCGTGCGCTGCGCGCGAGTTGGCCGACCGGGCCGTAGGTGCTGCCCCAGATGTCCTCGCCCGCGAGCCACCCGGCGTGGATCGGGGTGAGGGATTCCTGCGCCTCTTCGGTGACGGTGAGGAACGAGGTGCCGCGCGGCGCCAGCAGGTACTTGTAGCTTCCGGTGACCGTGTAGTCGAAGAGCCCGGCGTCGAACGGGAACCAGCCCGCCGCCTGGGTCGCGTCGACGAGTGTGCGGGCGCCGTGCGCGGCGGCGGCCGCCCGTAGCGCCGGCAGGTCGGCGGTGCGCCCGTCGGCGGACTGCACCGCCGAGCAGGCCACCAGGGAAGTCTCGGGACGCACGGACTCGGCCAGCTCCTCCAGCGGCACGTACCGCGTCTTGAGGTCGCCGCGGACCGCGAAGGGGTTGATCACCGAGGAGAAGTCGCCCTCGGGGCAGAGGACTTCGGCCCCGGCGGGCAGGGAGGCCGCGATCAGGCCGACGTGGACGGACACCGCCGTGCCCACGGCGACGCGCTCTTCGGGGACACCGACGATCCGGGCGAACGAGGCCCGTGCGGCGGCCACCGGGCCGAAGTCGAACGTGTCGCGTCCGGTGGCGGCCTGCTCGGCCGCGGCCTTCACGGCCGCGACGGTGCGACGGGGCGACAGGCCGCAGGACGAGGTGTTCAGGTAGGTCGTCTCCGGCGCGAACTCGGCGGCCACGACCTCGGTGAGAGTCAAAGGCTTCATGGCCCCACTCTGCTACGCCGCCAACTCCCCGTCCATTGCGTATTTTTGCCGCCTGGATCCAAGTGACGCTTATACGTCGCACGTCCCCGAGGCGTCGCACGCCCCGCCGCCCGCGCCGATCGTGGCCAGGGGCGTGACGGCTCGGCTCTCCCATGCCTGCTCCAGGGCCCGGGTGAAGACCTCGGCGGGCTGGCCGCCGGAGATCCCGTAACGCCGGTCCAGCACGAAGAACGGCACTGCGCTCGCCCCCAGCTCGGCGGCCTCGCGCTCGTCGGCGCGCACCTCGTCGGCGTACGCGCTCTCGTCCTCAAGGACGGCGCGCGCCTCCTCGGGGTCGAGCCCGGCCTCGACGGCCAGGTCGAGCAGGACCCGGGCGTCGAAGACCGACCGCTCCTCGGCGAAATTGGCGCGGTAGGCGAGATCGAGCAGCTCGTCGTGACGGCCGCGGGCCCTGGCGAGGTGCAGCAGCCGGTGGATGTCGAAGGTGTTGCCGTGGTCACGGCCCTCGGCCTCGTAGGCGAGCCCTTCGGCGTGCGCGTGGGAGGCGACCTGCCGCTCCATCGCCAGCGCCTCGTCGTGGGTGCGCCCGTACTTCCTGGCCAGCATGCCGGTCACCGGCTCGATGACACCCTTGGGGCTCGCGGGGTCGAGCTCGAACGAGCGGTGCACCACCTCGATCGCGTCCCGGTGCGGGAAGGCGGCGAGCCCCTTCTCGAAGCGGGCCTTGCCGATGTAGCACCAGGGGCAGGCGATGTCGCTCCAGATCTCGACGCGCATGTGCTTCTTCACTCCAGGTCAGGGGTCATGTGGGGATGACGGAGGGGGCCTTGGCTCCTGCCTCAACAGCGTCCCGGAGCGACGCATTCCCCGGGCACTCTCGGGACTCCGGGGAACCCTCGGGGAAGTCCTGGGGGAGCGGAAGGGCGGCGGGGCGG
>NZ_VBVX01000422.1 GCF_005981925.1 Streptomyces albidochromogenes
CGGCGGGGGTGTGCATCACGCGGCCACGATGCTGGCCGGCCCCAACCCGGCCGGTCCGCCGCCCGGTGCCCCGCAGCCGCCCGGTCCTCCCGGGCCGCCCGGGATGCCGCCCGGCGGCGCGCCGATGGCGCCGCCGGTGCCGCAGCCTCCGCAGCATCAGGGCTACGGGTACCCGCAGCCCCAGCCGACCGGGCTGCCGACGGTCGGGCCGGGCTATCAGGCCGTACTGCGCTACCGCGCCCAGGACGGCAGCGAGCAGCAGCTCATCCGCCGCTCGGCGCCCGGCACTCCGCACCCGGAGTGGCAGATCCTGCACGAGCTGCGCGCCATGAACGTGCCGCCGCAGCAGGTGCTGGAGCTGCACACGGAGCTGGAGTCCTGCGAACTGCCGGGCGGTTACTGCGCCCGGATGATCCGCGAGACGTGGCCGCAGGTGCGGATCACGAGCGTGGCGCCGTACGGCAAGGAGCACGCCGTACGCCGGCAGGGCATGCGGCATCTGCTCACCCACCAGGGCGAGTTGCACCAGGTCGCGGACGGTCCGGCGCGCCCCGCGCCGGTGCGGGTGCCGCTGCCGCCCCCCGGGCAGTTGATGCAGGCGCCGCCGATCCCGCCCGAGGGGGTCGCGCACGAGCTGCTCGGCGCCTTCGGGCCGCAGGGCGTCTTCCGTTTCGACCAGGCCGCGGTGTCGCGTCAGGGCGTGCCGGAGATCGTCGCGCGCACGCTCGTCTGGGCGGGACTGCCCGTCGATTTCGGGCCGTTCTTCTGGGCGCAGGCGGTGCCCGGCCAGCCGGTGCCGACGCTCGCGGAGCTCGCGGCGCAGCGCGGGGTGCAGCCGGCGTCGGACGCGGGCTCGTACCTCGTCATGGGCAGTGACTTCGGCCGGGCGATCTGCGTGCAGTACGGCACGGCGAACATCGTGGCCGTGCCGGTGGAGTCGGGGCCGGGCGGTCAGCCCGTGCCGCCGCAGTTCGTGAACACGGGGCTGCCCGAGTTCACCCGTTCGCTGGCGCTGCTCGGCCACATGTGGCGGTTGCGTTTCGGCTTGACGCCGGAGCAGGCCGGGCGCTGGACGGTCGATTTCCAGGCGCAGCTGGCCGCGCTGGACCCGGCGGCGCTGGCGTCGCCGGAGAGCTGGTGGTCGGTGCTGCTGGAGCAGATGTGGGACGGCCTGCTCTGACGGTCCGTCGGAGCGGGACAGGGGGCGCTCGGCCCGAGGGGCAGGCCGGGTGCCCCCTTTCGTGTGCCCGGGGGCCGGATCGGGCGGCCGAAAAGCTCTTGGGTGCGCCGCGCGACGGCGCCTCGATTCCGGCTTCTGGCGGCAATTGGCGCATCCTTGACCGGACGGTCGGGCGGAGTGTCGGGTTTTGAGCGCTTGAACCTGATCCGCCAAGATTGCGACGGATTGTGTTGCGCGTCGGAGAGAGGCTTCCAGGATGAGTGCATCGGTTTCACCGTCACCTCACGGCTTCGTCGCCGGACGGGGCCGCGGCTACCGTCCGGACCAGGTGGAGCGGTACGCCACCGGGCTCTCCCAGGAACGCGACGCCGCGTGGGAGCGTGCCGCTCGTCTGACCGTCCTCAGCAAGGAGATGGAGGCCGAGGCGGCGCGCGTGCGCGAACTGGCCGACGGGCTCGCTCCCCAGACGTACGAGAGCCTCGGTGAGCGCGCCCAGCACCTTCTCGCCGTGGTCGAGGAGGAGGCGGCGGAGCTGGCGGCCACGGCACGCGAGCAGGCGCAGGCCCTCCGCGACGAGGCCGCGGCGGCGGCCGCCGCCGTCCGGGACGCGGCCCGGGCGCACGCCGAGACGGTACTGGCGGACGCCGAGGCCCGCGCCCGGCAGATCCTGCTCGGCGCCCAGCGCACCGCCGACGAGACCAGGACCGGGGCGCGCCGGGACGTGAAGGAGTGGCGGACCGAGGCCCTCGCGGCGCTGAAGGAGACACGGCAGCGCGCGGCGGGCCTGCTCGCCGACCAGGAGCGGGCGCACGCGGAGCGCTGGGAGGGCGCGGAGCGTGAGTTCGCCGCGCTGGCGGCCGAGTCGGACGCCCGGCACGCCGAACTGGCCGACCGTGCCGAGGGCGGTCTCGCGGACGCGAAGCGGGCCCTGGCCGAGGCGGAGGAGGCGGCCCGGCACCGTCAGGAGAACGCGGAGGCGCGGGCGGCCGAGCTGCTCGCGGAGGCGCGGGTGCGTGAGGAGCGCGTCGTACGGGACACCGAGCGCGTCCTGCGCGAGCACGACGACGCGCGCGAGGAGATGCAGGCCCACATGACCCACGTACGCACCAGCCTGGCCACCCTGACCGGCCGCGCCCCGGCGGAGGGCTGACCCCCCGGGGCGGCGCCGGATCAGGCAGGCGGGCGGCGGTCGGGCGGGAGCGCGCAGGCAGGGCTGCCGCCCGGGAGGCGGCCGCGGTTGTTCGCGACCAGCCGGTACACCGCGTGGGCCGCCCAGCTCAGCGGCGGCAGTGTGAGCAGCGCGCCCAGCACGGCCCACCCCCGCCCCGCGCTCAGCAGCAGTCTGGCGACGGCCTGCGCGCCGCCGTGCACCGCGCCGGTGGGCGTCACCCACAGTGCCTCGTACTCGGCCCGCCGCCGGGTGACGCCGAGGGCGTCCAGATCCGCGAACTGCCACGGCGTCATCGCGCACCGGGGCCGCACCCACCGCTCGGCGAGGTTCGCCGAGGTGGTGCAGAAGGCGCAGTCGCCGTCGTACACGAGCACGGGTTCGGTCCGCGGGGTCCGCATCGCCGCCATGGTCCGCATGAGTCCATGGTGCCCGTCGCGGCCGCGAACATCCCCTGACGCGGCGGGGCGGCCCGTGCGCTCCTACCCCGCCGGCGGCTTGCCCCGCTCGCTGCCGCCCGGGCCTTCGCCCGCGCCCGCCAGGATCCACGCCTCCACCGCCTCGTACTGGCGGCGCTGCTGTTCGCCCCGGCCGCGGTGGGACAGGAAGGTGCCCAGCCAGCCCATGAGGAAGCCGAAGGGGATGGACACCAGGCCGGTGGTGGTGAAGGGGTACCAGTTGAAGTCGTGGCTCGGGAAGACCGCGTGCGGCGAGCCCGAGACCAGATTGGTGCCGGTCATCAGGACGATCACGCACAGCGTCCCGCCGATGAGGGTGCACATCAGGCCGGCCCGGGTGAAACGGCGCCAGAAGAGGCTGTAGACGAGGGCCGGGGCCAGTGCGGAAGCGCCGATGCAGAAGGACAGGGTGACCAGCGGCTGTACGTTCCAGTGGCGGGCCAGGACGGCGAGGGCGATGGCGGGGACGCCGACGCCGACCGCCGCCGCTCTCGCCAGCGCCATCTCGCCCGCGTCGCCCGACGGGGAGGACCCGCGCCGCAGGCCGTGCGCGAAGAGGTCGTGGGCGAGCGAGTTCGCGCAGGCCAGGATCATCCCGGCCACCGAGGCCAGCAGCGTCAGGAAGATCGCCGTGGTGACCGAGGTGAAGACGAGGGTTTCGAGCGCGGACGGCCCGCCGCCCACGAGCGCCTGGCTGACCAGGAGGATCGACGTGTTGCCCTGCGGGTCGGAGGCGATGATCGGCCCGCGGCCGACGAGCGCCGCGGCGCCGAAGCCGATCACGGCGATGAGCAGGCAGAAGAAGACCACGGCCGACACCGCCCAGGACATCGAGCGCCGTACGGCGAGGGCGTCGCGCGAGCTGTACATGCGCATCGTGATGTGCGGCAGGCAGGCGGCGCCGAGCACGACCGTCAGCTCGGAACTGATCATGTCGAGTCCGCTGCCGCCGAACTGGAGCCCCGAGCGCAGGAAGGCGTCGCCCGCGCCGCTGCCGGTCTTCGCCGCGTCGAGGAGCCGCGTCGTACTCCAGTCGAAGTGGCCGAGGACCAGTACGGCGAGGACGACCCCCGTGCCGAGCAGGAAGACGGTCTTGACGATCTGGATGAGGGCGGTGCCCTTCATGCCCCCGATGGCGGCGTAACTGATCATCAGGACGCCGAGGACGACGATGCAGCCCGTGCGGAAACCCGAGCTGTCGAAGCCGAGGATGAAGGCGAGGAGGTCGCCGGCCCCGGCGAGCTGGACGACCATCAGCGGGAGCAGCGCGGCGAGTGTGACCAGGCCGGCGGTGATCCGTACGGCGCGGCTCGGCGCGCGGCGGGCGAAGGCGTCGCCCATGGTGAACCGGCCCGCGTTGCGCAGGGGTTCGGCCAGCAGGAACATCAGGAGGACGAGCGAGAGAGCGGTGCTCAGGGCCAGTACGACGCCGTCGTAGCCGGTGAGGGAGATGACGCCGATGGTGCCGAGGACGGTGGCGGCGGAGATGTAGTCGCCGGCGATGGCGAGGCCGTTGCGCATCGGGGAGAGGGAGCGGTAGCCGGTGTAGAACTCGGCGAGGTCGTCGCGGTCGGGGCCGGTCATGACGCACAGCAGGAGCGTCACGGTGGCGACCGCGATGAAGGCGACCAGGGACGTCTCCTGGGCGGACTCGCTGAATCCGGTCATGGGGTGCGCCGCCGGCGGCTCTGTCCGCGCAGGTGCGCGGCGAGCGGGTCGACGCGGTGGCGGGCGGACCGCTCGTACACGGCGATGGCCGCGAGGGTGACGGGCAGCTGGCACAGGCCGAGCAGGAGTCCGGTGGTGAGGCCGCCGGGCAGTTCGCCGCCCATCAGGCCGGGCGCGAAGCCGGAGAGGACGAGGAAGAGCGTGAAGTAGCCGAGGGCGGTGAGCGTGGCGACGCGGCGCAGCCGCCGGTACGCCGAGCGGAGCCTGCGCAGGTCGCCGTGGTGGCC
>NZ_VBVX01000423.1 GCF_005981925.1 Streptomyces albidochromogenes
TCCTTCCACCCCCTCCCCAACCAACCCACGCACACCAACGCCTGGCACCTCACCTACCGCTCCACCACCGCCAAGGGCGCCCCCAACGTCGTGTCCGGCACCCTCATCGTCCCCAAGGACGGGCGCACCGGGCCGCGCCCGCTCGTCACGTACGCCGTCGGGACCGTCGGGCTCGCCGACCAGTGCGCCCCGAGCGCCGGGTTCCCCAAGGGCACCACCGTCGAGGCCAACCTCATCAACCAGGCCGTCCAGCGCGGCTGGGCCGTCGCCGTCACCGACTACGAAGGGCTCGGCACCCCGGGCGACCACACCTACACCGTCGGGCGCGCCGAGGGACACGCCGTCCTCGACGCGGCGCGCGCCGCCCTCCGCCACCCCGAAGCCGGCCGGAGCGGTCTGAGCGACCGGTCGCCCGTCGGCATCATGGGGTACTCGCAGGGCGGCCAGGCGTCGAGCTGGGCCGCCGAGCTGCACGACTCGTACGCCCCGGAACTGAACGTCAAGGGCACGGCGACCGGCGGCGTACCGGCCGACCTGCTGGAGGTCGCCGACTTCAACGACGGCAACATCGGGGCCGGTCTGATCCTGATGGCCGCCACGGGCCAGCAGGCCGCCTTCCCCGAGCTGGAGCTCGACAAGTACCTCAACGCCAAGGGCCGCACCTACGTCGACTTCATGAAGAAGAACTGCGTGGCCGTCGACACCGTCGCGGGCCTCTTCCAGCGCATCTCCGATGTGACCGTCACCAACCCGCTGGACCAGCCCGACTGGCAGCGGCGGCTCACCGAGTCGAACGTCGGCACCCACGCCCCCGGGCATCCCGTCTACCTCTACCACGGCGGACTCGACGAGCTGATCCCGTACTCCGTCGGCAGGCGGCTGCGCGCCGACTGGTGCGAAAGGGGCGCGAACGTGCAGTGGCGCTCGCATCCCCTGCTCGGGCACATCGGCGCGGTGACCGTGGGCGCGTTCCCGGCGATGGACTGGCTGGGAGAGCGGTTCGCCGGCCGGCCGGCCCAGGGCAACTGCTCGTAGCACCCGTTGCGGAGGGGGCGGCCCCGGGCGGGCTCCCCCTCCGTTCATCGCCCCCGGCGGGCCCACGGCGGGCGGCTACCCCGGCGGGCTCCGTCGGCCCCTCACCGCCGGTACAGCGCCGCTGTTTCCGCCCCGAAGTCCCGTAAGATCGCCGCCCGGCGCAGCTTGAGCGACGGCGTCAGGTAGCCGTTCTCCTCCGTGAACTCGACCGGCAGGACCTTGAACGCGCGGATCGACTCGGCCCGCGACACCAGCCGGTTCGCCTCGTCGACCGCCCGTTGCAGCGCGGCCCGCAGGTCCTCGTCGTCGACCAGGTCGCGCAGCGGGACGTCCTGCTTCTTCGTCATCCGACGCCAGTGCCCCAGGCCGTCCGGCTCCAGGGTCAGCAGTGCGGTGATGTACGGGCGGTTGTCGCCCAGCACCAGGCACTGCCCCACCAGGGGGTGCGCCCGCAGCCAGTCCTCCAGGGGCGCGGGGGCGACGTTCTTACCGCCCGAGGTGATGATGACGTCCTTCTTGCGGCCCGTGATGGTCAGGTACCCGTCGTCGTCGAGCGCCCCCAGGTCGCCGGTCGCCAGCCAGCCCCCGTCGCGGGTCACGTCCACGGGCGCCTGCCGCTCCCGGTCCCAGTAGCCGCCGAAGACCTGGCCGCCGCGCAGCAGGACCTCGCCGTCGTCGGCGATGCGGACCGCCGTGCCCGGCAGGGGCTGCCCGACGGTGCCGAGGCGGGGTCTGAGCGGCGGGGTGACGGTCGCCGCCGCCGTCGTCTCGGTCAGCCCGTACCCCTCGAACACCTCGATGCCGGCGCCCGCGTAGAACGACGCCAGGCGCCGCCCGAGGGGCGAGCCGCCGCAGATCGCGTACTTCACCCTGCCGCCCAGCGCCGCCCTGATCCGCCGGTAGACCAGCGGGTCGTAGAGCGCGCGGGCCGCGCGCAGCGCGTAGCCCGGCCCCTCCCCCGTCCCGTGCTCCCGCGCCTCCAGTGCCTCGCCGTAGCGCTGCGCGATCCGGGCGGCGCGGTCGAAGGACGAGGCGCGGCCCATCTTCTCGGCGGTGGCACGGCCGGTGTTGAAGACCTTCTCCAGTACGTACGGGATGGCCGGCAGGAACGTCGGCCGGAAGCCCGCGAGAGCGGCCAGGAGGTCGTCGGTCGCGATGCTGGGCGCGTGCCCGAGCCGTACCCGCGCCCGCAGGCAGCCGATCGCGACCATCCGGCCGAAGACGTGCGACAGCGGCAGGAACAGCAGGGTGGACGCCGGTTCCTCGCTGACCGCCTTGAAGACCGGGTGCAGCAGTTCGATCGCGTTGTCGACCTCGGCGAAGAAGTTGGCGTGGGTGAGGACGCAGCCCTTGGGGCGGCCCGTCGTCCCGGACGTGTAGACGAGGGTGGCGACCGAGTCCGGCTCCGGACCGGCGCGGCGGGCGGCGACGACGGCGTCCGGGACGTTCCGGCCGGCCGCCCGCAGCCGGTCGACCGCGCCGGTGTCGAACTCCCACAGGTGCGCCAGGTCGTGGAGGTGCTGCCGCTCCGGGCTGATCACCCTGGCCTGGTCGGCGCTTTCGACGGCGCAGGCGACGGCGCCGGAGTCCTGGAGGATCCAGCGGGCCTGGAAGGCGGAGGAGGTGGGGTAGAGGGGGACGGTGATCAGGCCCGCCGCCCAGGCGGCGAAGTCGAGGAGCGTCCATTCGTACGTCGTACGGGACATGATCGCGATCCGGTCCCCGGGCCGCAGGCCCTCCGCGACGAGGCCCTTCGCCACGGCGAGCACGTCGGCGGCGAACTCGGCCGCCGTCATGTCGTGCCAGGTGCCGTCGTGCTGCCTGCGGCCGATCACGGGGTCGGCCGGGGCCTCGCGGGCGTTGTCGAACGGGATGTCGGCGAGCGATCCGCGCCGTACGGGTGCCACGAGCGCCGGGACGGACGCCTCCCGCACGACGCCGTCGACGCGGGCCAGCCGGGGCTGCTGCGGTCGTGGTGGGGAGGGGGGCGGTGGTTGTCGGCGCCGTGGTCCGGGTGCGGGGTGCATCATCTCGACCTACTCCTGACCCTTGAGTAACCTTACTCAGGAGTAAATCTACGGCCGCGCTGGGAGTCCGGACAATGACCTCGCTCGTACCGCTCCTCGCCCTCGGGGCACTCGCCTCTCCCTTCAAGCGCGACGTCCGCGCCTCGGCCGCCCTGCCCGACTTCGCACTCACGGCCGGTCAGGTGCGGGTGGACCACGGCCAGTTGGCGGCGTACGCGCGCATCTGCGGGTTCCCCTGCACCGACCCGCTGCCGCTGACCTATCCGCACGTCCTCGGCTTTCCGCTCGCGCTGCGCGTCATGACGCGGCGCGCCTTTCCGCTCCCGCTGACCGGGCTGGTCCACACCGGCATCTCGATCACCCGCCATCGGGCGCTGCGTCCCGACGACCGGCTCGAACTGACGGTGTACGCCGACGCGTTGCGCCCCCACCGCCGTGGCACCGAGGTCACCATGGTCACCGAGGCGCGCCTCGCCGGCGCCCTCGCCTGGGCGTCGCACAGCACGTATCTGGCCCGCCACCGCACGGCCGGGAGCGGCGACGCCCCGCGCCGCCCGTCGTCCGGGTCCGAGGCGCTCCCCGCCGTGGCGTCCTGGGACCTGGCGGGGAACCTGGGCCGTCGTTACGGCGTCACGTCCGGCGACCTCAACCCCATCCACCTGCACCCGCTGACGGCGCGGCCCTTCGGCTTCCCGCGCGCGATCGCGCACGGCATGTGGACGTTCGCCCGGTGTGCGGCGCGGCTCGACGACGCCGACGCGATCCACGTACGGGCCGACTTCAGGGCGCCGGTCCTGCTGCCCGCGACCGTCACCTACGCGGCGGCGGGCGACGCGTTCCAGGTGCGCGGCCAGGACGGCCGGATCCACCTCACGGGCACGCGGTCGGCCCGCCGGCCGGACTCACCGCCGGGGTGAGGGCGGCGCCCACCGCCGGCCGTTCATGAGGTTCTCCAGGCCGGCCCAGGCGAAGTTCATCAGCGTGGCGGCCGTCTCCTTCGCGGTGACGCCCGGCGTCTCGTTGCCCCAGACCGCGAGCGACTCCGCGGCCCCCACCAGCGCGTGGGCGAGGCCGCCCACTTCCCGCTCGGCCAGCTCCGAGTCGCAGTCCGCCTCGCGCGCCGCCGCCCCGATCAGGTAGGTGACGAAGCTGACGATCTCCGTGCGCATCCGCGCCACCTCGGCGGCGAAGGGCTCCCCGTGCGTACGGGCCTGGTTGTGCAGGACCGCCCAGCCGTCGGGGTGCTCGGCGGCGTGCGTGAAGAACGCCCGCAGTCCGTCCCACAACTGACGGTCGGCCGGCGCTCCCGGCTCGACTCCGGCCCGTACCGCCGCGACCAGCGCGCCCGCCTCGCGCCGGATGCAGGCCGTGAACAGCTCTTCCTTGGAGTTCAGGTACAGATAGACGAGCGGCTTCGACACCCCGGCCAGCTCGGCGATCTCGTCCATCGACGCGGCCCGGTAGCCCCGCTGTCCGAAGGTCTGTACGGCGGCGTCCATCATCTGACGCTCCCGCACGGCACGCGGCATCCGCTTGCCCTTCACAGCCCCACCCACGTCCGCTT
>NZ_VBVX01000424.1 GCF_005981925.1 Streptomyces albidochromogenes
CCCCCGCAGGCCCCCACCACCAGCGCCGGACCGACGTCCAGCGGCGGTGCGGGCAGCGGCGGCACGACCGGCGGCGCCGGCACCACCGGCGGCGGCACGACGGGCGGCTCCACCGGCGGCACCACGGGCGGCGGCGGCACCACCGGCGGCAGCGGTGGCAGCAGCGGCGGCGGTGGCAACGGCGGCCGGGTGATCGGCGGCCTGCTCGGCTAGGCGGCCCGAGGTACGGCGAAGGGCCCGGCGCACATCTCGTGCGCCGGGCCCTTCGCCGTACGGTGGAAACGCCCGCGGGGTCAGCCGCGGGCGGCGGCGAGCTCCTTGGCGGCCTCGCTGAGGTCCTTGGCGGTGTCGATGGCCCGCCAGTACGCCCCCTGCGGCAGCGGGAAGCCCGCCAGGCGGCGCTCTCGGGCCAGCCGGGGGAAGGTGGTGCGTTCGTGGTCGCCCAGGTCCGGGAGAAGCCCTGTGAAGGCCGCTGAGAAGACGTACACGCCCGCGTTGATGAGGTAGGGCGACGGGGGCGACTCGATGAAGTCCGTGATGTGGCCGAAGGTGTCGGTCCCGACGGCGCCCCACGGGATCCGGGGGCGGGCCAGCGCGAGGGTCGCCGTGGCGTCGCGCTCGTCGTGGAAGGCGGCCATGTCCTGGAGCGAGAAGCGCGTCCAGATGTCGCCGTTGGTCGCGTACCACGGGCTCTGGGGGTCGGGCAGGTGCGCGGCGGCGTACTTGAGGCCGCCGCCGCGGCCCAGCGGCTCGCTCTCCACCACGGTGGTGACACGCAGCGGGAGGTCGGCCGTGTCCAGCCACTCCTGGAGCACGCCGGCGAGATGGCCACAGGAGATGACCGCGTCGGTCACGCCCTCGGCAGCGAGCCAGGAAAGCTGATGGCCGATGATCGGGGTCCCGGTTCCGGGGATCTCGACCATCGGCTTGGGGCGGTCGTCGGTGTACGGGCGCAGGCGCGAGCCCTGGCCGCCCGCCAGGACCACGGCCTGCGTCGGGTACGTCGTCGTACGGGTCATACGGGGCACGATATGCGGCAGGAGCCGTCGGTCCCCGTTCAGCCGGTCTGCTGGGCGACGCCGGAGGCGAAGGAGGTGTCGCAGACAGGGCGGGAGAACGACTGCGCGCGCGTCGGACCGTACTGCTTCACGGCGGCGCGGCCGAGCGAGCGGGCGATCGACATGCAGTGCTGGGCGAGCGAAGGACGGCGCTCGACCTCGCGCTGGAGGTGCGTCAACGCGACGCCGGGGTCCTTCTCCTGGAGCTCCAGAAGGAGCTTGTCGCGCAGAATGTCCTGCGGGGCGCGGGACTTGGCGCGTACGTTTACCTTCTCGGAGGACGCGGTGAGGACCTGCGACTCGGGTCCGCCCGTGGACCACGGGACGTTGGCGACCGCGAGGGTCCCGGAGAGCACCAGGACGACGGGCAGGACGAGAGCGAGACTTCGGCCGATTCGGCGGGCTGTGTGGGTCACGCGAGTGAGCGTAGCGGCCAGTAATGATTTGGCGACATTTAGTCACTCTCCCGGGGGATGGTTCGATGTCACTTTTCGAATTGCGCGTTGACGTACGGAATTCGAAATGCCCGATCTGCCGGGGTATTTGTCGACACCCTCCGCCCCACGGGGCACACGCGAAGGGCTCCGCACGCGAGGTGCGGAGCCCTTCACCCGTACCGGCGTCGGTGCCGGTGTCAGTCGCTGAGGCGCTCGCCGGTCGACGTGGAGAAGACGTGCGTCTCTCCCGCGCGCGGGACGACGTGCAGCTCGGTGCCCTTGTCCGGTACGGCGCGGCCGTTGACGCGGACGACGAGGTCCTGGTGCCCGCCGCCGACCTGCGCGCTGCCGTACACGTAACCGTCGGCGCCGAGCTCCTCGACGACGTTCACGGTGACCGCCAGGCCGGCCGGGGCGTCGGCGGCGGCCTTGCTGAGCGACGCGGCGGCGGCGCCGTTCTGCTCGACGATGTCGAAGTGCTCGGGGCGGACGCCGACGGTGACGGTCGTGTCGCCGCGGTCGGCGGCGGCGGAGAGCGCCTCGCGCGAGACCGGGACGACGCTGTTGCCGAACTTCACGCCGCCGTCGGTGATCGGGACCTCGACGAGGTTCATGGCGGGCGAGCCGATGAAGCCGGCGACGAAGAGGTTCGCGGGGCGGTCGTACATGTTGCGCGGCGAGTCGACCTGCTGGAGCAGACCGTCCTTCAGTACGGCGACCCGGTCGCCCATCGTCATGGCCTCGACCTGGTCGTGCGTGACGTACACGGTGGTGATGCCGAGGCGGCGCTGGAGCGACGCGATCTGCGTACGGGTCGAGACGCGGAGCTTGGCGTCGAGGTTCGACAGCGGCTCGTCCATGAGGAAGACCTGCGGCTCGCGCACGATGGCGCGGCCCATCGCGACGCGCTGGCGCTGACCGCCGGAGAGAGCCTTGGGCTTGCGGTCCAGGTACTCGGTGAGGTCGAGGATCTTCGCGGCCTCTTCGACCTTCTTGCGGATCTCGCTCTTGTTCACGCCGGCGATCTTGAGGGCGAAGCCCATGTTGTCGGCGACGGACATGTGCGGGTACAGCGCGTAGTTCTGGAACACCATGGCGATGTCCCGGTCCTTCGGCGGCAGGTGCGTGACGTCGCGGTCGCCGATGCGGATGGCGCCGCCGTTGACGTCCTCGAGACCCGCGAGCATGCGCAGGGAGGTCGACTTCCCACAGCCGGAGGGGCCGACGAGGACGAGGAACTCGCCGTCCTCGATGTCGATCTCGAGCTGGTCGACGGCGGGCTTGGTGGAACCGGGGTAGATCCGGGTCGCCTTGTCGAACGTGACAGTGGCCATGGTGATGTTCTCCTTCACCGGCAGGAACGTGCCGGACGATCCGAGTAAGGGAGTGGTGTAGTCCACAGGTGTGGACCTGCCGTGACGGTACCTGGCGGAAACGGTTCTGTCAGCAGTCGGGGGCTGATCGAAATACCCGGCGGGCACCGGATCCGGTTTGGTTACACTGCTCCGGTACGCCTCCTTAGCTCAGCTGGCCAGAGCAACGCACTTGTAATGCGTAGGTCGTCGGTTCGAATCCGACAGGGGGCTCCACAGCCCAGGTCGCAACACATGCGACCTGGGCTTTTCGGTTGCCGCCCCGGGGAGGTCCGGTCGGGGGCGGCCCGGCTCAGTGGCGGCCGGCGATGCGGTCGGCGTAACGGGCGATGGGGTCCGTTTCGGCCGTATGGCCCGACGCCTCGCGGCGGTCGGCGGTGCGGTAGGCGGCGTACATGGCCTGGACTCCGAGCCAGCGGAAGGGCTCCGGCTCCCACTTGCGGACCTTGTGGTCGACCCAGGGCAGGGTGGTGAGGTCGGTGGGGCCGCCCTGGCCGGAGTCCTGCTGGATCAGGTCGCGCAGGGTCCGGGCGGCGAGGTTGGTGGTCGCCACGCCGCTGCCGACGTACCCGCCGGCCCAGCCGATGCCGGTCGAGCGGTCCAGGGCGACGGTGGAGCACCAGTCGCGGGGGACGCCCAGGACGCCCGACCAGGCGTGGGCGATGGGGACGCCGGCGGCGGTGGGGAAGAAGCGGACGAGGATCTCGCGCAGCGCGTCGATGGTGGCGGGCTGGGTGCGCCCGTCGTTGTCGGTGCGCGAGCCGTAGCGGTACGGGACGCCCCGGCCGCCCAGCGCGATGCGGTCGTCGGCGGTGCGCTGGGCGTACATGTAGGCGTGGGCCATGTCGCCGAGGGTCTCGCGGCCGTCCCAGCCGATGGTCTCCCAGACGGAGGCGGGGATCGGTTCCGTGACGATCATCGAGGAGTTCATCGGGAGCCAGGTGCGGCGCTGGCCCTTGAGGCCGGCGGTGAAGCCCTCGGTGCAGCGCAGGATGTACGGGGCGCGGACCGTGCCGTACGGGGTGACGGCGTGCTTGGGCTTGATCTCCGTGACGGGCGTCGACTCGTGGATGGTCACGCCGAGGTTCTCGACCGCGGCGGCCAGGCCCTTGAGGAGCTTGACCGGGTGCAGGCGGGCGCCGTGCGGGGTCCAGGTGGAGCCGACGGCGCCGGTCACCCGGACGCGTTCGGCGGTCTCGCGGGCGCCGTGGAGGGTGCGTTCCTTCTCGCCGAAGGCGATCTCGGCGGCGTGGAAGTGCTTGAGCCGGGAGAGCTGGGCGGGCGTGTAGGCGACTTCGAGTACGCCGCCGTGGTGGATGTCGGCGTCGATGTTCTCGGCGGCGGCGGTGTTGATGACCTCGGTGACCGTGTCGTTCATGGCCTGCTGGAGGCGGACGGCGGCGTCGTGGCCGTGCAGCTTGGCGTAGCGGTCGCGGCCGGCGATGCCGTTGTAGAGCCAGCCGCCGTTGCGGCCGGAGGCGCCGTACCCGCAGAACTTGGCTTCCAGGACGGTGATGTTGAGGAAGGGGACGGCCTTCTTGAGGTAGTACGCCGTCCACAGGCCGGTGTAGCCGCCGCCGACGATGCAGACGTCGGCCGTCGCGTCGCCGGGCAGGGGCTCACGGGGGTCGGGTATGCCATCGTTCGCGTACCAGTAGGAGATGCCGCCGTTGACGGTGCTCATGATGCCCCTGCGTTCGTTTCCGCTGCTGATCAGTGGTGGTG
>NZ_VBVX01000425.1 GCF_005981925.1 Streptomyces albidochromogenes
GGGCGCGGTAGGGGGGTGTCGTGCTCGGTGATCAGTGCTGCATTCGATCAGCACTGTGCCGAGTCGCGTGCCGCGTGGGAAAGCTGTGCCGACTCGCCCGTCCCGTACGGAGACGTATTCCGTCATGGGCCGGGCGAGAACCCCCCTTTCGAACCGGAAACTCATCCGGACCGCCCGGGGGCGGGCGGTCCACCGGTGGAGAGGGAAAAGACTCATGAGCTCATTCCTCCGCCCTGTGATCGAGGGCCAGGATCAACGGACGTCCGCAAGCCATTACCGCCCTGTCTCCTCACATCTCGCCATCGCGCCGCCGGTCAGCGTCGTGATCCCCGCCATGAACGAGGCGGAGAATCTTCCGTACGTCTTCAAGACCCTTCCGGCCTGGATCCACGAAGTGATCCTGGTCGACGGGAATTCGACCGACGACACCGTCCGGGTGGCCCGTGACCTCTGGCCGGGAATCAAAGTCGTCAAGCAGCGCGGAAGAGGCAAGGGCGACGCACTCATCAGCGGATTCGCCGCCTGCACCGGCGAGATCATCGTTATGGTCGACGCGGACGGCTCGGCCGACGGCCACGAGATCGTCAGTTACGTGTCGGCGCTCGTGTCGGGGGCCGATTTCGCCAAGGGCTCGCGCTTCGCCAACGGCGGCGGCACGGACGACATGACCCCGGTCCGCAAGCTCGGCAACCGGGTGCTGTGCGCCGTGGTCAACGCCAAGTTCGGAGCCCGCTACACCGACCTCTGCTACGGCTACAACGCCTTCTGGCGGCACTGCCTCGACAAGATCGACCTCGACTGCACGGGCTTCGAGGTCGAGACGCTGATGAACATCCGGGTCGTCAAGGCCGGCCTGCGGGTCCAGGAGATCCCCAGCCACGAATACGTCCGCATCCACGGCATGAGCAACCTCAGCGCCGTACGGGACGGGCTGCGCGTCCTGAGAGTGATCCTGAAGGAGCAGGGGAAGCGGCGCACCGGACGGCGCCGCCCGCCGGTCTTCGCCCCCGGCGCCGGCCGGGGAGAGGTGTCTTGAGCCATCTGGACATCTCGGTGGTGATCTGCGTGTACACCGAGGACCGCTGGGAGGACATCCTCGCGGCGGTCGACTCGGTGCGCCGCCAGTCACGGCCCGCCGCCGAGACCCTGCTGGTCGTGGACCACAATCCGGCGCTGCTGGAGCGCCTGAGCCAGGAGGTACGCGCGAACACGACGCCGAGCGAGGAGGTGCGGGTGCTCGCCAACGCGGGCCCCCGCGGCCTCTCCGCCGGCCGCAACACCGGTGTCGCCGCCGCCCGCGGCGAGGTCGTCGCGTTCCTCGACGACGACGCCGTGGCGGAGCGCGACTGGCTGCGCCACTTCGCCGAGGGGTACGAGGACCCGCGCGTCATGGCCGTCGGGGGCCGGACCGTGCCCGCGTGGGCGTCCGGCCGTCGGCCGCACTGGTTCCCGGAGGAGTTCGACTGGATCGTCGGCTGTACGTACCGGGGGCTGCCGCCCGGGCGGGTGCGGGTCCGCAACGTCCTCGGCGGCAACGCCTCCTTCCGCAGGTCGGCCTTCGAGGTGGTGGGCGGGTTCGCCACCGGCATCGGAAGGGACGGCGACAAGCGGCCGCTGGGCTGCGAGGAGACGGAGCTGTGCATCCGGCTCACCCGGGCCCTGCCGGACGCGGTGCTGCTGATCGACGACCGCTCGGTGATCCACCACAAGGTCCCGGCCGTCCGGGAGCGCTTCGGCTACTTCCGTACGCGTGCGTACGCCGAGGGGCTGTCGAAGGCACTCGTGGCGCGCAGTGTCGGCATGGGCAAGGGGCTCGAGTCCGAACGCCGCTACACCACCCGGGTCCTGCCGGCCGGTGTCGCCCGGGGGCTGCGCGACGCGGCCCTCGGGCGGCCGGGCGGCGCGGGCCGGGCCGGGGCCATCGTGGCCGGGGTGGTGGCGGCGGCGGGCGGCTACGTGCTCGGCACCCTCCGGGCCCGGCGGGGCGGGGCGAGGTTCTCGGTGCCGGACCCGGCGCCGCGGCCGGGTCCGGCGGCCGGTGCCGGCAGACCCCGGGCGCGGGAGGAGGCGCCGTGAGCGGGCCGGTCCCGATCCTGATGTACCACGCGGTGGGGCCCCGGCCCGCGAGGGCGGCGTACGGCCTCTCGGTCTCCCCCGAGGCGTTCGCCGAGCAGATGGCACTGCTCGGCGAAGGCGGCTTCACCCCGCTGACCACCGCGCAGCTGGGCGCGGCGTGGCGGGGCGACGGGACACTGCCGCGGCGGCCGGTGCTGATCACCTTCGACGACGGTTACGAGGGCGTGCACCGGCACGCCCTCCCCGCCCTCGCCCGGCACGGTTTCGCCGCCACCGTGTTCGTGTCGACGGGCTGGCTGCGCGGCCCGTACGACACGGGAGGCGCGCTCGACACGATGCTCGACTGGGACCAGGTGCGGGAACTGGCCGCCGCCGGTACCGAGATCGGTGGCCACAGCCACACCCATCCACAGCTGGACCAACTGCCGGACGAGGAGCTGTGGTTCGAGGCCCGGCGCTGCCGGGAGATCATCACGGAGGAGCTGGGCGCCCGGCCCGTGTCCTTCGCCTACCCGTACGGTTATTCCAGCCGGCGGGTGCGCCGCACGGTGCGCGAGGCCGGCTTCGCCCAGTCGCTCGCCGTGCGCAACGCCCTCGCCCGGCGGTGCCAGGGGCCGTACGCCCTGGCACGGGTGACCGTACGGCGCACCACCGGCATCGAGGAGTTCGAACGTCTGGTGCACGGGCGGTCCGTCGCCCGTACGTTCGCCGGAAGCAGGGCCCTCACCAAGGGGTACGCCGTGGTCCGCAGAGCCCGCGCGGCCGGCCGGAAGGTAAGCAGGAGCCGTGCCTGACACGACCACCGCCCGGGCCGAAAGCCCGGCGAAGGACGAGCCGCCGACCGCGCGCCGCCTGCGCCTGCCGGGAAGCGGCGGCGGCAGTCCGCTCTTTCGCAACGCCTACGCGCTGATGCTCAACACCGGCATCAGCGCGCTGCTCGGCCTGAGCTTCTGGCTGGCCGCCGCCCGGTACTACTCGGAGTCCGCGGTCGGCCAGGGCTCGGCGGCCATCGCCGCGATGAAGCTGCTGGCCGGGCTGACCGCGCTGACGCTGACCGGGGCGCTCGCCCGGTTCATACCGGTGGCGGGGCGCGGGACCGGGCGGCTGGTGCTGCGGACGTACGCGGGCAGTTCCGTGGTGGTGGCGGGCGCGGCGCTGGTGTTCCTGTCGACGCTCGGCCTGTGGGGCCCTTCGTACAGCTTCCTGAACGGGCCGCTGAACGGCGCGGTCTTCGTGATCGCCGTCGTCGCCTGGTCGTTGCTCACGCTCCAGGACGGGGTGCTGACGGGCCTGCGCAGCGCGCTGTGGGTGCCCGTGGGCAACACCGTCTTCTCGGCGGTCAAGCTGGTGCTGCTGGTCGTGATCGCGGCCTCGGTCCCCACCGCCGGGGTGTTCGTCTCGTGGGTCGCGGCGATCGCCGTGTCCGTGGTCCCGCTGGGATGGCTGGTCTTCCGGCGCCTGGTGCCGCGGCACGTGGCGGCCACCGAGGACCGCGCCCGGCCGCCGACGCTGCGCCAGATGGGCCGGTTCCTGGCCGGCGACTACACGGGGTCGCTGTTCTCACTGGCCGTCGTGTACGCGGTGCCGGTGATCGTCGCCTCGCAGGTCGGCGCCGAGGACAACGCGTACTTCTACATCACCACGACCATCGGCGGCACGGTCAACCTGCTCGCGATCAACATGGGCGCCTCCCTGACGGTCGAAGGCGCGCACGATCCGAGCACCCTCGCCCGCAACTGCCGCGCCGCGCTGCGCCGCATGGCGCGCATCATGCTGCCGGTCGCGGCGGTCCTGTTCTTCGGCGCCCCGTACATCCTGGGCGTGTTCGGCCAGGGGTACGCCGACGCCGCGACCCCGCTGCTGCGCTGGTTCGCCGTCGGCGCGCTGCTGCGCGTCGTCATCGAGGTGTACTTCGCGGTCCTGCGTGCCCAGAGCCGCACCTCCCCGCTCGCCTACCTCCAGGGCGGGCTGTGCGTCCTGGTGCTCGGGCTGACGCTTCTTCTGCTGCCTCGCATGGGGCTCGTGGGGGCGGGGATCGCGGAGATCTCCAGCCTGGCGGTCGTGGCCTCGGTCGCGGGCGTGATGCTGTACCGGGTGGTGCGGTCGGCGCCGCCGGAGACGCCCAGCGGGGCGGACGCGGCGGCTCCGGACGGCGACCTGGCGGACCTGGCGGTCGACGGCGACGCGGGGGTCTTCGCCGGCGGCGAGCACACGGAGCGGGACGGGCCGGCCGGCGGCGGGTTCGGCACGCGCTGGGCGCTGCGCTCGGCGCTCGACTCGCCCACCATGCCGCTCGGAGTGCGGCTGGACTTCGACCACCCGGAGCGCCGGCCCGATGTGCGGCCGGGGCCCCCGGCCCCGGCCCCGGCCGCCGGTACGCCCGCGCCGGCGGACCGGCCGGCCGCCGAGGACGGCGGCACCCGGCCGACGTGGGCCCTGAGGACGCCGCTGCCGGGGGCGGCCGTGCCCGCCCGCTCCCCCGCCTCCGTAC
>NZ_VBVX01000426.1 GCF_005981925.1 Streptomyces albidochromogenes
AAGAGACAGGCGCCACACGCCCGGCGAGCGCGGCCGGGCGCAGCCCCCAGGCCGTGAGCAGGTGGCAGACGCCCAGGCCGAGGAAGGCTCCCGTCATCACCCAGAATCCGGCCGCCCCGTAGGCCCCCAGGACGCTGATCGTCTGCGTGGCGGGATTGTAGGCGGGCCCCTCCAGGAGCGCCGCGATCGTCCAGCCTCCGACCAGGACGACGGGGGCACAGCCCGACGAGAGCAGGGCCCACTCGGGAACAGATCGCATCAGACCACCGTAAAGCGATCGCCCCCTCCGCACGGCGCGCCAGCAGGCGGGTGGAACTCAAAGGCACCCGTGCCGGCCGCAACGCAACCCGAGTGGCCGATCCGCCGTGGTGGCAGACGCAAGCGTGTCTCCTGACCGGCCGCCGTCATCCACCCTGGTCTCCGCCGCGCGGTCGCACCGCGCCGGACAGCGCGAGGCGGCGCACCCCAGTCGTTCAGGAAGGCGAAAAAGAAACCGGCGGCGGATGTCGAGAACGCGCGACCGGCTCCGTCCCTGTAGTGAAGGCGACAAGAATGGGTCGCACCAGCACTGAGGAGAACCACGATGGCCAAGTACCTGCTGCTGAAGCACTACCGCGGCGCCCCGGCCCCGGTCAACAACGTGCCCATGGACCAGTGGACACCCGAGGAGATCTCGGCCCACGTGCAGTACATGAACGACTTCGCGGGCCGGCTGGAGAAGACCGGCGAGTTCGTCGACGGTCAGGCGCTCGCCCCCGAAGGGACGTTCGTCCGGTACGACGGCGAGGGCCGCCCGCCGGTCACCGACGGCCCCTTCGCCGAGACGAAAGATCTCATCGCCGGCTGGATGGTGATCGACGTCGACAGCTACGAGCGCGCCGTCGAGCTCGCCGGCGAGCTGTCGGCCGCCCCCGGGGCGGGCGGGAAGCCGATCCACGAGTGGCTCGAACTGCGCCCGTTCCTGACCGCGCCGCCCACCATCACCGAATGACCACCCAGGTGAACGAGGCCCTGATCCGGAGCCTCACGCCCAGCGTGCTCGCCGTCCTCGTCCGCCGCGGAGCCGACTTCGCGGCGGCTGAGGACGCCGTGCAGGACGCGCTGGTCGAGGCGGTCCGCGCCTGGCCGGCCGACCAGCCGCGAGACCCAAAGGGCTGGCTGGTCACCGTGGCGTGGCGCCGGTTCCTCGACGCGACCCGCGCGGACGCCGCCCGCCGCCGACGAGAGGACCTCGTCGACGAGGAGCCCGTGCCAGGGCCCACGCCCACCGTCGATGACACACTCCAGCTCTACTTCCTGTGCGCCCACCCGTCACTGACACCGTCGTCCGCGATCGCGCTCACGCTGCGCGCCGTCGGCGGGCTCACCACCCGCCAGATCGCCCAGGCCTACCTGGTGCCCGAGGCGACCATGGCGCAGCGCATCAGCAGGGCCAAGCGCACCGTGTCCGGCGTGCGCTTCGACCAGCCCGGCGACGTCGCCACCGTGCTGCGCGTCCTGTACCTGGTCTTCAATGAGGGCTACTCCGGCGACGTCGACCTCGCCGCCGAGGCCATCCGGCTCACCCGGCAGCTCGCCGCCGCCTTCGACCACCCCGAGGTGGCGGGGCTGCTCGCCCTCATGCTGCTGCACCACGCCCGGCGTGCGGCCCGGACCGCGCCCGACGGCAGCCTGGTGCCGCTCGCCGAGCAGGACCGCGGCCGTTGGGACACGAAGTTGATCGCCGAGGGCATCGGGGTCCTGCAGGCGGCCCTCGCCCGCGACCGGCTCGGCGAGTTCCAGGCCCAGGCCGCCATCGCGGCACTCCACGCCGACGCGCCCACCGCCGAGGAGACGGACTGGGTGCAGATCGTCGAGTGGTACGACGAGCTCGCGCGCCTGACCGACAGCCCGGTCGTACGGCTCAACCGCGCGGTGGCCGTCGGCCAGGCCGACGGACCGCGCGCCGGCCTGGCGGCGCTCGCTGAACTGGACGCCTCGCTGCCCCGCCACACCGCCGTGGCGGCGTACCTCCATGAGCGGGACGGCGACCTGGCGACGGCGGCGCGGCTGTACGCCGAGGCGGCCCGGAAGGCGCCCAACCTCGCTGAGCGCGACCACCTGACGCGCCAGGCGGCCCGGCTCAACGCGCGTCGGCGGCACTGACGGTCGCGCTCGAAGCCGCCCGGATCGACCGAGTCCGCGAGCCCGGGCCGGGGCAGGGCTCGGCCCCGGCCCCGTCAGCACCGGCGGCCGCCGCGCAGCTCCAGCCGGTCCCCCGGGAACCGCTCGCGGAAGCCGCGGTCGTGCGAGACGGCGACCACCGCCCCCGGGTAAGCCGCCAGCGCCGTCTCCAGGTCCTCGACCAGGTCGAGCGCCACGTGGTTCGTCGGCTCGTCGAGTACGAGGAGGTCCGCGGGCCGGGTCACCAGGCGCGCGATCTGCAGCCGCCGCTGCTGCCCCGCGGACAGCGACGCCACCGGAACGTGCAGGTCCGCCTCGCGGAACAGGCCCAGCGCCAGCAGCTGTTCGGCGTACTCGTCCGCCGGCCCCGGCCGCCCGGCCGCGAAGGCGGCGAGCAGCGGGAGCCGCGTGGAGCGTGCGGGCAGCTCCTGCGCCAGGTAGCCGACCTGGGCGGGGCGGCGTACCGCCCCGGCGTCCGGCTCCAGGTCACCCGCGAGGACACGCAGCAGCGTCGTCTTGCCCGCCCCGTTCTCCCCCGTGACCAGCAGCCGCTGCCCGGGTGCTATCGCCACCAGCCCGTCCAGGCGCAGCCGTTCGCCGACCGCCACACCGTCGAGTACGGCGACGGGGCCTGCCCCGGGCGGACCGGGCCGGGGGCCCGGCGCAGGGCGGCCGACCGGGTGCCCGCCGCCTGCGGCCGGCAGGACCACGGTGAACCGCAGCGGTTCGGGCGGCGCCGCCACCGGGTCGCGCCGCAGTTGAGCCAGCCGCTCCCGGACCGCCCGTACCTGCCCGCCCAGCTTCGCCTCGTGCGAGCGGCGGTGCTTGCCGAAGCCCTGCCCCGGGTCCTTGCCCGTAGTGGCCATCCGCTTCCCGGCCGCCTCCAGCAGCTCCTCGGTGCGAGCCACCTCCCGCAGCCAGTCGGCGTGCTCCAGCTCCGCCCGGCGGCGGGCGGCGGCCTTCGCCGCGCGGTAGCCCTGCCAGCCGTCGCCGTACCGGCGCACGGTGCCCGAGTCCCGGTCGACCTCCAGGACGGTGGTGGCGACGCGTTCGAGGAAGCCCCGGTCGTGGGTGATCGCGACGACGGTGCCGCGGTGCGCGCGCAGGTGGTCTTCGAGCCAGCGCACGGCCCCCGCGTCGAGGTGGTTCGTCGGCTCGTCGAGGAGCAGCAGTTCGGGGGCGGCGGCCAGCACGCAGGCGAGCGCGAGCCGCGACTGCTCGCCGCCGGAGAGCGTGCCGAGCGGACGGTCCCGGGTGATCCCGGCCAGCCCGAGCCCGTGCAGGGCGGCGTCGACGCGGGCATCCGCCTGGTATCCGCCGCGTTCTTCGTACGCGGTCAGCAGCTCGCCGTACGCGGCGAGTTCGTCCTGCGACGCTTCACCGAGGCGCTCCTCCGCCTCGCGCAACCGGCGCTCCGTGGCGCGCAGTTCGCTCAGCGCGAGGTCGACCGCGTCCCGCACGGTGCGGTCCGGGTCGAGGTCGAGGGTCTGGGCGAGGTGGCCCGTGCCGCCGGGGAAGCTGACGGTGACTTCTCCGGCGTCCGGTTCCTCGGCCGCGGCGAGGAGCCGCAGCAGGGTGGACTTGCCGGAGCCGTTCTCGCCGATGACGGCGGCTTTCTCGCCCGGGCGGACGGTGAAGGAGACCTGGTCGAGGACGGTCCGGGTGCCGTAGGACTTGGTGGCGTACTTGACGGACAGTTGTGCCACGGCGGCGGGCACAAAGGTACGGGCGCGTGCGCGCATGGTGTCTTTCCCTGGGGTGCGAAGTGTCTACGGGCGGCAGAAACGGCGGCGTGGGCCGTGCCCGGACTCAGAGAAAGAAGAAGAAGACCATGCGCCCACCATAACAAGACGACTCGTCTCGTCTCCAGTGGCTTTTCGGCGGCGTACGCGCCCCCGTGCCCCCCACGGCCACAGCCGCTCGTTCGCTCCACTCCCCCCACCGATCGCGGATCGGCTCTTGACTTTCGGGGATTATCGGCCTGAAATTGTATGTATACGGCATATCTCTACATCGACAGCGTACGCCGCCTGAGTCGTTCAGGAGCGTCTTGCCATGACGCACAGCCAGCGTGAACCCACGGATGTCACGGTGCACACCGCCCGCCCGGCACACGCGTGCCCGCCCGCCCCGCTTCGGGGCGGGCGGCCCGTTCAACCATGATCCTTCCCGTCCGCGCTCCCGCCCCACCGAGCCCGGGAGTGCGATGACCACGGCCCGAAGCGCGCCCGCGCGCCAAGGAGGGGGGCGGAACCCGCCGTCGACCGTGCTGGTCACCGGCGGCGCGGGTTTCATCGGGAGCCACGCCTGCGTGGAACTGCTGGACCACGGCTACGAACTGATCGTCGTCGACAACTACTCCAACAGCACCCCCCAGGTCTT